>DASRIZ010000080.1:0-71666 GCA_035649735.1 Blastocatellia bacterium | reverse complement strand
TCAGGTTGTAGGTGAACTCTTCGGCTGCAGAAAAGGTTCGCTTGCTGGTCAACACGAACACGTCTTTCTTGCCGCCGAAGCGTTTGCCGGGCACGTGTGGGAGAGTCCACCACTGTCGCGTGCTGTTCTCGGGGCGAAAATAAAGATCGTTCAAGTGAACCGGCTGTCCGTCAAATAAGTAGCTGGAGATCAACGCCACCATTGCCGGATCGCCACCGCCGTTTCGACGGAGGTCGACAATTAACGCGTCGGTGTTTGCAAGAAAATTCATCGCGGCGACCACGGTTTCCGCTCCAAGCTGAGCAGACATGAAACCGCGAAGATCGAGGTAGCCAACATTCCCGGGTAGCCGTTCGACCTTCTCAAAACCGAAATTGACGGTTCGAAGGAATTCGAGCTGACGAGCAAGCTCGTCAGCAGTCGGCTCGCGCCGCTCGGTGTTCTCGGGTGGCAGTTTGTCCGCATGGTAAGTAACTCGAAGATGTTTGTCGTGGCTGACATCCTGGAGGTGATTCTGGAGCGTAGTGGCTAAGAGCTTAGCGCTTGTAATCTGATCGTATTCCTTACGCCCTATGCGCTCGCGAACCGCTTGCTCCATCTTCTTTGCGGTCTCAGGAAAGACATAATTCTCGTTTAGCTTTTTCAATGCAGCTTCAATCACCGCCGAACGCGTTGCGGCGTCTATTGTCATATCCTTGGATTCATCAAGCGGAGCTTGTGCGCGCACTGATACCAGGCACAACAACAGTGTTGTCGTTATGGCTAGCGAGTATACGGAGTTCCTGATTCTCATTCCCTTCCCTCCTGAGCATTTATTGGTTTTCTAGAAACAACCCCGATCTTCCGCCTTATGAACTAATCGAACTTGACGGCGCCTTAGTTCCATTATTTATCACCGACCCTCAGCCAAAAGACAGAGGGTGTGATCAAAAGTGGGGCTTGAATCCAACTACCACTGAGTCAAGTTTATCGACTCAGAAGGCTTCCAACCACGTTCCCAACCCCGTCAGGGGTTGCATGTTTATAGATACGGGCACTCCGGCCGAGTTGGTCACACCCGCCGGCTATGCAGTCTCACAAATGCGGCCGGAGGTGCTTTCTGGGCTCAACGTGTCCATAAACATGCAACCCCTGACGGGGTTGGGAATTCGCAGCGGGGAAGTTCGGTGTCGTGAAGGCTCAACACAGTTGGAAGTAATTCAAGTCTTTCTTTTACTCACGACCAAGACAACTGTGACGTGGCCCTGCTTTGCGTTGTATTATGTTCTTGTGTAGAATTTCGAACTTCGGAACACTCTACTAAATAGAGAGATGACAAACCCCCAATCCTCTCTCATAACAGGAAAGCAATTATGGAATCAACAACGATTCTCGATAACACCGAGCTAAAACACATCGAAGAAGTAGAAACGGTGACGATCCGGTTCGCCGGCGACTCGGGCGACGGCATGCAACTCACCGGGACGCAGTTTACGAACACAACCGCGGTGGTTGGCAACGACATTTCTACGTTACCCGATTTCCCAGCCGAGATTCGCGCGCCTGCCGGATCACTTCCGGGGGTTTCCGGGTTTCAGTTGAACTTTTCTAATCACGACATTCGCACACCCGGCGATGAGCCCAACGTGCTGGTGGCGATGAACCCGGCCGCGCTCAAGGTCAACATTGCGGATCTGGAACTTGGCGGCATCCTTATCACCAACACCGATGCATTCAATGAGAACAACCTTAAGAAAGCCGGTTATCAATCAAACCCGCTTGAAGATGGCAGTCTGAGCGGTTATCGGCTGTTCAAGCTTCCGATCAGCACCCTGAACCGGGCGGCGTTGCGCGACGCGGTGAAACTCCCTCCCAAGGATATTGATCGTTGCAAGAACTTCTGGGCGCTGGGGTTGATGTACTGGCTGTACGACCGTCCGCTAGAGCCAACGCAGCGGTGGATAGAGAGCAAGTTTAAGAAGCCGGAGCTTCAGACAGCCAATTTGACGGCACTGAAAGCCGGCTTCGCCTACGCGGAAGCAGCGGAGATATTCACCACTCACTATCGCGTTCGGCGTGCCGCTATCGCTCCAGGCAAATATCGAAATATCACCGGCAACGAAGCGACCGCGCTTGGATTTGTGGCGGCTTCGGTGCTCGCAAAGCGCCCGCTGTTTTACGCAAGCTATCCCATCACGCCAGCGTCGGACATTCTGCACGAGCTATCGATCCACAAGAACTTTGGGGTGAAAACCTTTCAGGCCGAGGACGAGATCGCGGCCATGTGCGCTGCGATCGGATCCGCGTTCACCGGGAATCTCGGTTTGACCGGGACCAGTGGACCGGGACTGGCGCTGAAGAGCGAGGCTATCGGGCTCGCGGTGATGACCGAGCTTCCGGTCGTGATTATCGACGTGCAAAGAGGCGGTCCGTCCACCGGCCTTCCTACAAAGACCGAGCAAGCCGATTTGCTGCAAGCTATGTTTGGCCGAAACGGAGAGTGTCCTGTTGCGATCGTCGCGCCGGCCACTCCCTCTGAATGCTTTCATATGGCCGTCGAAGCATTCCGCATCGCCACCAAGCACATGCTCCCGGTGATTTATCTTTCGGATGGATACCTCGCCAACGGCGCCGAACCATGGCTATTGCCGATGATGGACGAGCTGCCACAATTCGAGGTCAAGCTCACCACCGAACGCGAAGGGTTTAATCCCTACAATCGAGATCCGGAAACATTGGCGCGGCCCTGGGCCGTCCCGGGCACGCCGGAGCTGGAACACAGAATCGGCGGAATCGAGAAAGAAGACATAACCGGCAACGTCTCTTACGAGCCGGAAAACCATATGCACATGGTTTTGACGCGAGCGGAAAAGGTTGCGCGGATAGCCGATGACATCCCGGACATCGAAATCTTCGGTGAACAGACAGGTCGTTTGCTGGTTATCGGCTGGGGGTCCACTTACGGCGCGATCACATCGGCAGTAGAAGAAATGCAACGCGACGGCAAATCCGTGTCGAGCATACATCTGCGATACTTGAACCCGTTCCCAAGTAACCTTGGAGACATACTCGGGCGGTTCGATCGGGTCTTGATACCGGAATTGAATCTGGGCCAGCTTGCGATGCTGCTGCGCGCACGTTATCTGGTGCCCGCGGTTTCGTTTCCCAAGGTCAAAGGCAAGCCGTTCAAGATCAGCGAGCTGACCGCGAAGATGAATGAGCTCTACGAGGATTAGTTAGTAACTCAGTTCAAAAGAAGGAAATTATGAGCACAGATCCAAACATTCCAACAAACGGCGGCGGGTCCGCCGTGCCACCCGTAAAGCTAACTCGAAAAGACTTTGTCTCGGATCAGGAGGTTCGCTGGTGTCCGGGGTGCGGCGACTATTCGATCCTGGCACAGATCCAAAAAGTCATGCCTGAACTCGGCATCAAGCGCGAGAATACGGTGTTCGTCTCAGGGATCGGGTGTTCGAGCCGCTTCCCTTACTATATGAACACCTACGGGTTCCACAGCATTCACGGACGCGCACCGGCGATAGCTACCGGTATCAAGGCGTCAAATCCGGATCTCTCGGTTTGGGTAATCACCGGTGACGGAGACGCTTTATCGATCGGCGGAAATCATCTGATCCATATGATTCGCCGAAATCTCGACATCAACATCATCCTGTTCAACAACCGAATCTACGGACTGACTAAGGGCCAGTATTCGCCAACGTCGGAATTCGGCAAGAAAACAAAGTCGACCCCGTATGGAGTGATTGACTATCCGTTAAACCCGCTGTCGATAGCGCTGGCTGCCGAAGCGACTTTTGTCGGCCGCTCGGTTGATACCTTTACCACCCATCTTCAAATGGTTGTTGAGCGTGCAATGCACCACAAAGGTGTTTCGTTTGTTGAGGTCTATCAAAACTGCAACATCTTCAACGACCACGCTTTCGACATGTTCACCGAGCGCGGAGTGCGCGACGACGCCATGATCGAGCTGAACCACGGGAAACCGTTGGTATTCGGTAAGGAGCGCAATCGTGGTATTCGGATGCGCAACCGCGATATGCACCTTGAAGTCGTCGATCTGAACGGCGACGTAAGCGAGTCCGATTTGATCACGCACGATGAGAAGGCGACGGACTCCTATCTGGCCTACATGCTGGCCCGGATGGAGTACCCTGACTATCCGGTTCCGATCGGCGTCTTCCGTGATGTTGCCAAGGCCACCTATGAAGAAATGCTCGTGGAACAGATCAAAACGGCAACCGACAAGAAGGGCCCCGGAGACCTGGAAAAGCTGATCAACAGCGGCGATACCTGGGTCATCAAATAGGTCGTTAATCAGCAACCAGGCATAGATTTGGCGTGGCACTAGATGGTCCCGGCGAGCACACGCCGGGGGTCAGATACGTGTAAGCTAAGCCTCCAAAGGTTCCTCTGGAATCGCACATCAAGAGTATTGTATAGTCTTCGGGACTGAACCGAATCAGTCAAAAGGATCCGCGCATTGAACCCCAGACGGATTCGGCAGTTTGACCAAGGAGTACCGTCAGAATGAAACTAAATCGCTTGCTCACCCTCACATTGTTGTTTGTGTGCGCGTCCGCCGCTGCTGTCAGCGGTGACGACGATACAAGACCTTCTTCCGAAACAAAAGCGACTGAAGTTCGCCAGTGGGAAGTGACCGGTCCGTGGGGTGGCGATGTGCGAGCGCTGGTGGCCTCGCCGGTCGACTCGGATGTGTTTTATCTAGGAACGGCAGACGGGCAAATCTTCAACTCGACGGATAACGCGCGCACCTGGCGCCGGCTCAAGCCAGGACTCGATAAGCGAGGACTCTCCGTCGACAACATCGTCATTGACCCTCGCGATCCCAAAACGATTTACGCCGGAGCATGGGCAGTCGCACGCGATGAAGAAGGCGGTGTGTTCAAGAGCACCGACGGTGGGCAACACTGGAAACTGCTCGACGGAACCAAAAAACTGTCAGTCCGTTCGCTGGCCATTGCACCGTCCGACTCCAATTTTCTAATTGCTGGGAGCGCAAACGACGATCCCAATTTGAACGGCGTATTCAGATCTACTGACGCCGGAAAAAGCTGGGAACGAATATCGCCGGTCGGCGATCGAGAGATTCGAAACATTGAATCGGTGGCTATCGATCCGCGGGACACAAACGTCATCTACGCCGGCACCTGGCACCTGCCGTGGAAAACTACCAACGGTGGGGTAAGCTGGAAGCAAACCGGCAATCAGATCGCCGGGATGATCAACGACTCAGATGTCTTTGGAATCACTGTAGATCCCAATCAACCCAACATTGTGTACGTCAATGCGTGCAGCGGTTTTTATCGTTCTATGAATGCCGGAGAAAAGTGGTTCAAGTTCCCGGGCATTCCGTTCAGCGCGCGCCGCACCTATGTGCTTGTCCCGCATCCATCGAATTCGAGCATCCTGTTCGCCGGAACAAGCGAAGGCTTGTGGCGGTCTAAGGACGGCGGCAAGCGCTGGATGCTGTTGACCTCAAAGACGCTGGTGATCCGGTCGATCGTGGTTACCGCCGACAAACCCAACCGAGTGGTAATTGGTACGGATGACTTTGGCGTGCGAACTTCCGAGAACCTCGGAACTGACTTTAGCGAGTCGAACACAGGATTCATCCACCGTCACGTGCTCGCGATAATGCCCGACGCGACCGAGAATGGGCGGCTGCTGGCCAGCGTTTTTCACGACGGCACCGGCGGAAGCGTGTTCGCTTCATCCGACGGCGGCGAGACCTGGCTGCCATCCTCAACCGGACTCGCCGGGCGGGACGTCTTCTCTTTCTATCAGATGCCCGATAACCCGAGCGTTGTCTACGCCGGCACCAACTCAGGGGTGTATCGTTCGAATGACCGCGGCGCGACATGGGCGGCCACTGGGGTAGAACCGGTTAAGAAGGTAGAGAAACCACCGGCGAGAAACACACGTTCCCGGCGTGCTGGCGCCGCTTGGTCACCGTCCGCTGTTGGCCGGTACGAGACCATCGCGGCTTCAAAGAAAACGACAACTCAGAAGTCCAAAAAACCCGCTCAAAAGCGACCGGTGAAAAAAGAGAAACCCAAGGTTGAGGCGTCTCTGGACCCGGGGTCCATTCAATTGACCAGGCAGGTTGACGACATCACCAGCTTCGCCGACGCTGACGGAAAAGTTGGATTGCTGGCTGCAACGATGGACGGGCTGTATCGAACCTTCGACGATGCTCGCGGATGGCAGAAGGTAACGATAGACGGCTATCCCGCCGATGCTCCGGTGTTCTCGATCTCAACTCACAAGGACACACCCCGAAAGATCCTGGCGGGCACCAAACAAGGTCTTTTTATCTCAAACGACAGCACTCTCTCCTGGCAGCATGCCGAGCGCGGCCCGACTGACATGTTCGTCAAAGCGATCGCTCAGGACCCGCGCGACGCGCAGATAATAATCGTCGGCACCAATCAGTATATCTTCCGATCCACCAACGGGGGTCGGACGTGGGCGCGGCGAGGCGGCGGGTTGCCCTCGGGGGACTTCACATCGGTAGTCTTCAATCCGACGAACCCCGATGAGGTCATGGCCGCCGAGTATTCTCGCGGCGGAGTGTATCGCTCGACAGACAAAGGTTACATCTGGGAACGAGTGGATGTTGAGCTGCCGTCGAACCGAGTCTGGACGGTGACCTTTGATCCATTTGACCGGGATCGAGTCTATCTGGGTAGCTTTTCCAGCGGGGTCTACGTTTTTACAAAGCGCAATCGCGCGAACATTAGCGGGCAACAGTAGAAGGACCGTCATTGGTCATTAGTCATTGGTCACTAGTCATCGGTCTTTTGATCGCTAGTTAATGATCCAGTGACTAATGACCAATGACCAATGACTAATGACCAATGACTAACTCCCAATGAAAATCCACGAATATCAGGGCAAGCGACTTCTGGCTAAATACGGAGTCAACGTTCCACGAAGCGTAGTCGTGACTGGCCACGAGCAGGTGCCTGCCGCGGTCGAGCAGCTCGGACTACCCGTCGTCGTCAAGGCGCAGATTCATGCCGGTGGACGCGGCAAAGGGGGCGGGGTCAAACTCGCTCGCTCGCTCGACGAAGCGGTGGATATCGCGCGAAATATGATTGGAATGAAGCTGGTCACTCATCAGACCGGCCCCGAAGGCCGCGAGGTTCGCACGGTCTTGATCGAGGAGGCTCTCAAGATCAAGCAGGAGTTCTATCTTGGAATAGTTTTGGACCGTTCACTTTCGCGCCTGGTCTTCATGGCTTCGTCCGCGGGTGGGATGGATATCGAAGAAGTAGCGGCAAATGAGCCTGAAAAGATACTCAAGGAAGTGATCGATCCGGCCATCGGACTTCAACCGTTCCAGGCTCGCAAGCTCGCCTTCGGAATCGGACTTCCAAAAGAGGTTGTGAACAAGGCTGCCCGGTTCATGATCTCGCTGTACCGCGCGAATGTTGATCTGGACGCCTCGCTTGTCGAGATCAATCCGTTTTTGCTCACCGAAGACGGCAATTTGTATGCGCTCGATGCGAAGCTGAATTTCGACGACAACGCGTTGTTCCGGCACAAGGACTACGCAGAGTTGCGCGATCTGAATGAAGAAGACCCGCTCGAGATCGAAGCTTCAAAACACGATCTGAATTACATCAAGCTGGATGGTAACATCGGCTGCATGGTGAACGGCGCCGGCCTGGCTATGGCGACGATGGACATCATCAAGCTTGCCGGCGGAGAGCCCGCGAACTTCCTGGACATTGGAGGAGGAGCTTCGCAGGAGCGCGTCGAAAGCGCCTTTCGCATTCTGCTCTCGGATAAGAATGTCCGCGCGGTACTAATCAACATCTTCGGCGGCATTGTACGGACGGATATGGTCGCAACCGGCGTTGTCGCCGCCGCCCGGAACTTAGGCATCAAGGTCCCGGTTGTTGTTCGTCTGGAAGGCACCAATGTGGAGAAGGGTCGCGAGGTCATCGAGCACTCGGGCCTGGGATTTGTCTCCGCTTCCGGAATGAAAGACGCCGCCGAGAAGATCGTCGCTCTCGCCCGTTGATCAGCAAGATTCACAGTTATTACCGGAATCTCGTTTAGTACCTATCTGGATCACGTCTAGCCGGAGGTGTATCGCAATATGAAAGGCCCATGGCAGAGGCTCGTCTCGTTGGTGGTGATGATCTTTGGGGTTCTGGTGGGATTGACATCCTTTGCTGCAGTCGCGGATCACGGATCTCTGCTGGTTCTTAACAAATCCGACAACACTCTTGCGATCGTCGACGCGGCAACCCTCAAGGTGCTGGCTCTGGTGCCAACCGGCGAAGGTCCACACGAACTCACCACATCAGCAGACGGCCGATTTGCGTTCGTATGCAACTACGGAACTGCCGAACGCCCGGGAAACACGATCTCGGTAATCGACATAGCCTCGCGAAAAGAAATCAAGCGAGTTGAACTGGGGGCATTGCTGCGGCCACATGGCGTCTTCGAGTCGAACGGAAAGATATACTTCACGATCGAAGGCAGCAGAGCCATTGCCCGATACGACCCGGTAGCTGGTCGAGTAGACTGGACTCTGGGGACCGGCCAGGGAGGCTCTCATATGATAGTCGTGGCCCCGAAGTCCGGAAAGATGTTTACCGCTAATCGAGAGTCTGACACAGTGAGTTCGATCGTTCCCGCTAAGGGAACAAGCGCATTGTCTATGACTCAGATCGCGGTCGGGAAAGGACCGGAAGGAATTGATCTGTCCCCTGATGAAGGCGAGGTCTGGGCTGCGCACCGGGGCGACGGAGGGCTATCAATCCTCGACGCCGCGACCGGCCAGGTGAAAGCGGTTCTCAAAGTGGGCGGCGCGCCGATTAGAGTGAAGTTCACGCCCGACGGAAAACGCGTCCTGGTATCTGATCCGCAAACCGGCGATGTCATCATCTTCGAAGCATCGACCCGAAAGGAGCTGCGACGCATTAAGGTCGGCGGCGGTCCCGCGGGTATTCTCGTCCATCCCGATGGACGTCGGGCGTTCGTTGCATTGTCACAGGCCAACAAAGTCGCAGTTATCAACCTTGAGGACTTCTCTGTCTCCGGATCGATGGAGCCGGGGCGAGGACCCGACGGTCTTGCGTGGGCAAAGTGAGAGAACATAATGAACCAATACCCGCCGCAGCGGTCGCCTTCGTAAGGGATTCCGCGCTCGGAATTGAGGTTTACTTGAGTCGACGGCCCGCTCATTTCCGCTATTATCCAGGTGCGTTTGTCTTTCCAGGAGGCCGGTGCGACCCTGACGACACCGATATCCGAGCAACCGCGCGTCGCGAAGTACTCGAAGAAATCGGGATCGAAATAGACACTCAGCTTCTTGTTCCGTTGAGAGACATTCACACAAGCGCACACGCCGGCCCTGTTTATCACATGTTGACCTTCGCTTACCCGGCTGAGGGCGAATTCAACACCACCTTGAACACAGAAGAAGTCGATGAAGAGATGTGGGTAGCGGCTCGTGAGGCGCTCGCGCGCTTCGAGCTGCCCTATCAGATCCGCGCTGCGGTTTTCACGATCGCTCAGTTTCAAACCGTCGCGGCCCTGCTAGAGACTCTTGCGGTTGGGAGCATCGACGAGGACTATCTGATTTGAGATTTGTTTTCTCCACGCGGTTTTTCTTGCTGCTCGCGGTCGGGCTTGCGTTGCTTTCGGTCGGATGGATAAGTCGTGGCGCGCTTTACCTGACGCTGTTGTACGATTTCGGATTAATTGTTGCGGCCGCCGTTGATTATTTTGTCTCCGATAAACCCGCAGCCTTCCGCATCGAGCGGCAGATGGAAGAGCGGTTCGCGATGGGGGCGGAGAACGAAGTTACGATCCGGATTGCAAACCGTTCCCGTCGCAAGGTCTCGTTTATCGTCAAGGACGAGTACCCGTCTCAGATGGAACTCCTTACTCCTCGCGAGGCGCAATTGACGATTCCGGCTGGACGCTCTCGCGCGTGGCGGTACAGCTTGCTGCCAACAGCGCGGGGCAAGTACAACTTCGGCAACACACTGGTTAGATTTCGAACTCGCCTCGGGTTATTGTGGCGACAGGTGACATATCCGACTACAACCGATGTGAAGGTGTACCCCGACATCCGCGAGGCAAGAAAACACGAAATCTATGCGCATAGAAATCGGCGGCCGGAGCCGGGGCTTCGGCGAATGCGAGTCCGTGGGCAGGGTCGCGAGTTCGAATCCCTGCGTGAGTTTGTGATCGGCGACGAAATTCGCCACATCTCCTGGGCGGCCACGGCGAGGCGAGGCAAAGTCATAACGCGTCAGTACACTATCGAGCGCAGCCAGAACATTGTCGTGCTCCTGGACACCGGCCGATTGATGACCGCGCGGATTGGCAAGCTCTCGAAGCTGGACCACGCGGTCAACGCTACGCTATCGATCGCCTATGTGGCGGCGGCAGGAGGCGATAACGTAGGACTGGTTGCCTTTTCGCGACGGGTGGTGAGCTATTTGCCACCTCGCAGGGGCCGCGACCAAATCAATCGCCTGATGGAAGCGCTTTATAGTCTCGAGCCGCAGATGATCGAGCCGAGCTACAAGCGAGCGTTCAACTTCTTCGGCACGAATTGCAAAAGGCGCTCACTGGTCGTGATCCTCACCGATCTTGTGGATCGAGACGCGTCTGCCGAACTGCTTGCGCACACATCGCAGCTTATTCCCCGACATCTGCCTCTAATCATTACGATCGGCGATACTGATCTCAGAGAGCTGGTTCGCGCGCAACCGGCGACGTCGAGTGACGTCTATCGTCAAGCAGTTGCGGAGGAGATTTTGCGCCAGCGCGAAGAAGCATTGATGCGCATTCGTCATGCTGGCGGGCTCGCGCTGGACGTTCCTGCGGGAAGACTTTCGCTGGAGCTGGTCAATAAGTACCTCGAGGTGAAGGAACGAGGAATGTTGTAAGAAAGGTTCAGGGTTCAGAGTATAGGGTTCGGGGTTCGGGGTTCGGGGTTAGCGTTTCTTGTTTCTTGTTTCTCGTTTCTGGTTCTGATTTCCGGTTCGAATCCCAGCTACAAACCAGAGACTAGAAACCAGAAACTCGGAACGCCGAACCCTGAACCTTTTTTATTTCACAGTGGGGTCGGATTTTAAGAAGTACATGACCATCAACAGTCCGCTCATTGCCGAGACCGAGAGCTTGAAGGCTGCGGGAATATGCGCCGGGGAGATGAACCCTTCGATCAAGCCTGCGATAAGCAGCATCGGTATGCAGCCGAGTATCAGCTTTATTGCGAGCCGTCCGTTCTCAACCAGCGCGTCGATCCGGCGTAAATCGCCCGGCATCAAAAGCGCCTTACCAATCAGCAGGCCGGCGCCACCGGCAATAAATATCGCGGTCAGCTCGATCACTCCGTGAGCCGAAACAAATATCGGAATATCCCAAAACCGATATCGAAAACAGAGGCTCAAGACCATGCCAAGCAGCATCCCGTTCTGAGCCAACACCCACAATGAACCAATCCCGGCGAGCACGCCTCCGGCGAACGCAACAAAGGTCACCGTGATGTTGTTACTCTGAATCGAGGTCGATGCCAGGGGATTTGCGTTGTTTATGTCTTCGGTCCAGTTTTCGTGGCCGGCGATCTTATGTTTCAGACCTGGCGCGATGCGATCTGCAAAGCCCTCGTCCAGGAGACATGCCGCTGATGAAAAGAGAGCGGCCAGCATAAAGACGGCGAAGGCGGTTAGGGTATAGCGAAAAGTCTTCCTAAAGACCGCTGGGAATTCATAGCGGAAAAACGAAAGAAACACGCCGAAGCCGGACGACTCGCTTCGGTAGATCGCGCCGTGAGCACGTCCGACGAGGTAGTTAAGATAGTTGACCAGCCTCTGGTCGCTGACCTCTTCACGTGCGATCGCCAGATCTGCCGCCGTCCGACGATAAAGCTGCCCGAATTCGCGGACCTCTTCACCGGAGAGGCTCTTCAATCGCAGCCGAGAGACCCGTGCGGTCAATTCCTCAAGACGCTTCCATTTTCCCAGCCTGGATTCGAGGAATGTCTTTAGCACGGCAGTTAGAATACACGATTAAAGGTCAGAAGTCAGAGGAGAGGAAGCAGAAGGCAGAAAGTCGGGGTCAGTTTCACGATGACGCACTTTATCGTTGGATGAAAAATACGGTATTCTTAGCGTCACGTCTGAGCTCTGAGTTCTTAGGTCTGCTTTCTGACCTCCGACCTCTGACTTCTGACTTCTGACTATGCCGTTCTCAACTCTTATTGGAAACGATCGGATAAAGACGCTGCTCCGTCGCGCGCTGACAGATGGACGCATCGGACAGTCTCTGTTAATGGCAGGACCGCGCGGTGTCGGGAAGCATAGTTTCGCGATTGCCCTCGCCCAGGCCTTGAACTGCGAGCGAGTAGAACTCGGTGAACCATGCGGTGACTGCGTCCCATGTCGGAAGATCGCTCGCGGCGAGCACGCCGACGTTCGAACGATTCTACGCGAGAGTCAGGACCCGCTGGTCAAAAAAGAATCCAAAAGCCAGTTCATCAAAATTGAACAGACGCGCTCGCTTTCAGAGCAAGCGCAGTTTCGTCCGTACGAAGGCCGTCGCCGGGTCTTCATCATCGACGACGCCGAATGGCTGATGAACCAAGCGGCTAACTCCTTGCTGAAAACACTGGAGGAGCCGCCCGATACTTCCCTCTTGATTCTAATCACCTCAAAGCCTTTTTCATTGCTGGATACAATTCGCTCCCGCTGTTTGTTGCTCAGTTTCGCGCCGCTTGGGGCGCTTGAAATCGAAACCCATCTTCGAACTATGAATACGATGGCCGAGGATGAAGCGAGGTTGCGGGCGCGACTCGCATGCGGCAGCATCGGCCGCGCGATCAGCCTGGACGTGGCCGAGTGCCGTGAAATGCGCAAAACTCTACTGGAGATCATCGAGACGGTCGCTTTTTCACGGGACAGCATTCGTCTTCTCAGTGCCGCCGAGTATCTCGGAAGAAAACTCGACAAAGAGGCGTTCGAGCAACACCTGGACGCTATGATGGTTCTATTGAGCGATTTGTTCCGCTTGAAGGTGACTCAAGAGAAAGACTCGCTGATAAATGAAGACATAGTAGAAAGGCTGGAGCCCATCGCGGTGGCACTTTCGGTAGAGCAGATCACCGATTTGACCGATCGAATCGAGGAGGTCTTTTTGGGATTGCCCAGGAATGTCAACCGTCAGTTGGCATCGGAAGGCATGTTGATAACAGCGTGAGCGAGTTTACCGGGGGCACTCAGAACGTCGGCGCCGCGAAGAAGCCTCCTGCAGTCCACCTCAGAATTCTTCAATGCAAGCCGAGCGTGGCCGCAGTTCCCAACTCGCTCGCGTCAAGTTCCGCGAGCAGCCGGTTCGGAGCAGTCAGGCGATAGGCATCGACGAGAGAATGCTTTGCACTTCGTCCCGGTAGACTCTTGTGCGATTTGCATAGCGATCGCACCGATACAGCCGCCGTCATTGAGTCAAAAGCCTCATGAAAGCACAGGCAAAGCCAACGAAGCCTTCTGCTTGCTCTGCCGGACCGGTGACGCGTAACCCTCGGGTAAGTCCCCGTTGTCTTCTCGGAGGTATTGCAAATAGTGCGGCTTTAGACCGGCTATCAGTTCTTTGCGCGATTTTATTTTGAGCGGTTTCCCCAGATAAATCTTGCCCATTCTCCCCATCATCTTTTCAGACATCGCGCTCGAGAACATCAGTAACGGCCACTTGAAGTTTGGTCCGTTCAGCTTTCTCAGCTTGTACAGCCAAAGGCCAATGGCGCCAACTCGCCAGGCGGTCGGAGCCCACCAACTGTACTGACCCGGACGCAGATTCATCTTCCAACACTTCAAGATTAACTGCCACTGCAACGGGGTGAGCTGCATTGTCTCGGTTACGCCGGTCTTCATTTCCATCCGCGTGTCGTGCAGCGGGGTAAAAATAGATGGAATGAAGAACGCGAACAGACCGCGCCGCTCGACTTCATAAATTAGATCGAGCGTGGCCTTTACGTCCTCGTCGGTCTCATCGGGGTTGCCCACGATCAGAGTCATCGCCGGGAACCAATTGTTGGCGTTCAATGTCGTCAAGCCCTGAATCACAACGCTAGACCAGTCCTCGATCGAAAATGGAACGCCCTTGCTCGGCATGATCATCTTTGCCATCCGTAACGACGCGGTCTCGAGGCCGATCAGCGGCACCAGGGCTTTCTTCTGCGGATGCGAACTCAGGTAAGGAAGGTGAATCGGGCTCTTGGGCAACAGGATGTCAGAGAGTTTCTTGATCAGAAGCGGATCAACGACGGCCGGAGCCATCGTGCAATGGCTGAGGACGTGCTGTTCCACTCCGGGTGTGTCGACTATGTCAGAATAGAGATCCAGGAGAGCTTCGCGATTCGGGAAATAGAACGGTGTATCCGTATGCACCTGACCCCAGATGAACATATCTTCAGTAGCAAGCGAAATCTGTTTGTTACCGTCGCGCACGTTGGAACGAACGGCTTTCATGATCTGTTCTTTTGGCAGATCGATCTGGGGATTCAAGTCCGGGAGGCAGAACTGGCAGCGGCGGCCGCAGCCGGTGGTCATCTCTACAACCCCAAACGTCGTCCGCTTATCCGGGAATAGAATGCTGTTTCGATCCGTCGGGTGTTTGACTTCGATCTCCCGCGGCAAGTCTTCGCCGGCGATCGCCTTGCGGAAGAGGTCGAGGGTATCCAGAGACTCGCTGCGACCTTCAACAATGCAGTCTATTCCGAGTTCCTCATACAGATTTGTCTGGATGATCTGCCAGCCGCCCGAACCACCTACTATGACTTTAAAGTTTTTTCGATATGGATTCGTCTTGATAGTTTCAAACATCAATCGCGAATAGTGTGAGTTGATGGGCATCTTGGACGAACCAAAGATCGAAGTGTAGACGCCGGCGGCGAATGTCACCCCAAGCGGGTTGTGAGTTGATACAGCAACGACACGCGTTCGCGGCCCGACGAACTTGTGCAGGTCGTCGGGGTAGCAGGCGACGATATCGTCAGGCGAGTATTCCCGGAGAAGCGATGTCTCAAGTACCCGGCTCCCCGCGGGCATGTATCGAGCAGAGCTGTCGTCGTTGTACTCGACGTTGCGCCAATTGGGATATTTGCGGTTCAGCACGCCTTCCATCCATATCGGCATGGAAGCCATCCCCATCTGAATAAAATAACCTGCATGATCGATCGTTTCCGTGAGTGGCGCCGTGAGTACTATCAGCTTACCGCCCCCGGACGGACCTTCGGTCGATGCACTATGAAGATCGCCGTTAGATTTAGCCTGTGCTGATTTGCCGTTCGTATGCACTTGTGTGAAGCTCATCGTCTATTTGTCTTTCCTTTGTTTTCCCGGCACTACAATCAATATCGGCCGGTCGAAGATGAAGAGCAGCGTTGAGGCTGCCAGCAGAGCGGGCCTTATTCTATACGAAGGAGCCTTTGATTTGCCACCCGAATTTTCGAAGACCACGTCATCCGCTTCACAGCCCCTCACCGCCGTGCTATACACTCTAAAAAAACCTGGAGCGAGTCATGAAAGCTATTCGTGTTAAAGAGTTCGGCGGCCCCGAGGTGATGAAGCTAGAGGACGTGCAAGACCTCACTGCGGGACCAGGTCAGGTAGTAGTCAGGATACGCGCAATCGGCGTAAACCCCGTTGATACTTACATCAGAGCGGGTCTACACGCTGTTAAGCCGTCTCTGCCCTGGACCCCAGGCAGCGATGCGGCCGGCGTTGTCGATTCGATCGGCGAGGGAGTCACCAAGGTGGCTCAAGCCGACAGGGTTTATGTTGCCGGAACCATCAGCGGCTCGTACGCCGATCAAGCCCTCTGTAACGAATCGCAAGTGCACCGGTTACCTTCACATTTGACCTTCGAGCAGGGTGCGGCCGTCGGAATCCCGTACGCAACGGCTTATCGGGCTCTTTTTCACCGCGCTGGAGCCCGAGCCGGCGAGACCGTGCTGATACACGGCGCCACCGGTGGTGTAGGCACCGCGGCCGTCCAGCTCGCTCGCGCGGCCGGCATGACTGTCATCGCCACCGGCGGAACTGAAAAAGGACGAAGGAATGTCACAGAGCAAGGCGCGCATCACGTTCTTGATCACCACGCGCCTGACTATCTCAAACAGATCATGGGCTTAACAAATGCCAGCGGTGTCAATGTGATTCTGGAGATGCTGGCGAACGTAAACCTGGACAAGGATCTCGGCATGCTGGCGAAGTATGGCCGAGTTGTTGTAATTGGCAATCGAGGAAGGATCGAGATCGATCCTCGCGCGGCTATGACTCGCGATTTGAACATATTGGGGATGACGCTTTTCAACACGTCAGATGAAGATCGCGCGAGCATTCACGCGGCATTGGTTGCCGGGCTTGAGAACGGTACGTTAAAACCGGTAGTTGGAAAGGAGATGCCGTTTGCGGACGCGGCTCTCGCTCATGAGGCGGTGCTTCAACCGGGAGCGTTCGGGAAGATCGTGTTGATTCCGTGAGTGAAGAATGAAACGTGAAACGTGATGCGTGAAGCGTGATGCGTGACTCAGAGTTCATAGTTTGAATCGATTGCAAAGTCAGTTGTGCACGTTGTCAAGCATCACGCATCACGTTTCACTCTCTTCATTCCACCCAATCCGCAATAAACACATTCGTGTCGGTTTGCACCTTATTATTCCTGTTTGACGCAAACACCAGCTTCTTCCCGTCCGGACTAAACATCGGGAAGCCGTCAAAGGTCGAGTTAAAGGTGACGCGTTCGAGTCCGCTGCCATCGACATTGATCGCGTAAAGGTCAAAGTCGCGACCCCTCGGGTCAGCCGCATTCGATGAGAAGATAACTCGCTTGCCGTCGGGAAAGAAGTAAGGTGCAAAGTTGGCTTTTCCGTTGTTGGTTATCTGTTTTTTGTTGGTGCCATCCGCTTTCATCACCCAGATATCGAGCGCCGTCGGCCTAATCAGATTCTCTTTTAACAGTCCCTTGTAATCGGCGATGTCCTTCTCGGTCTTGGGGTGATGAGCCCGAAAAACAATCCATGCGCTATCATAGGACCAGAACGGGCCGCCGTCGTAACCTATGTCGGTGGTCAGACGCTTTACGTTCTTTCCATCAAGATCCATGGTGTAGATATCCAGATCGCCGTCGCGCATAGATGTAAATGCGATCCTTTTACCATTTGGCGAGATGACCGCTTCTGCATCATAGCCAGACGTCTTTGTGATCTGCTGTATGTCACTCCCGTTTGGGGCCGCGCTGAAGAGATCGTACCCGGGATAGATCGCCCAAACGTAGCCCTTGGAGAAGTCGGGCTTTGGCGGACAGGCTGGATCGGCCAGATGAGTCGACGAATAGGTAATCCGTTTACCGTTTTGAAAAAAGTACGAGCAAGTCGTTCGGCCCTTGCCGGTAGAAACCATTCGAACACCCGAGCCGTCGATGTTCATCGTGTAGATTTGATCGCAGCCGATCCCGTCCCTGGTCGATTGAAAGATAAGCTTCTTTCCATCGGCTGAGAAATATGCTTCCGCGTTTTCTCCGCCGAAAGTGAGCTGGCGGATATTGCGCAGATGCTTCTCTTCAGGAAGCCTGAGCGGGTCGTCAACCACCATCTCGGGTGCTGGAGCGGCCGGTGTGTAACCCAATAAACCTAATGTTGCAGCGATTAGTATCAGTGATACTAGAGCGATTCTCATTCAATTCCTCCGAAGTAGGTATCAGGCGGACCATCACGGACGGTCGACCAGTCAGCTTCACCTTGAGGTTTGTCGGACAAGCTGGGCAGCAAGTTTGATAGCTTGCACCATTGCTCGGTGATCCGCAACGCCCCGGCCGGCGATGTCGAACGCAGTGCCGTGGTCAACCGAGGTGCGAATGATTGGCAGCCCAATTGTTACATTGACCGCATTACCGAAAGCCAGACACTTAACGGCAATGAGCCCTTGATCGTGATAGCACGCGGCGACCGCATCGAACTCCCCTCGCCAGGCACGGAGGAAAAGAGTATCCGCCGGGAAGGGACCCGTCACGTTGATGCCATGCTTAGTCCGGCACTCTTCAATTGCTGGGGTGATCTCGCGAGACTCTTCGGAACCAAAAAGTCCGTGCTCACCGGCGTGCGGGTTCAGTCCAGCTACCGCAATGCGGGGTCGCGCGATGCCGAATCGGCGCAGCTCTCGGTCAGCGAGCACGAGAGCATTGGTCACGGTTTCTCGCGTGATTAATTTGATTGCCTCCGCAAGGCTGGTGTGAATCGTTAAAAGAAAAACTCTTAGATCCCCGGCAAAGAAGCACATGAGCGATTCGTCAGCCCCGCATAGCGATGTAATCATCTCGGTGTGCCCGGGGAAAGAGGAACCCGCCAGCTTGAGTGATTCCTTGTTTATCGGCGCTGTGGTCATAGCGTCCAGTTCACCGCCCAGGCAGAGTCGCACGCAGTTTTCTATCGCAGCTACCGCAGCGCGACCGGAAGCCGCCGACACGGCTCCCCAAGGCACGCTATCGGAGATAGCACCCGTATCGAAAATGCGCGGCTGAGCGGAGCTGCAGAGGCTGGATTGCCCGGTGACATACAATGGGAAATCGGCGCTGAGTGATAGTGCGGCGGCTTGCCTTTGGAGTTCCGAGAGTGGGCCGATAATAACAGGAGAGCAGACCGCGCACACGTCGGCGTCAACGACAGCCTTCAGGACTATTTCAGGGCCGATGCCGGCCAGGTCTCCTAGTGTGATTCCAACTCGCGGTTTGTCGGGACTGCTAGGTGCTCGCGTCACAAAGGTCCACTGGTGGCGAGAGAGGATAGAGCGGGGTAACTCCAGTCGCCAGCTTACTCTTCCGGCGATTCCTCGTGGTCTTCGCCTGCGCCATTACCTTCGGCATCTTCGGTTTTGTACATATATTTGATGTTGTGTTTCAGCACGAGCAAGTTCGGGCCTTCGGTGCGATGCAGCTTGATACAGCCGCGGTCGTACCACTCGATGCTTCCTCTGAGTTCCTCGCCATCCTGTAGAACGATTACCATTTGTGTCCTGTTGTCCATTTGCTTCTTGTAATAGAAGCTTTCGGCGTGTGTCTGTTCAGGTGGCACACGCTTCCGATTCGGGTCGTTGGCATTGCGGCGATGCTGAGAATCTCGGTCGGATCGCTCACGCACCTCCGCAAGTGTCGGTCTTATCAGTTTCCTGTTCACCACACTTCCTCCAGACTATGAATTAAGACTCCCAAACGGCTTCGAAGCAACTTATGCGCTCCTGGCTGTCTCGATCGGGTGCGCCCCAGAGCCGAACGCGGTGAGCTTCGAGTTAGCCTCGACGCTGATTCCCCGGTAGTTTTCCAGCTAGAAATGTCGCGGGTGATTGTCCACCGTTCAGAATGGGTTCATAGTAGCCAAACAAAAAACAAAACGCAAGCGGAACATTGAATCACGGACTTTCAGGTTCGCCATCCAACCACCCGGTTCGGCAATGGCCAACAATCGTAAGGCTTTGATGAGTGCCGGTTACCTTTTTCGTCTCCTCGTCAGATTGGTGTAGAATGGAAAGGCTGGTTAGGGGAGGATAAATACCATTAGTAATATCGAGGGAAACCTACAGGGACTTAAGCCTAATCAAATTCACCGTCTCGAAAAGCTTTACAAGAGGCGGATCCCGGCGCGCCAGATAGTCACCCAGGAGTTTGCGCGCCAGCTCTCGGAAGCATCGCACGAGATTCACCGTCAGGTAGGGGTGCTTGTAAATAGAAACGGTTACGTCGAGCACGTCATTGTTGGCAACGCCCGAAGCATCGTGCTGCCTGACCTCAAACGTGTACGAATGGGCGCAGATCGGTTTCGCGGGTTGCGGTGCCTTCACACCCATCTGGCTGGGGAAGACCTAACACAAGACGACTTAACCGATTTGGCTTTACTTAGGCTTGATTTGATGGCCGCAATCGACGTCCGCAATGACGGCATGCCCGGGCTTGTTCGAGCGGCTCACTTGTTGCCGGCCAATCGAGACGGTTCGGCGCAGCCTCTTGACACAGAGGATGCGAACGTCAATACGCCGATCTGGGGTTTCTTGGATCCCCAGGTACCGAGCCAGCTCGACATCGATTTCATCGATCTGATCGAGTCGCTCGAAGAAGAAGTGTCTCGGTCGCGACACGTCCGAAATCCCCGTGATCAGCGGGACCGGGCGATACTCGTAGGCGTAACCTCAGGTAGCGCGGCATCAGCTCAGGAGTCGGTCGACGAACTTCGCGAACTCGCCCACTCCGCAGGCGTGGTGGTGCTAGACTCAGTTGTTCAACGACGGCAAAAGCTCGATCCTCGTTCATTGGTTGGCCGAGGCAAACTGGATGAATTGATAATTCGAAGTCTACAGCTTGGCGCCGATGTGATTATCTTTGATCAAAACCTCACGCCGGCACAGGTTCGGGCAATAAACGATGCGACGGATCTGAAAATCATAGACCGAACTCAGCTTATTCTCGATATCTTCGCTCAGCGTGCGCAGAGCCGCGAAGGAAAGATACAGGTTGAACTGGCGCAGCTGAAGTATATGTTGCCGCGACTTACCGGGTCCGGAGCCGAGATGTCGCGGTTGATGGGTGGTATCGGCGGGCGAGGTCCGGGCGAGACAAAGCTCGAAGTCGATCGCAGACGGGTCCGCGATCGCATACATTTGCTCGAGAAACAGATTGAGCAGATTCGCACCAGCCGGCGCGTACAGCGCACGAGGCGAATGCGCCGGGATCTACCGATCATCTCGATCGTCGGGTATACGAATGCCGGCAAATCGACACTGCTCAACGCGCTCACCGCGTCAGCGGTCACTGCCGAAGACCGAATGTTTGCAACTCTGGATCCGACTAGCCGCCGGCTGAGACTACCGCGCGACCAGGAGGTAATAATCAACGACACGGTGGGATTTATTCGGGATCTGCCACCGGATTTGATTACCGCGTTTCGCGCTACGCTGGAGGAGATGGAAGGATCAAATGTGTTGATTCATCTGGTTGACGCTTCGAGCTCGCAGATCGACGAGCACATCGCATCAGTTCACAAAATTCTCGACGAGCTGAATTTGTCAGGGATACCGAGGCTGCTCGTCTTCAACAAAGCCGATTTGTTGAGCAAAGAGGATCTCGAGAACATGAAGCAGGGCCCAGACACGATCTTGATCTCAGCACTCGATCGTCAGTCGTTATTACCGATGGTTGAACGTCTCAGCGAAATGCTTGAGGAGACCGGCAAATTACAAGCTGTATCGCTCGAGCGCGACGAGGAACCACTCATTTCGGTTCGTGCATTGAGCTAAGATTAGAAAAGGAGGAGAGTCTAAATGAGCAATTACCAACCGGGGGCCGCTACGGATCAAAGAGACCAGTTCCAACAGGATTACGCGACTCAGCAGAATCAACTTGCAGAAAAACAAAAGAAGAAGCGCATCGGTTTAATTGCGGTGATTGCCGTTGTGGGCATCCTGCTAATTTATGCTTTTGTGACCTATAACTCGCTCTCAAACTCGCGTGAGGACATTACCGGACAGCGCGCAAACATAGATACGCTTTTGCAGCGACGCAACGATTTGATTCCCAATCTGGTCGCAACGGTAAAAGCCGACTCAAAGCAGGAAAGGGATTTGATCGGCGAAATCACTGAGGCTCGCGCACGTCTCGGCGGCGCTCAGACTAACGAACAGAAGGCAGCGGCCAGCGATCAGATGTCGAGCGCCATTAGTCGGCTTTTAGTGATTCAGGAGAACTATCCCGACCGAAAATCCAATCAGAACTACCTCTCATTGCAAACCCAGCTTGAAGGCACTGAGAATCGCATCAGCACAGCCAGAAGGGATTATAATAACGTGGTTGTCGAGTACAACAAGAAGCGCCAGCGATTCCCAACCGTATTCATCGCGAGCGTGTTTGGCTTTCAACGAGCGGACCCATTCCAGGCGGCAGAGGGTGCAACACAGGTGCCTGACGTCAACAAGGCATTCGACAAATAATCCGTGCGAAGTGCAGTCGAATCCGGATAAGCTGGTCGCTACAAAATATAATTTTGAATTGCTGAACCAAGTCTATCGTGGTATCGTAAGTTAGTTCGACGACGTTCCTGGGTAGGGCTCATAGCCTTGAAATCTTGAGTCGAGCATAACAGGAGCTACGAATGAACAACGATGAGATGACCACGCAGCCTACGATTGAAACCATTTTGGCACGTTTTGACGAGTGGGGCGCTCGGGTTACAAGCGAATTGTCCCAGCTACGTACAGGCCAGGATGAACTGCGCAAGGGCCAGGATGAACTGCGCAAGGGCCAGGACGAACTGCGCAAGGGCCAGGACGGACTACGAGCCGAACTCAATACTGGTCTTCGCCGTGTCGAACGTAAGATCGAGATCCTCAACGACAACCTGCTGACGATCAAGGCGGACATCCGCGACTTGGAAGTTCGCATGGAGAAAGTCGAGTCCGACTCACTAGCCCGAAGCTAATGACCTCAGTGTTGGCGACGGGCGAGTAACTATCAACCCAATCACTATGCCGGTAAGCATTGAGAAGAACGGTCCAGTCACTACCGTTGTTCTGTCGCGGCCCGAAGTCCGCAACGCTGTTGATCGCGAGACCGCATTTGCACTCGCCCAGGCGTTCAAGGAGTTTGATCAAGACTCCGAGGCCTCCGTCGGGGTGTTCTTTGGCGACCACGGAACCTTCTGCGCTGGGGCCGACCTCAAGTCTATCGCAGCAGGCAGATCGAATCGCACCGACCCAGCGGGCGATGGTCCAATGGGACCGTCTCGTCTGATCTTGAGCAAACCAGTAATCGCAGCGATCTCCGGATACGCCGTAGCCGGAGGTCTGGAGCTGGCTCTCTGGTGCGATCTGCGAGTTATGGAGGAAGACGCGGTTCTTGGCGTGTTTTGTCGACGCTGGGGAATCCCGTTGATCGACGGCGGTACCGTGCGATTACCGAGATTGATAGGTCTCAGCCGTGCCCTCGACCTGATTCTGACCGGCCGTCCCGTCGGTTCCAGCGAGGCGCTCAACATCGGGCTTGTTCATCGAGTCGTGCCAAACGGAACATCCCGGTCAGCAGCGGAAGAGCTTGCCCGCGAACTGGCTCAGTTTCCTCAAGTGTGTATGCGAGGTGACCGGATGTCAGCCTACGAGCAGTTTGACTTGCGCTTCCAAGATGCAATGTCCAACGAATTCCGTCACGGCCTCGAGGCATTGCGGGAAGAAACATCGGCTGGTGCAAAACGGTTTGCCGGAGGCGCAGGGCGGCACGGCTCGTTTGAAAGAGGCCAATAACGTACACGACCCCGATTCCCTTATCACTGATCGTCAGAGGGCTTCGTTAAGTGAGCCCATTCGATAGCCTTCCAAATCAAGCGTCACGTACTTGAACCCCAGCAGCTTCAGCGCGGCTGACATTCGCCGGGCCATCTCGGGATCCAGCGCTCGGGGCATCTCTTGTTCTGCAACCTCGATTCGCGCGATGTCTCCGTGGTGTCGCACGCGCACTTGCCGAAAGCCAAGTTGCTTCAAAGCAATTTCCGCTTTATCTATCATTGACAGCTTCTCGATCGTAACGACTTGTCCGTAAGGCACACGCGAGGACAGACATGCGGAAGCCGGTTCGTTCCACGTAGGAAGATCAGCGCGACGCGACAGCTTGCGAATCTCGGATTTGGTGAGCCCGGATTCCAATAGCGGCGAGCGCACTCCTCGCTCTCTCGCGGCTTCCCTTCCCGGCCGAAAGTCGCCGACATCGTCGGCATTGGTTCCATCGCAAATGACCTCGAATCCCCGATCGAGCGCCAGCTGAGCAAGCTTGTCATAGAGTTCCGATTTGCAATAATAACATCGGTTCGGCGGATTCTCAGTGTAGTTCCTGTCGTTGAACTCTTCGGTGAGAATAATTTCGTGGACTATGCCAAAGCGCTTTGTAAGCTGATCCGCGAGCTCGCGCTGGAAAGTTGGATAGGATGCACTGTCTCCCGTCGCCGCGAGGGCCCTCCCGCCAAGCTCCTCGTTTGCAATATAAGCCAGGTAAGCGCTATCGACTCCGCCGGAGAACGCGACGATAACCGAACCAAAGCCTCGCAGCAGCTCCCTCAGCCTGGTTTCCTTTATCGCCAGCTCTGCTTCGCGGGTGTGCGTACTCGATTCTGTTAACGTGATCACTCGTCAATCGTACAAGGCTAAGAAGATGCGAGCAACCGGATCGCCTAAGCAAAAGCCGCTCAAGACCAAACCCAAGTCATGTCACCTGACCCGATGAGACTTAGCCACTCGTTTTCTTTGTCTGATGAGAGACGATGTACTCGTGCGCAAATGTCTTTAACGCCGGATTCGTGAGACCTATTCTTGCCGCTTCCTCGAGAGCCTTGTCCTCGGGCCAGCCCTGGTCCACCACTCGGTAGATCATCCAAAAGGCACCGACGCGATTCGCACTGCCGCAATGGATGAGCATCGGGTGGTTGAGTGGGTCCTTGACGGCCCTTATGAATTCACCGACCTGTTCGGGTTTGGGGGCGCTTGAGACGATTGGTATGCTGATATATCGCAACCCCGCCTTCTCTGCAACGTCCCGTTGGTGTTGCAGATCAACGCCTTCAGAACCAGTGCGAAGGCTCAATACGGCGCGATATCCGTTGGCAGCGAGCTTAGCAAAAGCGGCATCTGAAGGCTGACCACCTGTAGCGACCCGTTCATCGACGCACAATACGCGTGGTACCTCGTCCTTCAAAGCTTGCTGAATCTTTTCGAGCTTATCGCGTTCCTGGCCGGTGCCTGTAATCGAAAGCATCGGAAGCGATGTGACGGTCACACATAACAGAATAAGCTTTTTCATTTCTTGCCTCGAGTGTGAATAGTCAATCGGAGCCGATATCGGAACCGCAGATTCTCCAGTTCCAGCATCGGACCAATAATGATTACATAGTACCGTGTCTGTGAGAACATTCTCCAGGTCGGCGATAATCCTCAGCAGCTTGAATCCCCGGCTCGAGTACATCTTTTTGGAATATCGCCGTCTCTCGCGTCTCGATTGGGTCTGATATACTCACCCGGGACGATTGATTTCAATTATGCCGCTGCATAAAACTGAGGCCTTTCTATTGCGCTCTTACGCGCTCAAAGAAGCGGACAAGATCTGCGTCTTTCTCACAAAGGACCAGGGCAAGGTTCGCGGCGTAGCTCATGGGGCTAGAAAAATAAGAAGCCGGTTTGGGTCTGCGCTCGAGCCGTTCACCGAAGTAGGGCTTAGCTATTTCCAGAAGGAAGGCCGCGAATTGGTCAGCATTTCCAACTGTGACATTCTGCGCTCGCACTTCGAGCGAGGGGCCCGTGATGTAGAAACCGCAAGCGCGTTCTCATACATGGCAGAACTGCTTACGGAGTTTCTTCCGGATCACGAGCCAAATGAGCGGCTTTACAGACTGGTCATTGCGACACTTGATGCGATAGAGAGCGAAGACGGCGATCTCTCGAGGATACTGAGGTATTTTGAGTCGTGGCTCCTTCGGCTGGTAGGGTTTTTCCCGGACACGGCTCACTGTGCGATCTGTGATGAGCACATCTCAGAGGGCGAGTCTGTGTTTCTAACGGCCGAAGGGACTCCGCGTTGCGCAGGTTGTGGGGGCGGTAAAGGTTTCTCGGTCGATGCAGGGCTGCGAAACGTTATCGGAGAAATGTTCAGGCTTCATCCCACTGCGTTCACTCGAGGAGACGTAAGGCAGGAACACATATCAAAGATCGGCGAAATCAACTATCAGATTATTCGTCACGCTTTGGAGCGCGACCTCAGATCCCGGTCTCTGTTGAAGCAACCAACTCCGACTTGGAAGTAGCCGGACGCAAAAATAGCATAGACTTTAGCCTGTGCGCGAAACGAAAGACTCGAGAGATACAGACAAAGTCTATGCTATTCGGTTTTACTGCCCGCCGACGAATTCCCTGATTATGTTATAGAGCGCAGTGATAGCGATGTGGTTGTAGTACCTGGCGATGGTGTGCCTTGGTCCGGTGCGCTCGCTCCTTTCCCAAAGGTTTGCAGTGACTGCGCCAGCCGCACCACCTAGGAGGAACGAAGCATTGAACTGGTGGCATCCGCACCGATCGCCCTGCGTGATGAATACACGAGTCACTGCATAACCGATCTTCGCGCCCGCACCTGTCCTCCCGGAGCGATGGTACCGTGGATCTTGCCTGAATAGCGAAGCGAAGACAGCCTTCTCATAGAAGGCGTTGGTTGTTCCGGACGCGTAGCTACGCGCGGCGCGAGTCATAGAATCGGCAAAGAAGTTTCCGACGGTGTCTTTCTTAAAGTCATCATTATCGTTCAATTCTTTCCACATACCGTTGAACGCAGCTGAAGCAAACGGGCCCACCGACATGAAGCGTGAACGCGCCCACGCTTCGAATTTCTCTCCGGCTGACATAGGCGCGGTGCTCGCTACGGTCGTTTGCTGTGGAACAGGAAACGGAATCGGTCGGGCGGGTAACGCATTGACTGATTCAACAAGTTTTGAAACGCTGCGCGGTCGGGTTGTGGGCTCCAGTGCCGGTTCGACGGTGCTGCTCAGCGCCTCGAACGCGGCATATAACACGCGCGGCGATTTTGTTTCCGGTGCCGCGGTGGTTTCTCCAGTGGTCGAGACGTCTCGACTCGTGTTTTTATATGAGTTTTGTGGTCCTTCACCCGCCGCCGCCGCTATCGGCGCGCACAGCGAGACCAGACAAGTAAACAAAAGCGCGGTAACGATAGACCGCGCCGTGGATCGGCGATTCAGCCTTAACATCTTACACCTCTGCAAATTTGGTTTTACCGGATGAAAGATACTAGCACAATGCCCCATTAGGAATCGAGAAAAAAACCGATTACTTGGCTCGGTTGGAACTGCGCAATACACCGTCGTTGCGAGCTCTTAACGTAACCGCTTGTAACGGTGCCGGGGCGAGGAATAGAATTGGGGCGCTTGAATCGGCATTGAAACGGAGGTGAAGGATGCTTGCAGCTCGCAGGACCCGCAACTCGTCGCTCGCATTAATCGGTGTGTTTATGGTTTCCGCGTTGGTTCTCAACGTCAAAGCGCAACAATCCCAATTAGGCAAAGTAGTTTTTCCCACGTCGGGTTCCGAAAAGGCGCAGGCCCATTTTATGCGCGGGCTCGCGGCTCTTCATTCATTCTGGTTTGAAGAAGCTCTCGATGAGTTTCGCGAGTCAACCACGATCGATCCAGGATTTGTGATGGGTTACTGGGGCGAAGCTATGGCCCACAATCATCCGCTTTGGGCTGAACAAGACACTGCCGCAGCGCGGAAAGCGCTAGCTAATATAAAAGACACATCAAAGATATCGGCGCGTGAGCGGGCTTTCGTGGACGCCATCCGGATTCTCTACGGGGAGGGCGACAAGCTTGCTCGTGACAAGGCTTACGCGGTAGCGATGGAAAAGATTTATCTAGATTTTCCGGACGACCTCGAGGCTGCGTGCTTTTACTCGCTCTCCCTCCTTGGGACGGTGCGACCGGGCGATAGAGGGTTTAAG
Organism: Blastocatellia bacterium; assembly: GCA_035649735.1. GTDB lineage: Bacteria > Acidobacteriota > Blastocatellia > UBA7656 > UBA7656 > Onstottus_A. The sequence goes on along the minus strand of DASRIZ010000080.1, from coordinate 44,096 downwards.
CGACAGGCTCTGGCCGGAGCCATTGCCATGGATATTTATAACAAGAATCCCAATCACCCCGGCGCAGCCCATTTTATCATTCATTCGTTCGATGACCCGGAGCACGCAATCATTGCCCTCCCTGCCGCTCGCCGCTACGCCGAAATAGCTCCTGAAGCGCATCACGCCCGTCATATGCCTGCACACATCTTTCTCCAGTTAGGCATGTGGCCCGAAGCCGCCGCTTCCAATGAATCTGCTTGGGCGGTTTCCGACGCATGGGTGAAGCGTAAGCAGCTACCCTTGAGCACCCGGGATTACCACAGCCTTCACTGGCTTGCTTATGTATATCTGCAGCAGGGACGTTTTGCTAAAGCCGAGCAGTTGTTGCCGATGAATCGCAAGGATGGTGTCGTTCGATATAACGACGATCTCACCGCGGCCTTTATTGTAGAAACCGAGCGGTGGGATCTTGCCGATAAGTACTTTACTCCGAGCGCCGCCGCAGTCGGCGCTGAGATGGCCGGGCACGCGGGTCATAATGCTCCGTCGACCCCTCCAGCCGCCGCGTCATCAACAACTCCTCCCCGAGCCCAGCGAAGCCAGTCACTTCCGAGTTTTATTCGCGGACTCGCCGCGGCAAAGACCGGTTCACCCGAAGGGGCCCGCTTTATTGCCGAGCTGCAAGCAGCGCGGAAACAAATCTCAGAAAAGGGCGACGTGTATCCGTTAAAGTCAGCGGAGATCAAAGAGCTCGAAGTCTCAGCCGCAATTGCGGCCTCGAAACAGAACTTTACTGAAGCGATAGAACTTATGAAGCGCGCGACGACACTCGAAGAAGAGATGTCGCCGCCGTCCGGTCCGCCAAGCCTGATCAAGCCATCGCACGAACTGTTCGGTGAGATATTGCTGAGCGCCAGTCGGCCAAAAGAGGCCGCTGAGCAGTTTGGTATCGCGCTGCTGAGGCAGCCGAACCGCGCACGCTCGCTACTGGGCGCCGCGCGAGCTGCGGCAAAAAGCGGCGACACAAAAACGGCTCTGATAGCCTATTCCAAGCTGTTGCAGCAATGGAATCAGGCAGACCCGAATCTGACCGAACTCCGTGAAGCGCAGGATTACTTGAAACAAGCCAGCAATCGTTGATGGAAGTTTTAGAAACACCGACGGCCGACTCCGCGCCTCAGTGCTGTTTGTTTTTCGAAGCGGTTCTCAGCTCAGGGTGGATGGGCTTCCGCCGAAATTCTAGGCTAGAATCAGGTTATGGAAACATCAGCCCTGAGTCGAAAGCTGAGGACGCTCGTACTGTTGGCAATTCCTGCGGTGACCGCCGGTTCCCTTCCGATGGATTGGGCGCAACAGCCATCATTTGGTTGGGCAGCAACCAATCCTGCGCTAACACGGCTTGAAGGTCCAAGCGCTCGATATAGAATCGATAAGGATAAGAGCCGATTTATCGTGAAAGCGTTCGCGGGAGGGTTCCTGTCAGCTTTCGCGCACGATCACACGATCGCTATTCGCGAATTCTCTGGTGAAGCCGACTTTACATATGGAACGGTCGAACCAGGATCGCTCCAGATCACTATCAGGGCCGGTTCGCTGGCGGTTACGGATAAGGTCAGTGAAAAGGACCGGCAACAAATCGAAGCTACGATGCGCGACGAAGTCCTCGAGATATCAAAGCACCCCGACATAACGTTCAGAAGTAGCGGTGTCAGCGCTTCCAAAACCGGCGAAGGTCAATATCAGGCTCGCATAAGCGGTGAGCTCACACTACACGGAGTATCGCGGCCGCTGACCATTGCGGCGAGGCTTGAATTCGGCGACAACTCTTTGCGCGCACAAGGCGGCTTCAACTTAAAACAATCGAGCTTCGGCATCAAGCCAGTGTCGATTGCGGGCGGAACAATTAGGGTCAAAGACGAGCTGAAATTCACGTTCGATATCGTGGCTCATCCGTAGAAGACATCCTCAAAATCAAAGCAAAGGGAGTCTCTTTTTACTTATTGCGAGACGATGCATCCAGGACGTCGCGCACCCTGCGCGCAAGCACATCCAACTCATAAGGCTTCTCTATTAGCTCCGCTACTTTCGACTCCGCAAGTTGGCTCTTTAGAATCTCGGGTGCGTAACCGGTGACGAAGATGACAGGACATTCGCGGTTACCTATCCGACATATTCGCTCGTAAGCCTCGCGTCCACCCATTCGCGGCATTATCAGATCAAGGATTACAAGATCGATCTGGTCGCTCGATTGCTCATAGACGTTGACAGCTTCTTCGCCATCCGCTGCGAGCAGCACTCTATACCCCAACCCTTCGAGCAAACTCTTTGCGAGCTTTCGCAGCGTCAACTCATCTTCGGCAACCAGCACCGTCTCATTCCCGCCGCGAATCGTTGGTCCCAATGGCTCTTCGAACTCGTCTCCGACGGGAAACTCGTAAGCCCTTAGATAGATTCTGAATGTGGCTCCTTGGCCTGGCTCGCTGTAAACGTGGACCAACCCCTCATGTTGCTTGACGATTCCGTACACAACAGCAAGCCCAAGCCCGGTTCCCTTTCCAATCTGTTTGGTTGAAAAAAACGGTTCAAAGATTCGCCGTTGTATTTCCGAGTCCATACCCATGCCCGAGTCACTAACCGCTATTTGCGTGTACTTACCGGGCCGGGCCCAGGCGTGCTCGCGACAATAAGCCTCATCGAGGGTTATGTTTCGGGTTTCGATTAGCAATTGACCGCCGTCGGGCATAGCGTCCCTCGCGTTCACCGCGAGGTTCATTATCACCTGCTCGATCTGAACGGCATCCGCCAGCACCAAGTAGGGCTCCGGTGCTTCTCGGAAACGAATTTCAACGTCGCCGCCAATGATCCGCCGCAGCATATTCATCAGGTTCGAGAGCGTGTCGTTGAGATTCACTGGACGTCGTATCAACGTTTGCCGCCGGCTAAAAGCCAGGAGTTGACCTGTCAACGTGGCCGCACGTTGTCCGGCATCTATTATTTGTTTGACCTCGCCGTTAAGCGGGTGTCCTAACCCCAGTCGCGTGTCGACGAGTTGCGCATAACCGATTATCGCAGTCAAAAGGTTGTTGAAGTCGTGCGCAATTCCTCCCGCCAGAAGCCCAAGCGACTCAATTCGCTGTGCCTGAAGTAGCTGCTCTTCCAGATGTCGCCGCTCGGCCTCTGCCTGCTTCAGGCCTGTGATGTCCTCCACGGTCCCTTCGTAATAAAGAACCTCGCCGGCAGCGTTGCGCACCGTTCGCGCGCTTTCCGAGATCCACATAACGCTTCGATCTTTTCTGTAAACCTGGTTTTCAAACCGCTGAACCGTCCCCTGTTCCTCCAGCAATCGTTTGAATTCCGATCGGTGATTCGGGTCCGTATAAAGCTGGTTCTTAGATTCATTGAAGCTTTCCATCAAATCCTCAGCGGAATCGTAGCCCAGCATCCGGACAAGCGTCGGGTTTACCGTAATGAAGTTACCCTCAGGCGTACTCTGGAATATTCCCTCAACGGCGTTTTCGAAAATACTTCGGTATTTTTCTTCCGCCCGTTGAAGCGCATCTTCGACAGACCGCCGGTCGGTTGTGTCCATCATGGCGCCGATCATTCGAACGGCGGTTCCATCCTCCGATCGCAGGACAAAGCCGCGATCGAACACGTGCGCATACGAGCCGTTGGATCTCTGGTAACGGTATTCATCAAACCAACTCTGTCCGCCCGGCTCGAGAACGCGTTGTAAACCGGAGATCACTCTCTCCCGATCGTCAGGGTGTATCTGATCGTGCCATCGGGCCCCTTCCGTCGCCGCGTCGCAGGCGTGGTAACCAAACAATGTCTCCAGGCCTTCGCTCCACCAGATCGCGCCGGTCACCAGGTTCCAGTCCCAAACTGCGTCGTTAGTCGCTCGGACGATCAATTCAAAACGCTCGTTGCTGGCGCGCAAAGCCTCATCGGCGCGGTTGCGCGCAGTTACGTCTCTGACGATCCCTGTTGCTGAAACCACTCTACCGTTCTCCGACTGCGGCACCGCCGTGCACTCGCCTACGAAGCATGCGCCGCTCTCTAAGCCGAACCGTAGCTCAAACGGCGGGACCGTCTCCCCTCGCAACACCTGTTGAAAGATCGCGACAGCGGTTGGGATGTCCGCCGGGTGCAAGAGGTTCAGGAAACTCTTGCCGATCCAGTCCGCTCGTTGCCAACCAGTAATGGATTCAAAGGACTCGTTGAGCGAGAGGATTGCGTAATCCGGCGACACCATGTAAATGACGTCGACGGCCCTTTCGATGACAGTCCGGTATCGCTCTTCAGATTGCGTTAGCGCTTGTTGAGCCAGCTTTAATTTAGTTATGTCCTGTACAATCGCCACGACACCAACGACTTCACGCCGGGAGTTGCGCAACGGCTCGTATCGCGCAGAAGCCCATCCAGCCAGCCCGCTTTGAGGGATGAAATAGGCGAATTCCGGACAGCAGACGCTCTCACCTGCCAGCGCTTGCTCCAACAATACGTCCAGACCTTCTTTCTTTACGAACGAGAATAGCTCTGAATCGCGTTTGCCGACTATCTCCTCTGTTCGGAGACCGGCCATCTCTTCCATGAATGGGTTCCACCATGAATGCTTCAGCTCCTTATCGTAGACGATAAGGCCTTGACGCACCGCTGCTATGATCTGCGCGTTGATTTCATTCAGACCTTCGGCAGTGAGAGACCGCGTGGAACTCTGTTGGGCACATAGTCCCCCTGGATCACTGATGTTGTTATCTAGCATGTCCACTTCACCTGTTCCAATGTCGACGGGTCTCTATCGTCACCGCCGGACCCTTAACTTGAACATTGAGAACTTGATTGATTTCTAATCGCGATCGGGAAACGGCCGAATTTTGGAGAGTAGGTGCTTTAGGACTTCGGGAATCCTTTCAAACTCCGTGGATTTGTCGAAGAAGAAGGCTGCGCCAGCGTCGAGCAATCGTTTGCGATACTGCTCATAAGAGTAATTAGTAAGCATGATCACTATCGGGGGGTTTGGCTCTCTTCGGATCCTGTCGAGCACATACATGCCCGTCGCAGAACCGGACATATAGATATCCAGAATAACTACATCCGGGTTTAAACTTGGAATAGCATCAATTGCTGAAAAGGCATCCACGGCTTGACCAACAACCTCGATGTCCTCAAGCTCGGACAGCATCGAGACCAATCGGTCCCGGACCACCTTTGAATCATCGACAATCAGCACCTTCATCCAGATGTCTCCCACCTTTTTCCTATCGATTTCGGTAACAATAAGAGAATAGGGGGCTTGTCTTGATCGGGAAATCAGCTGAACACGCTGTTTTTTGTAGGAGTAGGACGGTTCTTTTGTAGGTACGATCTCACCCGGCAGTAGGACGTTGTCCTACAGCGACACTAAGTTCAATTCACTTGCCCAGCAACTGGTTCTGAATAGCGTATTGTGTCAACTCGGCATTAGTTCTCATATTCATCTTGCCCAAGACACGAGAGCGATATGTACTTATGGTCTTTACGCTCAGCGAGAGTTCCTCGCCGATTTCGCCGACCGTCTTTCCAGATGCGATCATTGTCATTACCTGATACTCTCGATCCGAGAGGGTTTCGTGTCTGGGCCCATCCGTTTTTGCGACCAGCTCGTAAACAAGCGTTTCCGCCAGCGAGGCGCTGATGTACTTTCCTCCGCGATGCACTTTACGAATCGCCAGTACCAATTCATCCGGCGCACTATCTTTCGTCAAGTAGCCTGCCGCTCCAGCTTTCAGCACCCTGACCCCGTATTGCTCTTCGGGATGTATGCTCAAGATGAGCACTGGAAGCTTTGGATTCTCGCGTTTCAACTCCTTCAAGACTTCGAGACCGTTTCGCCCTGGCATGTTGATATCCAGGACAACCACGTCCCACTTCTGCGTCCGAACCAGATCGAGCACTTCACGCGCATTCTCGGCTTCGCTGGCTACGATCATATCGGCTTGCTCCGACACGATCTGCTTTAGTCCACGACGCACGATTGCGTGATCATCTGCGATCAGAATTCTTATCATGGTAATGTACCTCCTTCCCCCTTCAAGCCAGAGGTATTCTTACGATCACCGTCGTTCCCTCGCCCGGGGCACCGCTGATCTTGAGTTCTCCGCCCAAGAGCTGAGCGCGCTCGCGCATACCCAGGAGCCCAAGCGATCCTCTCCCCGAAATGTCTGCCTCAGAGATTCCCTTTCCATTGTCCTTGATCTCAAGCGCCAAGGCATCACCCCGCCGATCTAAGCTGACTGCAACCGCGCTGGCTCCTGAGTGACGGGCAACGTTTGTCAGCGTCTCCTGAAAGATTCGGAACGAAGCGGTTGAGCGATCTCGGTCAATATCCAGATCATCGACGCCAGGAGAGAACTTGCAGGTAATTCCGGTTCTTTTTTGAAAGTCCTGCGCTTGCCATTCGATAGCGGCAACAAGCCCTAGATCATCCAGGATTCCCGGTCGGAGATCGGTTGCGATTTTTCGAACCGTCTGAATTGTAGCGTCAACGAGTTTTGACATCGACACTGTGGTATCGGTCAACCGGTCCAGTTCACTTGTTTTCACCCTGGTCAACGTCTTTTGCAAGTACGAGAGGTCCATCTTAAGCCCAGTCAATGCCTGACCCAGCTCATCGTGAATCTCACGCGCTATCACTGTTCTCTCTTCCTCACGAACCGATTGCAAGTGTGCCGAAAGCGCTCTTAGCTGCTCACGCGACTCTTTTAGCTGCTGTTCGGCGTGCCGGCGCTCGGTGACATCACGGTTGATGCTCAAGACACTATGAGTGTTTCCTTTTTCGTCAAACTCCGGGAATGCGCGCCACTCGAATACTCTGAGGCCGTGCGGTCCCTCAAACTCAAATTCGCTCTCAAAAGGTTTTTTGGTCTCAAAGACCTCGCGGATAACCTCTTCCCTAAAGCTGGCCTCCTCACCTGAGAAACCCACCTCTCGGAGGGATTTGCCTTCAAACTCCTCGGGCTTTAGCAACGACACTTGGGCTATCGCCGTATTGACAAACATATATCGGCAATCGCGATCAAAGCGAGCGATGATGTCGGGTGTATTCTCGACCAGCGCACGATAATGCGCCTCGCTGCGCTCCAAAGACTCTTCGGCTCGCTTTCGATCGGTAATATCGTAATTGATTCCGGTCATTCGAACGGGAGTGCCGCGCTCATTTCGCACCACTCGCGCAAACGCCTTGATGTGTCGCCACTCGCCGTTAGGCCACACTATGCGGAAGTCTGTGTCGAAAGGTTTCAAGCCCTTAATCGCCAGCTGCACCTCGTCATGAGCTCGGACCCGATCATCCAGATGGACCCGGCTCAACCATAACTCATAGGCTCCCAGTTGTTCCTGTTCAATCCGGTAGAGGCGATTCATTTGCTGATCCCAGGTTAAGTTATTGGTGAGGATGTTCAGATCCCACACGCCAATTCCGGCCGAATCGACGGCGAGGGCAAATCGCTCGTTAAGTGTGCGGCCTAAGGATTCGCTTTCCTGGAGCGCTTCTTCCGCCGCCTTGCGTTCGGTAACGTCGCGACCGCTTGACAGAAGCTCGATCAATTTACCATCGGCGTCGAAAATTCCCCTCGTCGTCCATTGCTGCCAGCGCAGACCTTGCGGGACAATCGATTGATGCTCCTCGGTATACTCTGGTGCATCGAGAGTTAGCGCCGCCGTTCTTTGATGGATCGCTTCACGGAAACCCGGATCTACGAGTGTGAAAAAGCTGGTTCCAAGGCACTCCTCTTCCGTCAATCCAAAATACCGGCAGTAGCTGTCGTTCACAAAAGTACGAGTACCATCAGGCAACGACTTTACGATGAACTCGGTTTGGTTCTCGACGATAAGCCGATAGCGTTCCTCGCTGCGACGCAGCGCATCCTCAGCCTCTTTGTGCTCGGTGACGTCTTTCACGACGGCGACCGCGCACTGCTCCCCATCAAGCTCGACTCTTCTCGCAGAGACGAGAGCATGCCGTAACGAGCCCTCCTTTGTGCGAAACATAAAATCGAAGTTCTTGGCTTCTCCAGTCTCGCGAACCAAAGCTACGAATCTATCTCGATCCCCTGGCTCAACCAATAGGTCAAGATGTTCATTGGTCGTTCCGACACGCTCTGATTTGGGATACCCTGTATGCCCCGTCCAAGCCTGGTTTACATCAAGCACCAGCCAGTCTCTTAACCGCACGATCATCACCGGATCCGGAATAGTCTCAAAAACGGTGGTGAACTTGGTCTCGCTTTGATGCCTGGCTTCCTCCGCCAATTTTCGCTCGGTTATGTCTACCATCACCCCTACCAGCTCCTTAAGAGCACCGTGCTCGATCACGACTCGAACCATTTCCCGAAGCCAGACCACTTTGCCGTCCGCCGCGATCATTCGATACTCGGATACATAATCCTTTTTCTCGTAGACCGCATTTGTGCGGAAAGAAACAACCCAATCACGATCGTCAGGGTGGAGGTGATCTCTCCAGAATGTCGAATCAGCAATCCATCGTTCGGCAGGATAACCAAGAAGCGCTTCGGCTTCCTTGCTGACGAAGGAAAACTGAAAAGTAGGCGCGTCAGCGCGCCAGACAATTGCCAGCACCGATTCGACCAAGCTTCGGTATTCAAGCTCCTCGCGCCTCAATGCCTCTTCGGCGCGTTTGCGTTCGGTGATGTCCTGGCTCATTAACATTCCAGCTACGATCTCGCCATGAGCATCTGTCACTGGAACTGCGTGCCTCAAATAAACGCTGCCCCTCAGATGTACTTCGTCAACGGTGGTTCTTCCCTCAAGCGCAGCACGATAGGCAGGTTCAAGCGCGTCCGCAACTTCCGGTGAAAACACCTCCCAGATCGTTCTTCCTTCTAACTTCTCTTTCGAAAGACCCACACGCGCCAGGTCGGTTCCGTCGGCGATCATGAATCGAAGATCGCGGTCAAACAGCGCGACGCCGCCGTTTGGAAAGTTGTGAGCCAACGTGCGATAACGGAGCTCACTCGTGCGAAGCGCATCTTCTGCGAGCTTGCGGTCGGTGATGTCCAGGTGCGATCCGAGCATGCGCTCAGGGTTGTGTTCCTTGTCGGGGAACATAGTTGCACGGGAGAGAATCCATTTGTACGAGCCGTCCTTGTGCCTCAATCGGTATTCCACTTCGAAGTTCGACCACGGGTTAGCGAGATACGCGTCTACGTTTGCAAAAAGCCGGTCGCGGTCATCGGGATGGACGCGTGATTCCCACTCGTCCTTGCGGTTCTCGATCTCTTGATCCTCGTAGCCAATCTGGGCTTTCCATTCGCGAGAAAAAAAGATCTCATTTGACCTAATGTCCCAGTCCCAGAGTCCTGTGTTTGATGCGGACAACGCCAGACGCTGCCGCTGCTCGCTCAACCTGAGGGCCTCCTCTTTCCTCTTGCTCTCCGCCAATTCAGCTCGCAGCTGTGCGTTGAGCGTCAGTAATTCCGCCGTTCGCTTGGCTACCAGGACTTCCAGTTCGTCGGTCTCCATAGAGCAGCCCTCACTTAAAATTTACACGTATTGCGCTGCGGCAAAAGCTTATCAAGCCATAGTCGCGGCAATGATGCGGCAATCAAATTTAAAGCACGCGTCCGCCAGCGAGCAGGTTTTAGTAACGGGGGGGCACCGCGAACTGATGGGCGTTCATTCTCGAAGGAGGCTATTCGCCCCGGGCAAGCCTTCCGAGCGCCCCGCCGGGGTGCCAGCGGGCATATTGTTCTCGAGTCAGCCCCTTGTGGGCTTCGAGCGCGACAGAAAGTGAACACAAAACGTAAATCTTCGCCAGGATGCTAGCGCGAGGAACCAGGTTCAGTTCGCCGCCTTCATTCTCCACCCCGGCGTCGAGCACCACGTCAGCACTGCGAGCGAGCACTGAATCTCGATTTCCTGAGACGGCTATGATCTTGTTGCCGAGCTCGCGCAGAGTCTCGATCGCGGAAAGTAGTTCGGGGGTGCTGCCGCTGTTGGAGATCGCTATCGCAACGTCGTTGGGACATACCTGGCCCGCTGACCCGTGAATGCACTCGGTTGCGTGCAAGAAGTAAGCCGGCGTTCCAGTGCTTGAAAGCAGCGAGGCGACATAGCGGGCGATGTGCTCGCTTTTGCCGATGCCAGTAACGTGCACGCGACCGCCGCGGGACTCGCAATCGAGGATGAGGACGGCGGCGCGTTCGATGGCTTCCATTTCCGCACGAGTTCTCAGCGCGCTCAGCTCCTCAATCACAAGATCAAAGAAACTCTGTATAGAGGAACTGGGGCTTTCGCTCTCAACGCTCGTTTCGGCGCCATTGTCCGTGGCCACTTGGAGTTCATCCGAAATGAATGTCGCCTCAACGAGGGCCGTCGGCGTCAGGCTCATCACAGAATCGGCAAGCTCCTCCAATCCCGACGCTTCGACGGCTACGACTTTAAATGGTTTTTGATCAGGATTGATTGCCATTGTTACCTTTAGGCGGCTTGATAGAATATTTGGCCACGGGTAGCTGCGTCAAGCAACGGGCAAAGAGCTAAGGGCAAAGGGCTAAGGGCAAAAGAGCAAAGAGTGCGCGAGCCTCAGCTTTTTGCGATGCGCCCTTTGCCGTTTGCCGCACTTTGCCCTTAGCTCTCTGCCCTTTGCCCTTAGCTCTTTGCCCTTTGCCCTTCACAGGATCTCGCGTTCGTTTCCGACTCGCCGCGTAACTCGCTCGCGGTCTAGGTACTCGAGGAGCGGAATTGCGTACTTGCGCGTTAACCCACCAGTGATTTCTTTGAACACCGCGACGTCGATCTTCGGATTCACCGCTTTTCTTGCTCGTATCCGCGTCTTGAGATCGTCGATAGACTCGACATGAAAAACGAAGTCTCCGATGCGAACCAGGCGGCGCTCGGCTGCCAGCAGGTTGTACAGCTTGCGAGCAAGCTCGATCTTTGTTCCGGTAGCAGCCGCAGTCTCCTCCAACGTTCCAGCCTGCAAACCTGCCGCCCTGAAAGCTGTTTCCAGAGCTCTCTTGGTGGACTCGTCCGCATCGGTTAGAGCGGGTCGGTGCGAGGCCGACCGCAGGCCGTCGCGTTCGGCGATCACTTTGCCTTCCTTGCCCAGCCGCGAAATAACCGCGCGAAAAATCTCGGGACGAACCTGTCCAAACACCCTGTCTCGCACTTCTTCTCGGCTCAACCCAAGCGAAAGCGGCTCGCGACGATGATGATCCGTAAGCATTTCGGTGACGCGATCCGCCAGAGCGCGATAACTCTCGGCTGAAATAAACATAAGCGGAGCTGCACTCACTTCCATCAAGCGTCCGTTATCAGTAAGCTCCCGAGTTGTAGCGGCGATCTGTTCATCCGTGGCCCCGGTTCGTGCTGCTATCTCTGCTTCGCTGGCTCCGCCCGCGCCCGCAATTTCGACAAATACCGCAACCCGCTCACCGAGATCCGCATTTTCAAGTTGCTCCAGGCGTGCCAGTGCAGCGGAATCACGAATGCGGTGTTTCCCGGGCAGAGCGTCGATTATCACTCCGCCCCCGATAGTCACCTGTGGCGAGTAGCTTCGAATGATAAAGCGGTCTCCGGGTACCGCGGTCACCGGCTCCTCGAGTCGAAGTTGCACGAGCGCGTCCACGCCTGGCTGGATGGAATTTAGTTCCTGATTCCGACCTGATCCCTGAAGAATAACAACTCGTGCCATGACCTCTGCGGTGCCGTGATGGAGTCTTACCCGAGTGCGCTGCTTGAGGGCCCGAGGCGCCGAACCAAGAAGCTGGAGACGCACATCGAGCATGGAGGTAGGCCGCAGCCGTCCGGCCGCGGCGAGCAGGCTTCCCCGTCCAACCTGATCCAGATTCAACCCCTGTAGGTTTATGGCGGCGCGCTGGCCTGCGAGCGCGCGGGACGTGTCGTGACCGTGAACCTGTACGTTGCGAACTCTGGCTCTTAAACCGGAAGGTAAGACATCCAATTCATCACCAACAGCGATCTCACCGGTTACCAGGGTGCCAGTGACTACGGTGCCGAATCCCTTTACCGAGAAGGCTCGGTCGATTGGCAAGCGCGGGACTGCGAATGTCGTCTTTGGTTCGACAAGATCAGCAAGATTGACGAGCGACTGCTTCAATTCTTCAATGCCCGAACCGGTGCGAGAGCTTACGGGGATGATCGGCGCGCCCTCGAGGAAGGAGTCTTTTACGAAATCTTCTACTTCAGCGCGGGCCAGCTCAAGCAATTCATCTTCAACGAGGTCAGATTTGGTTAACGCTACAAGACCGGACTTAAGACGAAGCAAACGACAGATGTCGAAATGCTCACGAGTTTGAGGCATCACTGACTCATCGGCGGCAACAACCAGCATTACCAGGTCCAGACCGTGAGCACCCGCGAGCATGTTCTTAACGAAGCGCTCGTGACCAGGCACGTCAACAAAACCGAATCGGAAATCCCCGATTGCAAGATCGGCGAATCCAATGTCGATTGTGATGCCTCTCTGCTTTTCCTCTTTCAGCCGGTCGGCGTCAATTCCTGTTAGCGCTTTGACCAGAGCGGTTTTGCCGTGGTCGATATGGCCAGCCGTACCAACGATAATGTGCTTCATATCGCTCGCTCTGCGTGAAGATACAGGAGCGCTCTTGAAGGCGTCAAACAGTCGGCTTCAACGAACCGCCGTCAGCGTAAGACCAAACGCAAAAGCTCATGTAATCCTCTAGAATCGGTGCTATAATCCGCCCGCTCGATTCTGAGACCATTCCCGAAGACTCCATCGGAGAAGAACAATATGAGTTGCTATGAGAACAAAATCAAAGCACACCTTCTCGCGACTATTCTCTGCCTTTGCCTTGTGTCGCACGTCGTGGCGGGCGTAATTCAGACTGATCAGCGGATCACAGTTCGCAAATCCGATGGTCTAAGCACGGCGGTTAAACAGGTAAAACCAACTTATCCTCCATTGGCGAAAGCTGCCCGTGTTAGCGGCGTAGTTGTCGTGGAAGTGACGGTTAGCGAAGATGGACACGTCATCTCGGCGACTGCGGTCTCTGGTCATCCACTTCTCCGGGACGCAGCCGTGTCGGCTGCACGCCTCTGGCAATTCACGCCCACCGTCGTGAATGGAAAGCCGGTGAAGGTCAACGATAGCCTCACATTTTCTTTTACGGTGGACGACAGCGCAGAGCCTGCGCAAAGACGTCCTGGAGGTGCAGAGCAGGAAATCAAAGCGGCCCAAGTTGCTGTTGACACGAACCCAGGTTCCGCCTTAGCGCACTTCAATCTTGGGGAAGCTTACCTCGACGCGCAACGCTACGAGCAAGCAATCGGCTCATTCAAGATGGCGATTCAATTAAAGCCTGACTACGAGGATGCGCATTCCTCTTTGGCTGACACTTATCACGAACTGGGACGATATGACGACGAGATTCAGGCCTATCAATTCGCGTTGGCGGTTCTCCCGAAGTCAACAGAGTTCCTCTCGGGACTTGCCGCGGCCTTTGCAAAGCGAGAGCGGTTCATCGAAGCGATAGACACACAAAAGAGGCTGATTGAACTTCAACCCGACAACACAGGAGCGTTGGCAATGCTGGGTTGGTTTCTTCATCGCGCTCGCCGTTACGAGGATGCCGTGGAAGCTTACAATGAAGTGATCGCCCGACATCCAAACGACGCAAACACGATCTTCAATCTGGGTGCGGCGTACTTCACGATGGGACGGCTAGACCAGGCGCTGGGAGCATACCAGCAATCCCTGGAAGTGAGTCCTCCGTACCATTCACCGGGACGCGCGCATCTGCAAATCTCCGTAGTGCTGACGCGACTCGGCCGGGGGAGCGAGGCTATCGAGGCGGGCCGAAAGGCAATTGAACGCGATCCTACACTAATCGACGGTTACTGCACGTTGGCCAGCACCTATAGCAGCATGAGGCGGTATCAGGAAGCGCTGGACGTGATCAATGACGGGCTTAAGGTAAAGCCTGTAGACGAGTCTTTGCAGGTGACAATGGGTAACATCTATTTGAGACTAGGCAACGCGGTGGGGGCCGAAAAAGCGTACAGGGATTCGCTCCGCGCTAATCCTACATCGCCAAACGGCCAATTCGGGTTGGCAACTGCGCTTACACGCCAAAACAAATTCAGCGAAGCGGAGACGATCCTTCGCAAATCGATCGCGCTTTCCCCCAGAAACACAAACGCGCTCGTGTTGCTTGGCAACGTGCTGGGTGAGCAGGGAAAAAAGGTGGAGGCCGAAACCGAATTTCGCAAAGCGCTTGAGTTTGAGCCTAATAACGCGTTGGTGCTGAATAACCTCGGATACTCGATGGTTGAACGGGGGGCGAATCTTGAAGAGGCGTTGAAGATGATTCAGCGCGCCGTGAATGTCGAACCGGGAAACGCGGCTTACCTGGACAGCCTTGGTCTTGCCTACTTCAAACTTGGAAGACTCGCCGAAGCGGAGGAGCCGTTGTTGGAAGCAGCTCGACAGTTCCCCGACAACTCGACCGTACACGAGCACCTCGGCGATCTCTACGCGGGCCAAGGAAAGACAGACTATGCACGCGCCTCATGGCAAAAGGCATTGTCTCTGTCCACCCAGACGGACGAAGGTGCGAGACTCAAATCGAAGCTGGCGCAATCGTTGAAAAAATAGTACTCGCTATTTGATACCCTTGATGCGCTCGATGATATCAGTTGTAGAGGAGCCTTCAACATAAGGCAGCGATAGGACTCTGCCGCCCGCGGATTCGACTTCCTCGCGACCGACGATCTCGTCCACCGGCCAATCGCCACCTTTAACCAGCACATCGGGCAACAGCCTGGAGATCAGCTCCCGCGGCGTTTCCCGGTCGAAGACAATCACATAATCCACGGCATTTAACGCTGAGACGACTTGCACACGCTCGCCTTCGCTTAGAATCGGCCGACCCGCTCCTTTTATAATGCGAACCGTGCGATCGCTGTTTAGCGCTACAATCAGAGCATCCCCCAGCGATCGGGCATCAGCGAGATATCGGACGTGTCCCGGGTGAAGCAAATCAAAACAGCCGTTGGTGAAGACAACTTTTAAGCCCTGTCGTCTCAACTCCTCGCGGCGGCGCATCAACTCATCTATATCAAGTACTTTCGTCATCACTAAACCGCCGCACAGGCATCGGGGAGGCACTCGGCTCTCTCAATGAAAAACGGAGGGCGCGGGCGGATTGTCGGCCGCTTCGATTGCCCTCCGTCGTCTCAATGCTCGCGCGATTTTAGTACTTTTGCAGGACCAAGTCAGGACCATGAACATAAGGACCATCATTGTGCTGAGGGCCATCAAAGTGATCATGCGTCCAGTGGGCTCCATACCAGACAACGATATCCTGGTTATTGATCGACTCGGCATTCAACATAGGGTTGAGATGCGCGCACGACCCGCAGCCCTCGGTGGGTTGGCCAGCATCGTCGATCTCGCTTGGAAAATGGCTGCGCAACAACCAGATGTCTCCCTTTCCGAACTTGTCGAAGTTTCCGTCGAGTGGTCCGGGTTTGATAATGACAGCTTCGCCGGACACGGAGTTGCTTAGCAACCAATACTGATCAGGCGTTAGCCGGGAACGCATTGACTCGGAATCAACGCCCTTTAAAAGCCCCTGATAGAACTCGGCGGGGGAGTTATTGGCCGCTGTCCCCAAATCGAAATCGAACCGCCAGTATACGTGATGGACGTGTCCAAGGCACACGCACCCGTTGGTTGTGGCTCCATATCCAAAGCGAGGCGAAATGATGCCCTCGTCGTGGAAGATCCACTTGCTGATGTAGCGATACCACCCGGCATTCAGTTCACTAACCAGCGTAACCTCTTCTCGGTCATAAATCGCGACACCTCTGAAATTACCGGTGTCCGTGCCGTTATCCAGGACCGTCTCCGGTTCATCAGTGCACATCCGGATCCCCGGAGCGACGTCGGTGCCATTTGCTACAAACATCCCTTCCTGCCAGGACCAATCCCGGAAGGGTCCGCACGCATTCTGGTAGTACTGCACGTTGAGTATAGGCGCATTGGCGCGTGACATCACCAGCTTGCCGCGAAATCTTATGTCACGCAGTTCGATGCCCGAAGCGTTGCTCCCTGAAGATGCAGCGGGTCTGATACATAGAAACTGCCAGATCTCCTCCGGTCCGCGGCTTATCACGACCTGAAACTGACCCGCGGTTCCGCGACTTGTGGTGGATTGACCGGCGCTCGGGACTCCGCAATTCAATTCAGCTGCGTGGGAGGTTTTGGGCGCGCCGCCCTCATATCTGGCCACCGACTCGCGAATCATGTTGACGCCGACGACTTCGTTGCTTCCCTTTCCATCCCTGGGCAGCAGCCCGACAGCTAAGGTCCGCTCGACCTTATTAGTTGGGAGCTCTATGTCCACGAGCGGCGGCATTGCCGGATAAGGTTGGAGCGACCCGTCACGAATCGCCTGGCCAATCGACGGATCCTTCGACGCTATTGCGACGGCGGCTTCGAACTCCTCAGGACTTGGCACCGGTTGTTCGGTGGTTATCGCTACCTCAGCCGTGGAATCTGTGAAACGTCCGGTTGCTACAATCGCACGGTTGTTGGTGTAGTTGAAGAACGCTGCGCGATAGCGGCTGGGAGGTTGTGGGTTTGCTTCTTTGACCCCGCTTTCAAGAAAATCGAACGACAACATCCTCGAGTTCTTTCCAGCAAGATATCGTTGTACAGCCGGGTTCTTAAGCAAGCGGGCCCTGGTGTCGTCGATCGTAGCCTGGTCCGGACCCCAGGGAGTTACCGTGATAGTATGTTGGCCCTTCGTCTGGCGAGCGGCGAGAGAAGATTTTACTCCACCAATATAAACAAGAGCTATAAATGAACTTGCGATTAACAGAGACGTTACTGCGGTTACGCATAGCCATCGTCGCATATGGAATATCTCCTCTTTGCTTAAGGAACACCTGACATCAGGGGCTCTAACTGGGACTGTCATTGGTATCACAGCCCTCGCGGATGGGTCAAGGAACAGCGATGCAAATTATGATTCGCATTGCTCACGATTTTTGGCGAAGTAATGGTTTTTTGTGGAGGGCCACGCGCATAATAATCGCGGTTTGCGTTGTCCTTTTGACTTTGATCATGGCTTTCGAAGACAAGCTAATCTATTTCCCAACAAAGTACCCCGATGGCGTATGGGCGCTCCCCGACGCCCGACCTGCCCGAGGCGAGACGTTTCCTCAAATCGAAGATTGCCATTTCGTGGCGAGTGACGGAGTGAAGTTGCACGGTTGGTATTGCTCGCCACTTTTATCGGAGGCTGGGGGAAGCGTACCGGTGGCCGCTGAGATGGTGTTGTTGTGGCTTCATGGGAATGCGGGAAATATCAGCCATCGATACGAGATGATTCGGGCGATGATGAAACTACCGGTCCGGGTATTTATTATCGACTATCGAGGCTATGGAAAGAGCGAAGGAAAGCCCACCGAGCGCGGATTGTATCTCGACGCTCGGGCAGCATGGGATTATCTCGTCAACCAACGTGGCGTGTCACCGGATCGCATCATTATCTTTGGGAAGTCGCTCGGTGGTGTACCGGCGATTGATCTCGCCACTAAGGTTGAACCCGCGGGGTTGATCGTCCAATCGAGTTTTACATCTGCTTCCGATATGGCTGCGTCGCTGCTTCCCTTTTTTCCTGGAGCTCTCCTTCAAACAAAAATGGACTCGGTCAGTAAGATCCAGAACGTACATTGCCCGAAACTATTCATCCACAGCCCGGCGGATGAAGTTGTCCCGTATGT
The DNA here is from genome assembly GCA_035649735.1 of Blastocatellia bacterium. GTDB lineage: Bacteria > Acidobacteriota > Blastocatellia > UBA7656 > UBA7656 > Onstottus_A. The sequence continues at coordinate 26,339 of DASRIZ010000080.1, read as the reverse complement.
TCTTGGCCGGCGTCTGTTTGAAGCGGCGCCCGAACCGAAGGAGTTTTATGATGTCAAAGGCTCGCCACACAACTCGACGTATTTGATCGGCGGCAAGCCATACTTCGAAGCACTCCGCCGTTTTCTCCACTCGTGCTTAAAGCCGGCCGATCCAGGAAATGGCCTGCGTTGACACTGCTGGAAACGCATTCCTATAATCGGGACTTATCTAAATTTCGCACAACGTGCCGATGACACCGGAGATTTGATGGAGGACGAACAACAGCCATCCCCTGACACTAACGACCAGGTAGAAGAGCGCCGGCGTTCGCTTGAACAGATTATCGAACTTGGCTTTGATCCCTATCCACACCGATTTGACCGCACTCATTCGATAAGCGAGATCATTAACCAATTTGCAGCCAGGACCGGCGAGGAGCTCGAAGCTGAGCGCCCAAACGTTCGTGTCGCAGGACGGATTCACGCCATCAATAAGATGGGTAAGGCTGCGTTTATCCGGTTCACCGACGGCGCTGAGCTGCTGCAGGTTTACATAAAGTCAAACGAAGTCGACGAGCGGACATGGCAGCTGTACAAACTGCTTGATCTCGGAGACTTTATCGGAACCGAAGGACGCTTATTTCGCACACGCACAGGCGAATTGTCGATCCACGCTGAGTCCCTAACGTTTCTCGTGAAGGCACTGATCCCGCCGCCGGACAAGTATTACGGCTTGCATGAGATCGAGTTGCGATACCGTCAGAGGTATGCCGATCTTATTGCAAACCGCGACGTGCGGCGTGTATTCGAAGCGCGTTCTCGGATCATCCGGCTTATACGCAGGTATTTCGACGATCGCGGTTACATGGAAGTAGAGACTCCAATGCTGACGTCTCTGCCAACCGGGGCTACGGCAAGGCCTTTTGTGACTCATCACAATGCCCTTGATATCGACTTGTACGCGAGGATCGCGCCCGAGCTCTACCTCAAACGACTGATCGCCGGAGGCTTTGAAAAAGTTTATGAGATAAATCGGAATTTCAGAAACGAGGGTATCGACCGCTCTCACAACCCCGAATTCACGATGCTCGAGTGGTACGAAGCCTACTCAGAGTACGAAGACCTGCTAAAGCTGACTGAGGAGTTGATCTCCTCGCTGGTCGAACAGGTTTCTGACTCGCCACTGGTAGAGTACGGAGAGAACAAGATTAATTTCACGAGGCCGTGGAAGCGGCTCACGATGCGCGAAGCAGTAAGCCACTACTGGTCTGATCAAGAGCGTCCAACCATCGAAGAGATATCGACAAGCGACGGCCTCCTGCGGGTGGCAGAGCGCAACGAATCCCTCCGATCTCAGATTCCGCATCTAAGATCGCTCGACTACGGTCACCAGCTGGGCGAAGTGTTCGAGCAAGTTTGCGAAGCTCACTTAATAGATCCAACATTTATTACCGAATTTCCGACCGAGCTCTCGCCGCTTTCAAAGCAGAATCAAAACGACTCGCGATTCGTGGATCGCTTCGAGCTGTTTATCTCCGGGATGGAGATAGCCAACGCCTTTTGCGAGATAAACGACCCTCTAGACCAGCGCCGGCGGTTCGAAGCGCAGATGGCGCTCCGCGAACGAGGAGACGATGAGGCGATGGTGATCGACGATGACTATATCCGAGCACTGTCCTATGGAATGCCGCCGACCGCAGGAGAAGGAATCGGAATCGATCGCTTGGTGATGGTGCTGACAAACTCGAGATCGATTCGGGACGTAATTCTCTTTCCGCATATGCGACCGGAAAAACCCGCGACGTAGCGTAGACGGTCCAGTCTGCGGGAGTTGTTAGGGTCGATCCTGCGCGCAGACTGGACAGTCTGCGCTACGTCTGTCAACTATGCCCTACGAACTCTTCATCGCTCTCCGATATCTTCGCGCGAAGCGCAAACAAGTGATGATCTCGGTCATCACCATCATTGCCATCGCCGCAGTGTCGATGGGCGTCGCCTCGCTGATAGTCGTGCTGGCGATGATGACCGGCTTCCGTCAGGAGTTTCAGGCCAAGATACTGTCGGGAACCGCTCACCTGAATCTTACCCACAAGGAGCGGCAGCCGATCGAAAACTACCGCGACCTGGTGGAGCGTTTAAGCTCCCTACCACACATTCGATCGGCATCGGCGACACTCTATCAACGCGTGTTAGTTCAAGGGCAGAAGGACACCGACGGAGCGGTCCTTAAAGGCGTGGACTTGAGCGCACCGCCGAACGCCAACGAGGTATTCCAATTCACGGTCGAGGGCGATCCGGCATCCCTTGCCGAACCAGAAATCGATTCGGAAAGCGGCGTGAAGATCGACCGGATTGTTCTCGGACGCGAACTCGCCCGAACCCTGGGACTAAAGATTGGAAGCATCGCCACGATCATTTCGCCGCAAGGCCATCTGACTCCGGTCGGACTTGCGCCAAGATATCGCGATTTCAAAGTCGCAGGGATTTTTGAATCGGGGCTCAGTGATTACGACGCAACGTGGGCATACATCTCCCTCGAGGCCGCTCAGCGATTGTCGGGCTCCGAAGACGTCGCCGAGATCATTCAAATGAAAGTTGACGATGTAGACGCGGTCAAAGAAATCGGCAACCAGGTGCTCGCGACTGTGGGACAGGATTACGAAGTGCAGGATTGGCAGCAACTAAACGCGCCAATCTATAGCGCGTTGAGCTATGAGAAGTATCTCACTGGGATCGCGCTGTTGATCGTGATCGGAATCGCTGCCCTGAACATTATCACCGTCCTAATAATGATCGTAATGGAAAAGCATAAGGACATCGCGATCCTCAAATCCATGGGCGCGACCAGCCGCAGCATCATGTACGTGTTCATGGCTCAGGGAGTGACGATCGGAGTGGTTGGGGTCATTATTGGAGTCGTTATAGGCACCGGATTTTGCTATCTCGCAAACGACCACCGCTGGATCAAGCTGCCCGTGGGAGCGTACGCGCTTGACTATCTCCCCTTCTACGCGACGGCGATAGATGTGGTTGTTGTTTCGCTGGCGACGATCGGCATCAGCTTCCTGTCGACGATTTTCCCATCGCTGAACGCGGCGCGTTTGAAACCGGTTGAAGCTTTGAGGTACGAGTAAACCGCGAATAGAGGATAGACGATTGATGAGGGAAACCAGCCGGCTCGCGAATTCCGAGAGTGTTGGAAAGAGCGTCGATCCTCGATCCTCAGTGCTCCGTCCTGAATCATCATTTGTAGCCGCGGAGGGTCTAACCAAGATCTACGAATCGGGCCGAAGCAGGGTTGTGGTCTTCAAGAATCTAAGCCTTGAGATCGCCCAGGGGGAGATGGTCGCGGTGATCGGGCCATCTGGCGCTGGAAAATCGACCCTATTGCATCTTTTAGGAGGATTAGACCGTCCGAGTTCGGGAACGGTAAAAGTGGCTGAGTTTGACATCTTTAAACTCGCTGATGTAGACTTGGCGCGGTTTCGGAACGGGGAGATTGGTTTCATTTTCCAGTTTCATCACCTGCTGCCCGAGTTCACCGCCGTTGAAAATACGATGATGCCGTTGCTCATAGCGCGCACCTCGCGCAGGGCGGCGCTGGAGCAAGCAGAGTCCATGCTGAATAGCATAGGGCTCGCTGATCGAGTGACCCACAGGCCCGGAGAGTTGTCCGGTGGTGAGCAAGCAAGGGTAGCGCTGGCCCGAGCGCTGGTAGCCCGCCCGCGATTGCTTCTGGCGGACGAACCGACCGGTGATCTCGACAGCAAGACAAGTGAAGGTATTCACAGCCTGCTCAAGGAGGTTCACCGATCGCAGAAGCTGACCTCGGTAATAGCCACTCATAACGAGCGTCTTGCTTCAATCTGTGACCGCGTGCTGCACCTCGAAGATGGCCGTCTCCAGTAGATGTGATTCAAGCTACGTGAATGAATGAAATTGAAAGCGTCAAATTGAAAACTCCAGATTGAAGATTTTCGATTTTCAGCTGTTCAATTTCAATCAACAGACGGGAACTGGGTATGTTCGAACGTTATACCGAGAAGGCTCGCCGGGTAATATTCTTCGCCAGGTATGAAGCGAGTCAGTTCGGCGCTCAGGCCATCGAAGCAGAACACATCCTGCTGGGGTTGCTCCGCGAGGACAAACAGCTCACCCAGAAGTTTTTCCGAAGCCCCCACTCAACGGTAGAATCAATACGACGGGAGATCGAATCGCGAACTCCGCTGCGCGACAAGGTTTCCGCTTCTGTAGACTTGCCGCTTTCAACAAACGCAAAACGAGTGCTCAGCTATGCCGCCGACGAGAGCGAGCGGCTCGGGCATCGGCACATCGGCACCGAACACCTGTTGCTGGGAATCCTTCGGGAAGACAAATCGTCGGCGGCCGAGATTCTCTACGAACGCGGGTTGCGGCTCAATCAGATTCGCGACGATCTTAACCGCGCCCAGCATAACGAGCGCGCGATGGCTCAGAAGAAAGACGCTCCACACCTCGCTGAGTTCAGCCGCGATCTCACCGACGCGGCGACAAACGATCAACTCGATCCGCTGATCGGCCGCGAAGGTGAGACCGAACGAGTCATTCAGATTCTTTGCCGCCGCACGAAAAACAACCCCGTCCTGATAGGTGAACCAGGCGTGGGCAAGACCGCAATCGTCGAAGGGCTCGCGCAACGAATCGTGTCGGGCGACGTCCCGCCGTTCCTGCGCGACAAACGAATCCTGGCTCTCGATCTTTCGCTGGTCGTCGCCGGCACCAAGTACCGCGGCCAGTTCGAAGAACGCCTCAAAACGATCATGCGCGAGCTGATTGAAAATCCGCACTACATCATTTTCATCGACGAGTTGCACACGCTGGTTGGCGCAGGTTCTGCGGAAGGGTCATTGGACGCCGCAAATATCCTCAAGCCGGCGCTGTCACGCGGAGAGATACAATGTGTGGGCGCTACGACGCCGGCGGAATTTCGAAAAACGATCGAAAAGGATCGCTCGCTCGAACGCCGATTCCAATCGGTAAAGGTCCCGCCGCCAACCGAGGGCGAAACAGTCAAGATCCTCGAAGGCGTAAAAGATCGCTACGAGACTTTCCACCAGGTGCGCTACACACAAGAGGCGATCGAGACCGCAGTGTATGGTTCCCAGCGGTATATTCCAGATCGTTTTCTTCCCGACAAGGCAATAGACATCGTCGACGAAGCTGGCGCTCGAGTTAAGCTGCGCGAGGCAAATCTTCCGGCCGAAATTCTGGACTGCCAACGAAAGCTCCGCCGGCACACCGCAGCTTTCGAGAGAGCAACAGCCGAGCGCGATTTCGAGCGCGCGAAGATCTTCAAGCAGAAAGAACAGGATGAGCTGGATAGGCTGGCGACATTACGTGAATCTCACAATCTGGTGGCCGAGCATTTTCCGGTTGTGAATCGTGATGACATAGAAGAGGTAATCTCGCGCTGGACCGGAATACCAATCACTTCGCTTAAAGAAGAAGAATCGGCAAAACTGCTGCGCATCGAAACAGAGTTGCACAAGCGAATCATCAGTCAGACCCGCGCGATTTCGGCGCTGTCGCGCGCAATTCGCCGCAGCAGGGCGGGGCTGAAAAACCCAAATCGCCCGGTGGGTTCATTTCTGTTTCTCGGTCCGACAGGGGTCGGCAAAACCGAAGTCGCCAGATCGCTCGCCGAGTTCCTGTTTGGCTCTGAGCGCGCATTGCTACGCTTCGACATGTCCGAATACATGGAGAAACACGCGGTGTCGAAGCTGATAGGCAGCCCGCCGGGTTACGTCGGACACGAAGAAGGCGGACAGCTAACCGAGAAGATCAAGCGCAACCCCTACTCGGTGCTCTTGCTTGACGAGATAGAAAAAGCCCATCCCGATCTCTTTAACATCCTGTTACAGGTGCTGGAAGACGGAACGCTTACCGACTCGCTGGGTAACACCATAGATTTCAAAAACACGATCCTGATCATGACCTCGAACATCGGTGCTCGCTTTATCCAAAAGCGCGGGCACATGGGGTTCCAGGCGAACGCCCGTACGCAGCAAGCCACGGTCGAAGAAGGCGTGATGCAAGCGGTTAAGCAGACGTTCAATCCCGAATTTGTAAATCGTCTGGATGAGATAATCGTCTTTGAACCGCTCACTGATCTGGATCTCTTCGAGATAATGGGGTTGCTTGTTGCGCAACTCAACCGCACGCTTATTCGGCGCAAGCTTCAAGTGCAAATGACCGAGGAAGCGCGAAGGTGGATCGTCGAGAGAACTTGTTCCGATAGAACTTATGGGGCGCGGCCTCTGCGCCGGGCCCTGCAGAAACACGTCGAAGATCCGCTTTCCGAGGCTCTAATTGGTGGCAGCTTTAGCGAAGCATCGGTGGTTGAAGTCTACCTCGACGGCGATTCGCTCAGCTATCGACCTCTGGAATTAGAAGAGCTGGGGGCCGAACTCCTGGCGCAATAATCGAGTTTGATCCTGGATCCTGAATAACCAATCCTCCTCTCGTAAAAACCTCGCCACGTGGCCCCAAGTGTCAGGTTCAAAACCAACTTCCGGCGATTGGCCTTGCGCTCTGTATTTTTGTTACAATAAGCGCTCGCCACAGCGTTCTATATTTCGGTGAGGGCGGGAACCACCCTGCTCGAATCAAATCAGGCAACTCTGCTATGCGCTTTGTAGGCCGATATCGTCCGAACGTACTGAACGATTGAGGTGGTTCATTTTCAACGGGCTCAGGCGTAAAAGAAACTAAGAAAAAGACCTGAAACCAAGCAATCCTAGGGAGTGTGCATTTTATCTATGAGTAACCGTGTTTTTTGGGTCGTCGCAGCACTCGTAGCAACGTGCGTCGGTTGGCCAACGATTGAACGGCTATCAATGATTCAGCCGCTGGCGCTAGCAAGTCGAGTCCAGAACGTCACCGTCGAGCAGGTTCTAATTCGCGGTAATCGCCGCATCCCCGAATCCACGGTCAAAATCTGGATCGGTACACGCGAGGGAGACCCTTACAGCCCGGTGCAGCTGGACCGAGATGTCCGAGCGTTGTATGCCCAGGGACATTTTGAGGACGTAAAGGTATATGCCGAAGAAGGCACAAGGGGTGGAAAGATCATCACTTTCGAGGTCTCCGAACGCCCGTTGCTCCTGGACATAAAGTACGAAGGTTTGAAGTCGGTCCAACAATCAACCGTGCTCGAGGAGTTTAGAAAACGCTCAGTCGGTCTTTCTAAAGAATCACAGTACGACGCGGTAAAGGCCAAGCGAGCAGCGGCGGTCGTAAAGGAGTTGCTTGCAAACGAGGGCCGCCCCGAAGCGAAAGTTGAACCGGTCATTGAGCGAATCTCCGGCACCGCGGTGGCGCTGACTTTCAAAATCGATGAGGGTCCAAGGTTCCGGGTTGCCGATATTGAGTTCGAGGGCAACAAAATTTTCTCCAGTTCCCATCTGCGAAGCCAGATGAAGCTAGTGAAAAAACTCGGTTTGTTCACTACCTTCAGCTCGAAGGATATCTACCACAAGGAAAAGCTCGAAACCGACCTCGACCGGCTCAGGGTTCTAGTATATGCGGACCACGGTTATCTGAAAGCGCGTTTCGGCGAGCCGCGTGTTGAAGATGTCGGACGGGTCGGCACTTGGGTACCGTTGATCGGGCACAAGGGCCAGGGTTTAAAGATTGTAATCCCGGTGGAGGAGGGTCGCCAGTATCGCGCCGGCGAGATCAAAATCGAAGACAATACCGAATTCACCGCCGACGAAATCAAGACGGTAATCGGGCTCAAGAGCGGCGATGTTGTAAAAGGCTACACGGTAGTTCAAAAGGGTCTCGATAGTTTGAAGAAGCTTTACGGAACGCGCGGTTACATTCAATTCAATGCGGGGTTCGTCCCTGACTTCAAAGACGATACAGTCGATCCGTCTAAAGGAGTCGTAGACATAACTTTTGGCGTTGAAGAAGGAAAGCAGTATACGCTGCGCAGGCTCGAGTTCATTGGCAACACCTTTACCCGCGACAACGTGATGCGTCGCGAAGTGTTGTTAAACGAAGGCGAACGGTACAACGAGCAATTGTGGGATCTGAGCTTACTCCGGCTGAACCAGCTCGGATATTTTGACCAGGTTAAAAAAGAAGACGCCACAGTCAACACCAACGAGAAAGAAGGTCAGGTGGATCTGATCGTAAAAGTCCAGGAGAAGGGACGACAGCAGGTCAGCTTTACAGGCGGCGTCTCGGGAATTGGTGGCTCATACATAGGTATTAACTACTCTACCAACAACCTGCTGGGCTATGGCGAAGCGTTGTCATTCAACGTGGCGACCGGCAATCTGCAAAAAATCGTGTCGTTTGGTTTCACGGAACCTTATGTGAAAGGTCGCCCGATAAGTTTGGGGTTCAACGTCTTCTACCAGAACTACCAGTTTATTGGACAGGGGTTTGGCGCAACCACGACTCAGGACATCTTTGGAAGCTTCAATGGCAGTTCGCTGTTTACTCAGAAGACCGCCGGAGCTTCTGTCTCGGCGAGCGCACCGCTCAGTTACTTTGCCAAGCGCTTCAGAATGGGCCGGTTTATCCGGCTCGGTCTTTCTTACTCGTACCAGACGACCGACATCGTTGATCCGGAGGTGAACAGGGACAGCGATCCGACTAACGATATCCTGGTGACCTTCCGACAGAGCGGTGTTACACAGTCAACGGTAGGTCCTTCGATAGCGTACAACACGTTGAACTCGTCGCTGGATCCGACCACCGGGACAGCCATGACGCTGGTTGCGTCCATCACCGGCGGCCCGCTTGGCGGGAAGGTGAACACAATCGCCCCCACCTTTGAGTTCAAGCATTTCCGACCGCTGTTTGCCGGTCGCGAATCGCGGGCTAAGATCGAGGCGGGTAGACCCACTCGAACGCTGGGGATGCGGTTCCTGTTTGGACACATCGGTTCATTCGGAACACCTTTCGTGTCAAACTCACTCTCGTTCGTTGGAGGCACGCCGTTGTTCTCGCGATTCTTCCTGGGCGGCGAACAGGACATTCGCGGCTATAACATTCGCGGCATATCACCTACCGCCCCGATTCAGACAACCTTCACGACACAAAATGTGCGTGCTCAAGACATCCTGACCGGTCAAACACTCAAGGTAAGACCACCTGCGGCAGCGACAGGGGACAGCGTTGCGCCGAGTGTTCTGACTCAGTTTGTCTTTCAAGACCAGGTAGATACAAGCGTTCCCAACTTTCCTGCATTCATAGGCGGAGATTCCGAGATTGTCTTCAACCTGGAGTATCGCATCCCTATAATCGGACCGCTTCAGTTTGCGCCTTTTTTTGATATTGGATCGGCGTTTAACCTCCGCGGTCTTTCCGATCAATTCGAGCGCTCGGAGTTCATCCCCGACCAGATATTGGGGCAGCAGATCCTGAACCCGAGGGGCGAGACGGCGACAGCTCGTGAAATACAGAAGGCCACGACTCCCGAGACCGTCGGCGGGTTGCCGCCCGGTTTCAAGCAGGTTTTCATATTTGGCGACAAGCAGGTGTCGAGAAATGTCCAGCTCTCACGATCGGACAGCGGAATATTCGATAACTATCGGTATAGCATGGGTGGCGAGTTGCGCGTTCAAGTTCCGGTGATCAACGTTCCATTTCGGCTGATTTTCGCCTGGAACCCGAATGCGAGGACCGAAGCGGATGTCAATCCGTTCTTCTTCGAACGGAAGCGCGCGATTCGGTTCTCGGTTGGACGAACGTTTTGATTTGGCCGTTTGATTTGGTTTACCGCTTCTAACAAGTCGACGGTGCTGCTATAATAGAATTTTTGCAATTGTCCGCTGACGCTCACCGTCAGCGCGGCCCAACCAGGAGAAACAGGAGCATCTATGATGAAATTTAAGTTGGCTGCTTTTTCAGCAGCGCTACTGGCGGCACTGACGGCAACCGTGTCTGCGCAGAACGCTACACAGGCCGGAGTCGGCGCGGCGCTGCCGGACGGCAAGGTCGCGGTTATCAACACACAGGTTTTCCCCGGCCAGATCCTGGAGTTGAAACAAAAGTACGAACAGGTCAACAACCAGTTTAAAGACCGATTTCAAAAACTTCAGTCGCTCGCAGAGCAGATGAAGACGATGGAAAACGATCTCAGAACCAAACAGAACGTATTGAGTGCGGATAAGTACCAGGAGCTGCAGGCAACCTACGCCGAGTCGAAGAAGCGAGGTGAGCGCGAACAGGAAGATTTCAATGCGGATGCGGACAAAGCGCTCGATATCGCGACAAGACCGGTTCGCGATAAGATGACCCAATTCCTAAACACCTACGCCGCACAGCGCAACATCGTCGTGGTAATCAATCTGGCGGGCGCCGCACAGTCCGGCTCACTTGCGTACTGGAATCCCAAGCTGGACATTACCGATGATTTTATCGGCGAGTATAACAAGGCAAACCCAGTTGCTGGGGTAACTGCAACCCCACCCGGTGCGCAACCGGCTAAGCCGCCCGTCAAGCCGCCTGCCAAACCCTGATAACGCGAGGATAAGGAGTAACACATGAGATTAATCAAGCTCGCACTTATAGCCCTCGCGTTGCAGGCGTTATGCGTTTCGGCGCTCGCCCAACAGCCCGGCGCGGGGGTTCCGGCGAAACCAGCAGCCGCAGGAGAGCTTCCAAAAGGTAAAATAGCCGTAATCAACACGGGCGCCTTTCAAGAGAAGGTCGACGAGTTCAAGTCAAAGATCGAGAGTCTTAGCCGCCAGTTCGAGCCGCGCGTCAAAGACGTTCAAGGATTGGCGGACAAGATCAATGCACTCGAGACGACCCTCAAACAACAGACCGGTGTTCTTGCCGCGGCGAAGGTCGCCGAGATGACCGAGAATCTCGACAACATGAAACGTGAGTATAAACGCAAGGCGGAGGATCTTGAGGCCGACGCCGGCCGCGAGCGCGACAAAGCTTTTGCGCCAATCAGTGGGAAGCTCGGAAAGTTCGCTGAGGACTACACGGCAAAGCGCGGCATCGTAATGCTGGTGGACATAGCAAATGCGTTGCAATCGGGAACCGTGATCTGGTTCGATCCGCGATCCGACATTACTCAGGATTTTATAAACGAGTATAACAAGGCAAATCCGGTCGCGACTGCAGCAACAAAACCGCCTCCAAAACCCTAATTTTCAAATCAAATTCTTATGGTATAGGACCTATAGGTCAAATAGGTCCTATATTTTCTCATCGGGGCTGCTGTTTTACTGCAGAGTATCCAGCGTGCCCATGCCGTGATCCTCTTCGTCCTTTATCCGCAACATGTCCAGAATCAAGGCGGTGTTGCTGGTAGTTTGAATGGTCCTGTCGTACGATTCGCTTGTCTTCTCAAACTCGAAAGTGCCATCGCCTGCCCCGGCAAAAAGACTCAGAGCCTTCCGGCCAAAGTCCATGCCAGACTTCGCTCCAACGACCAATCCTTCGTCGAAATGTATTTCTCCGCAAACCGCCGATGACATCACCTGGAGCATACCGGTCAACCGGCTATTCTCGATGATTTGAATAATATCGAACAGATTGACGTCGGCAAGATTGCCGGTCAGGATTTTCTGCGGCCGCTGTTGCGGGGGTGCCTCAGTCTGATGTACATCGCGAAGCTGGCCGGTCACCGAGACCCGAGGATCGAGCCGCTTGGCTTCGAGCAGTCTCTCGTTTGCACTCTCGACATCCCCGGCCGAGATGTGAAGGCTCGCCAGCGCCAGGCAGTGTTGTGCCGCCTGGTCACGACGACCGGCGTCGATCAGGATTTCGCGGAGCTTCTCGCGCAATCCGATGTGTCGGGGCGCGCTGTCGATCGCTCGCTCGAGCGTCTCGATTGCGCGATTGACCATGCGATACTTCACCAGCAAGTCCGCGTCTATAATCGCACTGTCAGGATCGGACTCGTTCGGATTGTTCCTCGACATATTTCCTCTGCTCGTTTTCTGGGGGTTGACGCCAGTGTAACACAAGCGCCTCGGGGCCAACATAGTCTTCTACTGCGGGCCGGCGATGACCGTAATTCCACTGGTATCCGCGAGTTCAATTAGATCCGAGCGGTCGAAAAGAAGCGTCTTCCCCGCAGTTACGTGAAGTGCCGATGCTCGAGCGGCATTCATTCTCTCGATCGTAGGCAGTCCAATCACCGGCACGTCGAACCGCATGTCCTGGCCAGGCTTCGCTACCTTTACGACTACAAATGATCGGCCGCGAGTCACTTCACCTGCTCGAGCGATTACCGCGTCCGTTCCTTCCATTGCCTCAATAGCGACAACTGCGCGATCTTTTACAGCTATGGTTTGACCCAGATCGAGCCGACCAATCTCCCGTGCTATCCCCAGGCCGTAATCGATATCGCCGCGCTCTTCTTTCGTCGGAGCTCGTCTTGTCAACACACCCTCCGGCGCCAGCAACGGTTCAAGAAACGTGGTCGAATCGATGAGAGTTATGCCCTCCCGCGCGAGCTCATCCGCGACGGCGCCAATCAGACTGTCGGTGTTCTTCGTTGAGAGTCGCGCAAGCACACGGACCATTCGAAGATCAGGAAGGGCGTTCAACCGGAAGATCTGGTGGTGTTTCACCTGTCCGGCCATTATCGCGTGAGTTACTTGTTCCCTCTTGAAATAACGAATGAGTCGCCCGAGCTGACCGACGCCAATCCACTCGATGCGGGCTGCCTGCTGTGCCAGTTCCGGAGAAGCCTCTTCTTTTATCGCCGCGACGGCAATCTCAGCCCCGGAATCGCGCGCACCTTCAAGCACGAGAAACGGGAAACGTCCGTTGCCTGCAATCAGTCCGTACTTCATAAATAGAGAGGCGGCGTGGCGAACACCAAACCAGATTCACTCAACCGAGATCTAAAACTCAACCCAGGTGCCCGCCTCCAGCCGACGAGCCTTGCGATAGAGGTAATCCGCCGAAGCGAGATCCTCAATTGCCAGCCCCAGCGATTTGAAGAGCGTTATCTCATCCCGCGACGTTCTGCCAGTGCGTAAACCAACCAGTATTTCGCCGATCTCTGCTCGAATGTGGTCAGGGCCGATAGCTCCGTCACGAAGCGCGAACAGGTAGTCGCCGCCCTCGTTTATCGTCGACTCGCGTCGATCCACAAACAAACTCGCGGCAGCCATCGTTGCGCTGTCTACTTCGCGTGTCCTTGGTATGCTCGAGCCCACCACATTCAGGTGAGCCCCGGGAGATATCCATTCCCGCTTCAAGATCGGTTCAGCGGCGGTCGTCGCTGTAACAATCAAATCGGCACCGCGCACCGCCGATTCCACGTCCTCGACAGGCTCAATTGGAAAGTCAAAACGCGCGCCCAGTTCGGCGGCAAACTTCTTCGCGTTTTCGAATTTGGCACTGGCGACTCGGGCTCGTCTTATCGGACGAACGCAAGCCATTACGTCGATGTGCCGGCGGGCCTGGACGCCAGACCCGATGATGGCAAGCTCGCCGGCATCTTCTCGCGCCAGAACCTGCGTGGCCACGCCCGACACCGCCGCGGTACGAATCGCGGTAATCGCCGAAGCGTTCATCAGAGCAACCAGTTCGCCGGTATCGGCGCTGAACAGCATCACGCTTCCCTGGTGAGCATCCAGTCCTCGCTGGGGGTTCTGGGGAAACACGCACACAGTCTTCACCGCGTAGGCCGCTAGCTCGCCGGAACGATAAGATGGCATCAACGCCATGTCGCCCTCGGCCCCGGGCGGCGCGACGATCATTCGCAATGGCTGGAAAACATTCCCACGAGCGAGGTCCGAAAGGGCTTCGGCCATAACCGGTATGCACTCGTTGACCGGGAGAAGATCATCGACCTCGGCCTGTGTAAGAATCAGTACTTTCATTACTTTGTTACTCCACGCTCGGAGTCTTCAATAAACGCGATTAAGTAGTCGATCTCGGGCCACCCGCTCAGTTCTCGTTTTATCACCTCGAGCGCCTGAGTGGTGTTTAACTTTGCGGCCAGCAGCAACCGAAATGCGTGAGTGATGCGGCGTATCTCTTCCGTGCTGAAGCCGTTCCGGCGCAACCCCAGAGTGTTCTGGCCATAGCACCGTGCGCGGTTTCCTACGGTGCGCGCGTATGGCAACGCATCCTTTACGACAACCGAGTACCCGCCAATAAACGCGTGCTTGCCCACTCGACAAAACTGATGAATGCCTGAATACCCACCCAGGGTCGCGCGATCCTCCACAATCACGTGACCGCCAAGCGTTGCCCCGTTTGCAAAAATAACGTTGCTCCCGATCCGGCAGTCGTGCGCGATGTGGGCCTGGGCCATGATGAGATTGTCATTCCCGATTTCCGTTAGATTGCCGCCGCCCTCAGTGCCTCGCTGGATGGTCGAAAACTCACGAAATGTGTTGCGTTGCCCGGCTCGCAGCAAACTTCGCTCGCCCCGATACTTCAAGTCCTGTGGCGCTTGCCCGGCCGAAACAAACGGATAAAAGACTGACCCGCTTCCAAACTCGGAAGGCCCCTCGATTACACAATGACTACCTACCCGAACATCGTCGTGCAAAATGACATCGTCGCCGATTATCGAGTAAGGGCCAACAGTGACATTATGTCCAAGTTCCGCCTTTGGGCTTATGATCGCTGTGGGGTGAAGGGACACTTTCGAGAGTCTCTCCTACACCTGCTCGACTGGAGTGAAAGCGGCGCTGCTGACTTGATCGCTGCGCTCGATAATGCTGCGGTCGACGAGAGCAGATGAGATTTCCGCTTCGGCAACGAGCTGTCCGTCCACGTACGCTTCGCCCCGCAGCTTGATGTACCGCGGCCTGAGCTTGAGCACAGTCAACTCGAGCCGCAACTGATCGCCGGGAACGACGGGTCTTCGGAACTTCGCGCGTTCGATGCCAGTGAAGAAAACCAGTTTGGTTTCGCGATCCGGCAGACTCGCAAGCATCATGACCCCGGCTGTTTGAGCCATCGCTTCGACGATCAGCACACCCGGCATCACCGGCGCACCGGGAAAGTGTCCAACGAAAAACGGCTCGTCCAGGGTGACGTTCTTTATTCCAACAACTCGCTTCCCCGGGTCATAGCTGATTATCCGATCGACAAGAAGAAACGGATAACGGTGAGGTAAGATCGCTTGAATCTGGGTTATGTCCAGTAGTGTCTCCATAGCAACCTGCGAAACTCCACCTTTCTTATCGGCTGTCAGTCGGCGCTGGTCGCCGAAGAGCGCGTTAGAGCTTCAACAATCTTCTCTAATCTTCTCAACCGGTCGGCCATTCGGGGGAGCCTTGAGTATAGCACCTGCGAACGACGCCAGGCATTGTAGTCTTGCGCGGGCATTCCAGCCATGATCGCACCGGGGCGAACATTTTTAGTCACCGCCGTACGGCCCGTAAGCGTGGCTCCGTCGCCGATTGTCATATGCTGGTTAGTTCCAACTTGTCCTGCTATAACGCAACCGCGCCCGACCCTGGTGCCTCCCGAAAAACCCGCAAGCGCGGCGACGACGGTGTTTTCGCCGATGTCGCAGTTGTGACCTACCTGAACCAGGTTGTCCAGTTTTACACCGCGGCGTAACACGGTTTCGCCAAAACCTCCGCGATCGACCGCGGAGTTTGCTCCAATCTCGCAATCGTCTTCTATCCGCACCGACCCCAGTTGAAGGAGTTTGACCTGTCGGCCTTCCTCGTCAGGCACAAAGCCGAATCCGTCTGCCCCGATCACCGCTCCAGCATGGATGATGACGCGTTTCCCGATTGTGCATTCGCGATAGATGGTGACATTGGCCTGGATAACAGTATCGTCACCGATTTTGCATCGATCGCCGATCACGACTCCGGGATGCATGGTAACGCGGTCCCCGATAACCACGTCTCGCCCAATAGTAACGCGGGGGTGAACGGACAGCTGGGCGCCGAGAACTGTTCCCGTCCCGGCAACGAGATCCGCGCTTACCCCCAACGGCTCATATTGGACGCGGTGCAGTAGCTCGATTGCGCGGGCAAAGGCAAGCTTCGGATCGCGAGCTACCAGCAGGTGTTGCGATGCGCCTTCGATCGGATTGGCTACGATGATGGCGGTCGCACGAGATTCGCTAACACGAGCGACATAAGCCGTGTCCAGCGCCAGAGTCACGTCTCCCTCGGACGCCAGCTCGAACGGCCGGGCTCGTGTGACTTCGGCGTTCGGCTGTCCCAGCAGTTTGGCGTTTAGCAGTCGTGCAAGCTCAACAAGCTTTGGCATAAACCTATAGCGCGCATAGCGCGAGGTGAAGTTTCCCATGTAGGCGGGCCGGCGAGCAACCGGCCTCACCGACAAGCCCTCTTCCCATGCCGCTGAATCGACATGGGTCCTATCTGTCCTATAGGTCCTATACCTTCAGAAATCTATACTTCAGAAATCTTGACTGAGAAAATCTGCGCGTGTTAGCTTGCGACTTCTGTTGACTCTCGTTAATCTCGATACTCTGGATTCAATTCGTTTTCGTATCATTGTAGAGGCGACCACAACTCCGATGCTCAAGCGCACACCGCTGTACGAAGCCCACGTTTCAATTGGTTCTAGAATGGTCGATTTTGCCGGGTGGGAGATGCCGGTTCAGTATTCCGGTCACATCCGCGAGCACATGGCCGTGCGCGAGGAAGCCGGACTGTTCGATGTTTCTCACATGGGCGAGATCGAGATCAGAGGATCACAAGCGCTGGATCTCGTTCAACGGATCAGCACCAACGATGCGTCCAAACTCGAAGATAATCAAGTCCAATATTCGACGATGACCAACGAAGCGGGTGGGGTTATCGACGACCTGCTGGTCTACCGAATGAATGCCGATTATTTTCTGCTGGTGGTCAATGCCGGCGGGACTGATTCAGATTTCGAATGGATCAAGGGAAACGCCGGCGAGTTGAGCGTGGAAGTGCACAATACCAGCTCAGCGTTCGCCCTGCTGGCGCTGCAAGGACCGCGGTCCGAGCATATCTTGCAGGAGTTGACCGATCATATGCTGGACCGAATACCGTATTACTGGTCACAGCGCGTTTTAGTGGACGGCGTTGATTGCCGAGTGTCCCGGACCGGTTACACCGGTGAGGACGGATTCGAGATCCTGTGCGATTCCGGTCACGCGAAGCATCTGTGGAACCGGCTGCTGGTTATCGGGAGCGACCGAGGTCTTATTCCTTGCGGGCTCGCCGCGCGAAACACGTTGCGGCTTGAAGCAGCGTTCCGACTCTACGGTCACGACATGGATGAGACTACAACCCCGCTCGAAGCAGGGTTAGGCTGGGTTGTGAAGCTCGGCAAAGGTGACTTTGTCGGGCGCGGCGTGCTGTTGAAGCAAAAGGAAGAGGGACTGAAACGAAAGCTTGTTGGCTTCGAGGTGCTCGACCGCGCGCCCGCTCGCGACGGCTACCCTATCGTGATTGGCGGCGAGCAGGTGGGCGTTGTTACTTCGGGAAGTCCCGCGCCATTCCTAAAAAAGAACATCGGACTTGGGTACGTCCCAACGGAGCACACTGCTGTAGGATCGGAGCTGCATGTGGTAGTTCGCGGACGCAACGTTCCCGCGCGCGTGGTCGAGACGCCGTTCTACAAGCGCGAAAGGAAATATGATTAGGCTGACCAGTTGGGACACACTTCGATACGGCACTAGTTAACGGAGAAAAAATAGATGGCAAACACACCAGAAGATCTCAGCTACACCAAAGACCACGAGTGGGTCCGCGCGAAAGGAGACCAGGCGACCGTCGGCATCACCGATCACGCTCAACATCAACTCGGAGATGTCGTGTATGTAGAGCTCCCGAAAGTCGGCGATAAGTTCGAAGCGGGCGATCCATTCGGCTCGGTCGAAAGTGTCAAGGCCGTCAGCGAGGTTTACATGCCGCTAAGCGGGTCGGTCACCGAGGTCAACGAGAGCCTCAACGATTCACCCGAACAGGTCAACGAAGACCCCTACGGCGAAGGCTGGATGATCCGCATCAAAATTGACAACCCCGCACAAGTCGATGCCCTCTTGACCTCCATCGAGTATGAAGACTACATCAAGGAAGAAGCGGCGGAGTAATCGCCAATGAGATATATTCCGAACTCGCCCGGCGAGCGCCGTTCGATGTTGTCAGACATTGGGCTCGAGCGCATCGAAGAGCTCTTCGATCAAATTCCGGAACAATTAAAGCTCAAGGAAGCCATCGGCATAGGCGAACCGATGAGTGAACCCGAATTGCTGGAGTACTTCCGAAGCCTTGCGTCCGAGAATCGAATCGACTACCAGTCCTTTCTGGGCGCTGGGGCGTACTCGCACTTTATCCCGGTCATAATTGACTCGCTCATATCACGCGCCGAGTTTTTTACGGCTTACACGCCCTATCAACCTGAGCTTAGTCAAGGCACGTTGCAATACACCTTCGAATTCCAAACGATGATCTGCCAGCTTACCGGGATGGAAGTGGCCAACGCTTCGCTCTACGATGGGTCTACGGCGGTCGCCGAGGCGGTGTTGATGGCCAATCGCGTGACCCGCCGAAGCAGGGTCATCATCGCCGATACAGTCCATCCCCAGTATCGCGAAGTCGTTTCGGCTTATACCAAGAACCTGGGATTAACGATAGATGTTATCGAGCATGGCGAATCGGGGAACTTTGACCCAACAACAATGGGCATCGACCGCGAGACTGCCGCAGTCGTCGTTCAGTCGCCAAACTTCTTCGGTTGCGTCGAGGACCTCGAGGCGATCGCCGATGCCGCGCACGAAGCCGGCGCATTGCTGGTAGTCGCCGTAACCGAGCCAATGAGTCTCGGCGTTTTGAAACCACCGGGCGCGTGCGGAGCGGACATCGTCGCCGGCGAGACCCAATCGTTTGGGATTCCATTGAGCTACGGCGGCCCTTACTGCGGCTTGTTCGCCACACTCGACAAACACGTTCGGCAGATGCCGGGGCGGTTAGTCGGTGAGGCTAGAGACAGCGAAGGCCGTCGCGGTTACGTGTTAACCTTGTCGACCCGCGAACAACACATCCGGCGTGAGAAAGCGACATCCAATATCTGCACAAATCAAGGTTTGTTCGCATTAATGGCGACCGTTTATCTCTCGACGATGGGCAGACAGGGCGTTCAGGAAGTCGCTCGCCAAAACCTTCATAAGGCTCACTATGCCGCGTCGGAGATTTCGAAAATCCCCGGGTTCGATCTGAGATTCAGCGCGCCGTTTTTCAACGAGTTCGTGTTGCGCACTCCGCGGCCTGCTACCGAGGTTATCGACGGACTGCTCGACAAGAAGATAATCGGAGGAATTAGCCTCGAGCGATATTTCCCCGGGATGAGCGACGGATTGTTGGTGTGCGTTACAGAGACAGTAAAGAAAGATGCGATCGATAAGCTTGTGTCGGCGCTGGCGTGAGGAACGACAAGAAGCATGAGCAAATCCAGAATCAAGAAAGCAACGACACACGTCGTCCAAAACGAAGGGCTTCTGTTTGACGAGTCAAGGCACGGGCGAATCGGCTATTCGATCCCCAGGCTCGACGTAGCGGAAGAACGCGTAGAGAGGTTGATCGATTCACGTTTTCTCCGCGATGACGATCTGGAAGGCATGCCCGAGCTTTCTGAAGTCGACGTAATAAGACACTTCACCCGGCTCTCTACCTGGAATTACTGCATCGATCATGGGCTCTACCCGTTGGGTTCGTGCACGATGAAGTACAACCCTCGGATCAATGAGAAAGTAGCGCGAATCGACGGGTTCGCTAATCTGCATCCGCTCACACCTGCCCCGTTGGCACAAGGCGCGCTGCAGATTGTCTTTCGCATCGAACAGTGTCTCGCTCAGATAACCGGGCTTGCGGCTGTGACTTCGCAACCGGCGGCCGGCGCGCAAGGCGAGATGACCGGGCTGATGATGATTCGCGCAGCGTTGTCCGAGCGAGGAAATCCTCGCAAGAAAGTGCTGATCCCCGACTCCGCACACGGGACTAACCCGGCCTCAGCAGTTATCTGCGGTTACTCAGTGGAGACGGTGCCGTCGAGATCCGATGGTCTTACCGACCTCGAGGAGTTGCGCCGCCACATGAGCGACGACGTGGCAGCGTTGATGCTCACCAACCCGAATACACTCGGAAAATTCGAGCGCAACA
Source organism: Blastocatellia bacterium (assembly GCA_035649735.1). Taxonomy (GTDB): domain Bacteria; phylum Acidobacteriota; class Blastocatellia; order UBA7656; family UBA7656; genus Onstottus_A. The sequence continues at coordinate 6,258 of DASRIZ010000080.1, read as the reverse complement.
TAAGAGAGATTTGTAAGATCGTTCACGAGGGCGGCGGTTTCGTGTATATGGACGGCGCCAACATGAACGCACTCGCCGGCGTGGCCAAACCGGCAAGCTTCGGCATCGATGTCATGCACCTCAATCTTCATAAGACTTTCTCGACCCCGCACGGCGGTGGCGGGCCGGGCGCAGGTCCTGTTGCGGTGACCGCTGAGCTTGAACCCTATCTTCCCTTCCCTCGGGTCGTGTTGGCCAGGGATGGCGAGCTTATCCTGGATTTCGATCGCCCGAAGTCCGTGGGGCGTGTGCGAGCCTACTTTGGGAACTTTGGAGTGCTGGTCCGCGCGCTCGCTTACATTTTGACGCACGGCGATCCCGGCTTGCGCGAGGCGACGGAGACCGCCGTTCTGAACGCGAACTACATCGCAGAGCACTTGAAGGACACATACGAGATCCCGTATCCGGGACGTGTAATGCATGAAGTTGTTTTTTCTGATAAGCGCCAGCTCAAGCACGGAGTGCGGAACGCCGATATATCCAAGCGGCTGATCGACTACGGGTTCTATCCACCGACGATGTCGTTCCCGTTGATCGTAAACGGCGCGCTTATGGTCGAACCCACCGAGAGCGAGGGACGTGAGGAGCTTGATCTGTTTATCGATGCAATGAAATCCATCGCGGCGGAGGCCGCCGAAGATCCGGAGTTGCTAAAGCGCGCTCCGGTAACCACCAGGGTCGGGCGCCTGGACGAAGTCGCCGCCGCGCGCAAACCGGTGCTCAGGTGGCGACGAGGCCCCACCGAAAACGGCCCTGACGACACATCTGCTTAATCCGTAACTGACTTTATAACTCTCGTCCCTGACTCATTGATTGATGCAATCGTGATCACAGGAAAGGTAATGAAATGACTCGAGACAGTTTGGAAGAACTTCGCGAACGACTTCTTAGCCAGAATAATGTCCAGCAAATGATCCAGGTGCGGGCGTACGAAATTTATCAGATGCGAGGAGGTCAGCCCGGTGGCGAGGCCCACGATTGGTTTCGCGCCGAGAGCGAAGTGCTTGCATTTCTTTTAGCCGATGAATCGCCGGGCAATAATCAGGCCGAAGACATCTCCGCAGAGGCAACCACTACACAAGACCCGGCGGTAAAAGCGCCGGCGCTGAAGAAGTCGAGAACGTCAGCAAAACCCACCGCTGCAAAAGCTTCGGGACCCAAGAAGGCGACAGCAAAGCGATCCACACCAAAGAAACCCGAAGAGTCCAAACTAAAATCCAAGCGAATCAGCAAGAAACCAAAAACGGAAGACAGTGCCCAGTAGATAGGCTTGCGGTTCAAGTCTTAGCTTGCCTACCGCAACGAGGCATCCCGAAATAGAACCTCAGCTGGTTCAAGGTCGGTGGGCTTGCCCCCGCTCCGTGCAAGCTCTCGTGATCGCGACGAAGCGGGGCAAGCCTCCTTCCCAACCTTGAACCTGCTGAGGCCGTGAAAGGACTAAAGCCTGAACCCAAATCGAATGGATCTTTGAACTCGCGTTATTTCTTTGGTGCGTAGTACGCATCGCGGGTTCGTGCTGAGTAACCTGGCCTGGCGAGAAACACCTTAACGTGGCGAAGACGCCCGTCGCGCTCGAGGTTTTTCGGAATGTAGGTGATGATGTATTGATTCTTTAGTTCCCGCGCGACCTGGCCGTAAACATCCTTCATCTCTTTTTCTTGAAGCGGCGAGAATATTCTGCCGCCGGTTCGCGCGGCAAGATCGGTCATAAGCCGCTCGGCTCGCTCGAAACGTTCGATGTAGATGCCCGCTTGTTGAGCAGTGCTTCCTGCAAACACCTTCGCCGCCTTGCCACGATAACGGTCCAGATCGTTAATAAACGCGCGCGCTTTGCTGATCACGTACACGACTGACCCTGATTTGACGATCGCTGTAAGCGCTTGTTCGTAGGTCACCTTGCTGGAAGTGTCATCGCCGTCGCTGAGCAAGATGATTGCCTTGCGACCTTCGACCTTGGCAAGTTGTTCATCGCAGGCTGAATAAACAGCGTCAAAAAGCGCGGTGCTGCCGTAGGTAAAGCTGCCGTTTTTGGTTTGCACCATCCCCGGCTTGAAGCGCCAGGACAGCGCGTGTCGAACATCCTCAGCCTTGGAAGTCCAGTCCTGGATCAACTCGACATGGGAGTGGAACTCGATGACCGAGATTTTGTCCTCGGGCCCGAGTTGACTGACAAAGTGCATTGCCGCGTCACGCAGCGAATTGATTTCTGATACTACTGATCCGGATGCGTCAAGCATCAGCACAACGTTGACCGGTACGCTGCTTACGAGGAAGCTGGCGATGTCCTGCCGCTGCCCGTCTTCGGCAACTATGAACTCATCCTTGACGAGTTCAGTTGCCTGGTGCCCATAGGCATCCATCACGGTGACATTGAGAAGTACTTCCTCGGCTCGCAGCCGAACGGTCTCATCTTGACCCGGTTGTGGTACGGTGGAGGGCTTCCGCCCGCTCTGCGAGTTTGCGGCTCCCAAGAGCAAAAGAAAACACAAAATGGAACCAATGACTCGGCTTGTAAGTTGTTCTGGTCTACACATACGCGCTTTTAGTTACTGCTTGAGTATAGCGTAGGCCAATCGGATGCCGAAACCCGACTACCGAACTCCCTGTTTCTTTTGAGCGCCCGCGTCGCAGTTTTGAAAGAAGTCTTGAATGCTCACGAACTCAGTCCTGGTCTGAGGGAGGTCAATCAAGTTAGGAATTCCTCTCGTCGCCGAGGGGTAAAGGGTGGCGGACCGCAATCTTAAGGGCAAGCACGGAGTGGTTGCGCTTGCGGAAGCCGCTGCGAAGGGCCAAGATGTGATCTGTTTTTTTGGAAAGAAGCTCGGAGGTAAAAAGAGAGACTGAATGAAATATCAAATTGCACTCACTTGTTCTGCATTGTTCTTCGCGCAGAATATCGTCAACGTATTAGCACTCCAGGCGGGAAACAGCAAAGACAAGACCGCAGCCTTCTCATTCGCCGGAGCGAACTACTTTCACCGTTTCACCAAAGGCGACCAACACGAATATACGCCAAGCGGCCAGGAGAATTTGAACGCCTGGACCGACATGATTACGATATGGACGTATCCAAGGGCAAAGGGCGGCGATGACCTCGCCGCAGTGGCGAACTCCGTACTTGAGAACTATAAGACGAACAAGGCTATAGTCGTTAAGACTGATTCGGTCCCCAGAACCGAACAGAAACCAGCAGAACACTTGATCGCCGTAATTCTTGGTCGTCCTGACTTCATAGAAGCGGTGTTCGCTAGATTCAGAATGCATAACGGTGTCGGCAGCTCGGTAATCTATTCGCACCGTATTTACGGCAAAAGCGCTGGTAACCAGATGAGTGCGTGGTTGAAAACAAATGGACCAGCGATGGAGAGGGATTTGATGAAATGGGACGCAATGCCAAAGCTGCCCTCTCCCCAGTAAGTTTTAGTCTTCAGGTCTCATGAATCGCTTTGATTAGATCAAAGGGTCTTGTTCCACACAGACGTGTGAGCCGGAAATATCTACTGTTTGATGACCCCATTTCCGCGTGCTAGACTCAAATCCGATGTTCCGCTTGCTTGATCGTTATCTTGTCCGCGAAATTGTCCCTTACGTCCTGCTCGGCCTGATGCTGTTGACGGCAATTATCTTCGCCCAGGAAGCTAGCCGGTTTTCAGAACTTCTGGTCGTCGCGTCACGCAATGGGCTGCCGATGGAAACCCTCGGGCGGGTTATGTCGGCGCTCGTTCCCGGCATCCTGGTGTTCACCCTTCCTATCTCGCTATTGATCGGAACCCTTGTTGGGCTGGGCCGGCTCTCCGGCGATAGCGAAATCGTGGCTCTCGGCGCCGGCGGCACAAGCCGTCTGCGGATGCTCGCTCCGGTACTCGGACTCTCGCTGATTATCGCGATAGTGATGGTTTACATCACCTTCAACCTGCTGCCGCGATCGATTCACCTTTTGACCGATTTAAAGGCCAACCAGTCCTTGATCTTTCAAAGCCTGAACGCCGAGATCAAGCCGCGAGTGTTTGAAGAGAGCATACCGCAACGAGTTATTTACATTGAGGACATCGATCGCGCGAACAGCCTCTGGCGAAACATTTTTCTGGTCGATCTTGGAAACGGCTCGGGACCGATGAAGATCGTGACGGCAACCTCCGGGTCGCTGCAGCAGGGCGAGCGGTCCGAGATGCCCGAGTTGCATTTGCAAAGAGGCACTGTGCATCAGACAGACACCGGCCGCCAGGACCAGAGCGAGTCGCAGAACCCAGCCTCAGAGCAAGATTCAGAAATATCTCGAGGTGGCTCCTCGACTGGAACCGAGGCGCAGCCCTCGGAAAAGCAACTAGACAAGGAAAAAAAGAAGAACGGTCCGCCCCCGTACACTGCGGCGCGGTTCGACGAGATGACCGTCGCGCTCGAAGTATCCGAGGAAAAACGGAACGGCGCCACCGGGATCGAACGTGAAGCCGGTCAGGTCGAGGAAATGGAGTGGGCCAATCTGATCTCGCATACCCCCGCTGAGGGTGATTTCCGCAAATGGCTCGCCGAAGTGCATAAGCGGGTCGCACTTCCCGCCGCGTGTCTTGTATTCGGGCTGCTTGGTGTGGGGTTCGGAATCACCAACGTTCGCACTGGACGTTCATTTGGATTGCTGCTCGGGCTGGCCATCACCATCATTTTTTATTTGTTGGCGCTGTGGGGTCAACACGCCGCGATTGCAGGCACGCTGCCGGTGTGGCTCGGAATATGGCTGGCTAATATAGTTCTGACCTTGTTGGGCGTGTCTACAATCGTGGCTCAGCGAAGACCGGGCTGGGATCCGCTATCGGTGTTAAGCAGCCTGCGTCACGCCTGGCCGGCCCGTATGCGAGGGGGCGAGGGGGAGAGAGGGCGAGGGGGCGAGGGGGACACAGGGAGGAGGGGAGAAGGGGAAACAGGGAGACTGAACGACGCGGGCGTCGGCTCGTCCCCCAGTCGCCCCCTCGCCCCGTCGCCCTCTCTCCCCCTCGCCCCGTCACCCTCTCTCCCCCTCGCCCCTTCTCCCCGTCGTTCCCTCTTCTCGGCGGGGCGGCCGCAGTTGCTCGACCGCCTGGTGCTCTCTGACTTGATGCGATTCTTCCTGTTCATCCTCGGCGGCTTTTCGGCGCTGATTTTGATCATTACGTTGTTTCAACTGCTCGACTACATCACTCGCAACAACATCGACTGGGCAATCGTCGCAAACTATCTGCTTTTCCTGCTGCCGTGGATTGTGAACTCGGTTGCGCCGATGGCTGCGCTTGTCGCGGTAATGATCACCTTTGGCATCCTTCATAAGACAAGCCAGGTAGTGGCACTAAAAGCTTCCGGCCAGTCGATCTTTCGACTCGCTGCGCCGGCTTTGTTGGCGTCGCTGCTGCTGTCGGCGTTTGTGTTTGTGAATCAAGACTACATCCTGCCGTTCACCAACCGCAGACAGAACAACCTCCGCTACTTGATTCGAAAAGGACAGGAACCTCCACAGACGTTTTATCAGACCACCAATAAGTGGATCTTCGGAACCGAGTCTCGCATCTTCAACTACGCCTACTTCACACCGACAAATAACACCTTCGCGAGGCTAAACGTGCTGGACCTTTCGAGAGAGCCGTTTGGCATCAAGCGGCGTCTATATGCGCGCCGCGCGTGGTGGGACTCCACAAGCCAGGAGTGGGTCCTGGAAAAAGGTTGGGAACGCCTGTTCGAAGGCGATCGGCCAACAGGATTCGAGTCCTTTGATCAACGTCGAGTCGCGCTTGCCGAGCATCCCGAATACTTCAAGAAAGAGTCGGTTGGCTCGTCGTCCATGACGCTCGCGGAGCTGCGCCGGGCAATCAATGATCTGTCCCGATCAGGGTTCGACGTGCTCGATTTGCGCATCGCGCTACAAAGCAAGATCGCGTTTCCGCTAACCTGCCTGGTGATGGTAATGGTCGGATTGCCTTTTTCGTTTTCAGTGGGGAAACGAGGCGCGCTGTACGGTGTCGCCATCGGTATGGCAATAGGGCTCGCGTATTGGGGGCTTACAGGCGTATTCGAACAGATGGGCCGTTATGAGGTGTTGCCGCCCATGCTTGCGGCGTGGGGTCCAAACCTGTTATTCGGAGCGGGCGGGCTCTATTTGTTCCTGACTTCTCGAACTTGAGTATCACTCAAAAGCAACTCTGTGGCTGCAAGCGCCCGCTTATTGCTATCCCAGTAGAGCATCTCCATCGCACG
>DASRIZ010000079.1:0-9275 GCA_035649735.1 Blastocatellia bacterium | reverse complement strand
TGTTGATGACCGGGATCTTCGGATGGGTCGCGCAAACACAGTATCCGGATGCGGCGCGTCTTTCAGACATTCTCGGTAACCGGTCTTCGAAAAGCGTTAAATGAATTCGTTTGCTTTGATCCGAGGAACTTTTCGTTGACTAACTGCAACAATCTCGTCTTTTGTTCGTTCATCTTCTCGTAAGCTGGAGATTGTTATGATCAGAGTCCCGCATCTCAGTTTTTTCTGAACCTCTTGTGGCCGAATGCTTCGGCCTCTCACCAGAAGTGCATCCCAAGGCGTTCACCGGTAAGTCACAATGACCTTCTAGTGGATTTGATCTTAAGGTATCAAGTCTCACTAAGAGCCGATTGACGCGTACTCCGACTGGCTGGCTATTGTGCTATGGACTTGAAAGAGCTCATCAACGAGGCGTTGGACCTCCCGTCTGACTCGATTTCGTATTTTGTCAGCCGGGAGCTGTCACGACGGTACTCGGACAAAGCAATAATCGAAGCGGCGTTCTATTCCTTTGATCTGGTTAGTTACGCAAGGGCGGAGCTTTGCACGATGGTCGGCGAGACCGCGGTCTTCAACAAGTCGCGTATAGAGTGGGCTCAGTCGGGAAAGGAGTTTATTGACGAACCCGAGAATGGATTCTTCAACGTTCTGTGGAAAGGGAGCCTGCTGGACGTTCTATTCGTGACCTGGACCTCGGAAGGCTCCCGTGATCGGCACCACTGGATCATCGCCGACGACCGCAAGATCGCCGAAGATTTTCTTCGAGCGGTTTGTGACTGGGCTACCGAGGTTCGCGGTGAGATATTGGTTTTTGACAGCGGCTACTGGTACAAGGACCGCGAACTGTTCGATGCAATCAAAAGCGCGAGCTTTGACAACTTGATTCTGCCGTCCGATTTAAAGCGTGAGATTCAAGACGACTTCGCCAACTTCTTCGCGTCGCGCGAGATGTACGAGAAACGCAGAATCCCCTGGAAGCGAGGGGTGTTGTTGATCGGTCCGCCAGGCAACGGCAAAACCCACACGGTCAAGGCGCTGATCAACCAGACGAAACAGCCTTGTCTTTATGTAAAGAGCTTCAATTCATGCTGGGGAACCGATCAAGACCGCATCCGAGAGGTGTTCGTTCGGGCGCGAAAGACTACACCGTCGGTGGTGGTGCTCGAAGATCTTGACTCGTTGATCGATAACCAGAATCGGGCGTTCTTTTTAAACGAGCTCGACGGGTTTGCCGCGAACACCGGAGTGGTGGTTCTGGCGACAACAAATCACCCCGAGAAGCTTGATCCGGCGATACTCGATCGTCCGAGCAGGTTCGACCGCAAGTACTATTTCAACCTGCCGGCGGCGCCGGAAAGACTGGCCTTTATCGCTTCGTGGAATCAATCACAGGAGCCGGAACTGCGTCTGCACGAGTCGTCGCTTCCGGCGCTCGTCGAAGCAACCGACGGCTTCTCATTCGCTTACTTGAAGGAGCTGTTTCTTTCGTCAATGATGCAATGGATCGCGGAGGGCGGACGCGCAAGAATGGAGGGGATAATGTTGAAGAGGGTTGATGTGCTTCGTGAGGAAATGAACCACGCCGGCGGCAAGAAGCGAAAGAAGAAGAAGAAAGCCAGGAAAGCAGCGGCGTGCCGCTTGTGAGCGATGTTCGTGGTTGTCGCCAACTCTGTTAAATTACCAAGGTGGTGAGGTCAGACAACGACAAATGAGCAGCGCACCAAACAAAATCATCTACTCGATGGTCGGCGTTGGGAAGTACTACGACAAAAAGCCGGTCATAAAGGACATCTATCTCTCTTACTTCTACGGAGCAAAGATCGGGGTCATCGGTCTCAACGGCTCGGGCAAAAGCTCGCTGCTTCGAATTATCGCCGGCGTCGACAAAGAGTTTGTTGGCGAGACGGTGATTTCACCCGGATTCACAATCGGTTTTCTAGAGCAGGAACCTCATCTCGATGAATCCAAAACCGTTCGCGAGATCGTCGAAGAGGCCGTGCAACCTACAATCGATCTGTTGAAACAGTTTGATCAGATCAATGACAGGTTCGCCGAGCCTCTGAATGATGACGAAATGACCGCGCTGCTCGAGGAGCAGGGAAATGTTCAAGAGAAGCTCGACGCGTTAAACGCGTGGGACCTAGACAGCCGGCTCGAGATGGCGATGGATGCGCTCAGATGCCCGCCGCCCGAAACCGCGGTCAAGATTCTCTCAGGCGGCGAGCTGCGCCGCGTCGCCCTATGCCGGCTCCTCCTCAAGCAGCCTGATATTCTGCTGCTCGACGAGCCCACCAACCATCTCGACGCCGAATCGGTTGGTTGGCTCGAGCAGCACCTTCAGAAATATCCGGGCACGGTCATCGCGGTCACTCACGATCGTTATTTTCTCGACAACGTCGCGGGCTGGATTCTTGAGCTCGATCAGGGACGCGGCATTCCCTGGGAAGGCAATTATTCATCGTGGCTCGAGCAAAAGCAGGAACGTCTGCGCCGCGAGGAAAGGTCCGAGAGCCAGCGCCAGAAGACTCTCGAGCGGGAGCTTGAATGGATTCGAATGGCGCCAAGAGCCCGCCACGCGAAATCTAAAGCGCGCATCAACTCCTATGAAGAGATGCTGCGCCAGGAAACCGAAAAGCGATCTCGCGAGCTCGAAATATACATCCCGCCCGGCCCGCGACTCGGCGATGTGGTGATCGAAGCGAACGATGTTACAAAAGCATACGGCGACAATTTGTTGATCGAAGGCATGTCGTTCTCGCTTCCTCCCGGTGGGATCATCGGAGTCATCGGCCCTAACGGCGCGGGCAAGACGACGTTGTTCAGGATGATCACCGGGCAGGAAAAATCCGATAGCGGGACAATCCGAATCGGCGAGACCGTTAGGCTCGCCTATGTCGATCAGAGCCGCGACACGCTCGATGCGAACAAGTCGATATGGGAAGAGATTTCCGGCGGCAACGACACGATCGAGCTTGGGAAACGGCAGGTGAACTCGCGAGCGTATGTCGCGAGGTTCAATTTTTCGGGGACCGACCAGCAAAAGAAAGTCGGCACGCTGTCAGGGGGCGAGCGCAATCGGGTCCATCTTGCGAAGATGTTGAAAGAAGTTGCCAACTTGTTGCTGCTCGACGAGCCGACTAACGATCTGGACGTGAACACGATGCGAGCGCTTGAGGAAGCGCTCGAGAACTTCGCGGGCTGCGCGGTGGTTATCAGCCACGACCGGTGGTTTCTCGATCGCATCGCAACGCACATACTTGCGTTCGAAGGCGAGTCCCACGTCGAATGGTTCGACGGCAACTATTCGGAGTACGAAGCTGATCGGCATGCGCGGCTCGGCGCGGCGGCGGATCAACCTCATCGAATCAAGTATCGGCATTTGACCAGATGATCACCAGGCCTGTCAGCCGTGCGGAATTGCGCTCAACCAGGAAAAGGGTTCTTCACAAACAAGCGCACTCGATGTAATACATGTCGGACCATAACAGCCCGAAAGCGTAGCATAGCCATGCGAATCAAAAACCCGACGATTCTCAATGCTGGTGGTTCAATCCGTTGTCCCATCTTTCTGTTGGGGCTCTTGCTGTGTATTTGCGTGGCTCGAGCCAACGGCCAGGACACGCGTTGCGCCTTCGACGTCGCGACCTTTACGTTTGCAGGCAGCGCGCAAGAACAAGCCCGATGTTTGCTGCGTCCCGTCAAGAAGTTCGCGCATCTCGGTCCGCAAGCCCGATCACTTCCCGAGCCGCTTGACTCGCTTGTGGGCCAGCGAATTGATATCGACCGAGCAAAGTTCACCAGCTTTCTCACCGCGAACCGCATAAAAGAGGCGGATGTTGGCGGTGCGCTGTCTGAACCTCTCTCGAGCGCTGACGCGAACAATGTCGCGGCCGGCAGGGCGCGGTACTTCATGATTCACGACACAAGCTCTCCCAATTTTCTGAACGAGGCGTTTCCGACGAACATCAATGACCCTGCCGCCCCTCTAAACAGACTCGACAGATTCCGAACCGTTGCAAGAGAGAAAGTCGCGCACGTGTTTATCAACCGTGGGGGCGAGTCGGCAACTGCCGTTGACTTCAAGAGCCCGCTTGCTGCCGGAAGGTTCGGCACCAAGTTCGCCGCGAGGACGCTAAAGGAGCGGCGAAAAGGTTTGCTGTTGCATGTAGAGCTGATTCAGCCACGACGAAGAGACCCAAGCGGCGGTAGACTTAACGATGCCCTTGCGCCGGACCCTGGATTCACCGAGGCACAACTCGATCGGCTCGCGATAGTCTACGTGGCTGCAAGCATCAGGCGCGGCGAGTGGATGATCCCGGCGTTCCACGCAGTCATGGACATCACGATACCCGACGGCCACGATGATCCGCAGCGTTTCGATCTCGATCTCTGGGCTGCGCGTCTTAAGCTGCTGCTCGATCAGCTTCAGCGTTGAAGGAGGAGATATGCCAACCGACCATAAGCCACCACCGCTTTCAAAATCTCTACTCGGATCGATCCCGATAGCTGCTGGGAACGTGATTGCAGAGCGGTTTGCGGGCGTTCGAATCATCTTGAAACTTCCCGGCGGGCAGATCTACATCGAAGCAGATATGGACATTGACGCCGACGGTTCTCCTCGAGCGGAGGTTATTGACCCCGGTAACGGTCAGCTCGAAACAGCTCTCCAGTATCCCGGAGTGTCCGGACAGGCAAAAAACATCGATGCCGAGAAGGTGCCATATTTCGTTTTACCCGGTGCCAGGCGAGGCGCGCAGAGTTTTAGCAGCCGAATGGGAATAAAGAAGGGTGACGTGGCCGCAGTCATACTAAAAGACAGGATTGAATACGCGATCTTCGCCGACGTCGGTCCGGCTGACAAGATAGGCGAGGGCTCGATCGCCCTGGCCCAGTCGCTCGGTCATAATCCATTTAAGATCGTGAACGGCAAGCCTGTTGTAAAGATCGGCATTCCCAAGGATGTCATCTACATCATCTTCCCTCAATCCAAGTTCACGCCGTTGACGCCCAGCACCGTCGTTGAGAAGACACGTCAGACAGGTAAGCAACTTTTTATCAATCTCGGCGGCAATCCAGGCTAGGGCAGTCTCGCGAGATCCCCACTCGGGCTGAGACTGCGATTGATGCGTCTTCCTAAAGGTTCGCTCGTCGTCGGACAGCACAATTACCGGCGGACGCATCGCTGGAATGATTCTCGATCGTCCTTCATACTAGCTACGTGCGACGACTCTCAAAAACAATCGGTGCACGCACAACACTTCCACCTAACGAGGCCCGAGATGAAAAAGTTACTTACGCTCTTATTGATCGCAGTCGCCGCCTGCACAACAAAGACTCAGGAAAACACGATGAACAACTCGAGTGACACGGCGCTTAAGACGATTCACGACGCATACGTCGTAGAGTTCCTGCGGCGCAACCCAACCGTCAACACATATCTTGGCGGAGCCGGGCTCGATCCGGCGCTCAAAGACGTCGACGGCACACTGCGCGATCACTCGGCGCGGGCACTTGAAGCCGAAGACCAGTGGCTCGCCGACACGCAGAAATCTTTTGAAGGCATCGACGCGAACACGCTGTCGGCAAACCGGCGGATCGATCGTGAGGTCGCGCTCGCTCAGATCCGATTCCAGCTTCATCAGCATCAAGTCCGGCGGTATCAGGAGCGGGCGCTCGATACCTACACCGACGAGCCGTTTCGGGCGATCGATTGGCAGTTGCAAGGGATGACTCAGACGGGCGAGAAAACTTATGGCACCGAGGATGAATGGTCACTAGTGGCCAAACGAATAGGTGCCGTCCCACAGTTTCTTAAGACCGCACAAGACCAGCTTCTCGCGGGAATCAACTCAAACAACACTCCCGACTTTCGAATGTTAAAGCGCAACGGGATCGATACATCGGAAGCCGACGCCAAGTACTTCGACGAGACTCTTCCTAAGCTTGCGGATGAGCGTGTCAGCGGGGTGCAGCGAGAACAATTGCTCTCTCAGATTCGGGACGCCTCCAAACAGGCTGCTGGATCGTATCGCGAGCTTCGCGACTTCGTAGCTAGGACTTTCTTCGATGACGTTGCCGCAACAAAGATCAAATCGCAATTCGCCGCGGATCGTTTCGCGATGGGTGAGGCCGAATACAACTGGGCTCTAAAAAACAACTTCCGCATCGACAAAACGGCAGCGCAGCTTTACGAGGAAGCGTGGCCCATCGTCGAAACAACTCAAAAGCAGATGATCGATCTGGCTATGGAAATCGGCAAGGCGCATGGATGGGCTTTGCCCGCCCCGGGGCCTGCCGCCGTCCGCGCAGTCTTTGATGAGCTGTCGAAGGATTATCCCAAATCGGACGCTGAGATGGTCTCGTGGTATCGCGACGCGGCGTTTCGACTTGTCGATAACGCGCGCAAGACCGGAATTTTTGATGTGCCTGCAGACTACAAACTCGAAGTGGTCGAGACCCCTCCGCCGCTGCGGGCGTCGATCGACGGCGCGGCTTACTATCCTGCGCCACCCTTCAAGACCACTGGTGTCGGGCGGTTTTATGTCACTCCGACAGACAACGACATAGCCGCGTTGAAGTCGAACAACCGCTCGGCGCTCGCCGATCTTTCGGCGCACGAAGGCTTCCCGGGTCACGATTGGTACTACAAAGTCATGACTCAATACAAAGATCAGATCGGCGCGGTGCGATGGCTAACGCCGGGTGCGGTTGAGGACTCATCTTCGATGTGGGAGGACTCGATGTCGGCGGAAGGGTGGGCGCTTTACGCGGAAGCGTTGATGGCTGAGCCGCAGCAGGGCTTTCCCCAGGGCGCTTACACACCCGAAGAACGGTTGTATCAGCTGCAAGGCAAGCTCTATCGCGACCTGCGCGTGCGCGTGGATACCGGGATTCACACCGGGCGGATGAGCTTTGACGATGCGGTTGATTTGTTTTCACAAGTTGTTGATTTCCTTCCGGGCTCGTGCGGCGATGCCTCGGCGACCGCGAAGGATGATAAACGAGCGAGCTGCAAGTCTGCGGAGGGCGCTATCTTTCGTTATTCGAAGTGGCCCACCCAGGCGATTACTTATCGGCTGGGTAAGGATCAGATTTACGAGTTGCGTGAAGAAGCCTCGAAAACGTTGGGCGATCGATTCTCGCCGAAGACTTTTCATCTACTGTTTATCAAGCAAGGGACCGTTCCAGCGGGATATTTTCGCGACGAGTTGCTGAGGGGACTTCGAGAAACGAAGTAGACTCTTCTTTGCGTCTCTGCGGTCCTTGGCGTCTTTGCGCGAAACAAGACAATTCGAAGCGACATGATCGCGCAAAGACGCCAAGGACCGCAGAGACGCAAAGAAGAGTCTTGGTTTAACATTTCATATGGCCATGCATTTTTCTTTTGGCCCGGCGCTTAAAGCCAATGAGCGGCCCACGCTTCAACAACGGTTTGCCGCGCTCCGTTATATCCCGCCGTTGATCAAGCTGGTGTGGGAAACGCATCGCGGCTACACGACCGCGATGGCCCTCCTGCGTCTATTGCGTGCCGGTGTTCCCGTAGCCACGCTCTGGGTCGGCAAGCTGATCATCGACACGGTGGTCGCTTCGCGTGAGTCGTCCCCGGATTTCCAAAGGCTTTGGAAACTGGTCGCGCTTGAAATAGCAATCGTGACCGCGAACGATGTGCTCGCAAGGACGTCGTCGCTGGTCGAGAGTCTTCTCGGCGATCTCTTTTCTAATCACACTAGTGTGCGGTTGATGGAGCACGCGGCTACGCTCGACCTGGCGCATTTCGAAGATCCCGCATTTTACGATCATCTGGAACGAGCTCGGCGACAGACAACCAGCCGCATCGGGTTGCTGGCGCAGCTTCTTTCTATCGGGCAAGACGGCCTCACGTTAATCTCGTTAGGCGCCGCTCTTGTGGTGTTTAGCCCGTGGCTGCTGCTGTTGCTTGCGATTGCGGTGCTGCCGAGCTTTTTTGGTGAGACGCATTTCGCGTCGCTCGAATATTCGATGCAGTTCCGCTGGACACCGGAGCGAAGACAGCTCGACTATCTGCGCTACGTAGCCGCAAGCGATCGGACGGCAAAGGAAGTGCAGTTGTTCGGGCTGTCGCCGTGGCTGATCGATCGGTTTCGTAAACTATCCTGGCGGTTCTATGACGAAAACAAAAAGCTCTCGATCCGCAAAGCAAGAGTCAGCACGTTGCTCTCGCTCATCGGCACGCTGGGTTACTACAGCGCCTACGCAATCATCCTTGTGCGTGCCACGCGCGGGGAGCTGACGATCGGAACTCTGACCTTTCTGGCAGGCTCGTTCGCTCGAAGTCGCGGCCTGATCGAAGTGCTCTTGATGAGCGCAAGCGGCATCTATCAGCAGTGTCTCTTTCTCAAGGATCTTTTCGATTTCTTTGATATGAAGCCCTCGATTGCCTCGGTGCCCGGCGCAACTGCAGTGCCTCGACCGATTCGGGAGGGTTTTGTATTTGAGGACGTCGGCTTTCAATATCCCGGAAGCGAGGCCTGGGCAGTAAGACACGTTAGCTTCAAGCTGCGGCCGGGTGAACGCGTGGCGTTCGTGGGCGAGAACGGCGCAGGCAAGACGACGCTGACCAAGCTGCTGGCGCGTCTCTACGATCCAAGCGAGGGACGGATCCTGCTGGATGGTATCGATCTTCGAGAGTACGACATTTATTCGGTGCGCCGCGCGATCGGGGTCATCTTTCAGGATTTTGTTAAGTACGATTTTCGTTTCGACGAGAACGTCGGGGTGGGAGAGATCGATACGGTGCGCTCGTATCTCGACGCACCAGGCGTAACCGAGAAATCGAACGGCTCGAACGGCGGGTCTGGCGGAAACGGAGAGGTTCCCGGCGCGATAGTTTCAGCTTCCGAGAAGTCGCTGGCTTCGAGTCTGCTGCCGCGATTTTCAAAAGGGTACAAGCAGATGCTGGGCCGCCGTTTCGACGAGGGGGTCGAGTTGTCGGGCGGCGAGTGGCAAAAGATCGCGCTCGCTCGCGCTTACATGCGAGATGCACAGGTTCTGATCCTCGATGAGCCGACAGCCTCGCTCGACGCAAGAGCGGAGTACGAAGTGTTTATTCGCTTTTCGCAGCTGGTAGCGGGACGAATGGCGGTAATCATTTCGCATCGTTTCTCAACGGTGAGGATGGCCGATCGAATCATCGTGCTTCAAGGAGGTATGGTGATCGAAGACGGGTCACACCAGGAGCTCGTTGCGGGCGGAGGCTTGTACGCGGAGTTGTTTGCGTTGCAGGCAGAAGGGTATCG
>DASRIZ010000078.1:0-5058 GCA_035649735.1 Blastocatellia bacterium | reverse complement strand
ACTTTTGCCATCCACCGCCTCGTTTCCCTGAATCTTCGGCGCTCCCAGTTTAGCACCCTGCGCCGCTGGGGATCGGTCGAAAAACTGACATTTCCCAGGCCCAAACTGTCAGTGCGATTGGGCGATTAACAGACTTAGCGGCATGTCTGGTTCGCCCATAATAGATGGCAACTGCGAGGCTCTCGGCGTCGTATGTGCAGGTGGTGGCACTACCAAGATTCATACGGAAGGCGGGCGTTGTCCGCGGCTTGTCTACAACTTACCTGGATGGCTGTTGCAAGAACTCCGGCTCTGAGCACAATTTCAGCTTAGAGCGAAGGGGGCGTCGGCTTCGGTCGACACCCTTTTTACGCTAAAGTCTAACTGGCGGTGTCTTCCATGGCCGAACACGTTGTCCTTCAACGCCTCAACAAGCTAGTGGCGAAGGGCTACACGGTCCGCTGGGGAGAGTCCGAGCACGATACTCTCCGCCTTGAACATCCCCGAGCGCCGGACCTAACCTTGTTCTCAGACGGGAGGATATGGGTTCTAACCCCGTCTCCTGACGATTGGATTTCAGCCGATAATGATTTCGACCAGCGCCGTTTCCAATCTTTCGTATCTCCTGACGACTGGATTGCGGCGGATAACGAGGGCGACGAGCGGCGCTTCAAATCTTTCGTGGCCCGGGTCCCCACTCCGACAATGTTACAGAGCCTTAAGGCGATGACGGTGGAAGATGTGTGGACAAGGATCCCGGTGTGGACCCTTGTCGCCGCTCTCACGGTGGCTCTAACAGTCCTCTTGGTCTGGCTTTGGTGGTTTTTGTCTGGCGATAGAGCATGATGCCTCCGAAAATACTGGAACGCCGAACGAGGTGGCCAAGTGGAGCATACCCGAACTCGGCGACTTGCGAGGCAGAAGCGCGGATGTGGCTACATGCATTAATGCCTTTTGGGAAAACCTAAGCTTTCACAATTATGCAGACTGCGCCATGGGGGAGAAATTTCGAATTGGGCTGAAAAAGTTATTGGATTTGGGAAGTCGTAGCCGGTGCGCAATTATGTGTGCTGAGGCCGTTTGGTGGCGATGTCATCGGCGCATCATCGCAGACTATCTGCTCGCGTCTGGCAGCCCAGTATTCCACATTCTCGGAAGAGGTCGTATTGAGCAGGCACACATTACGCCGGGGGCTATTCTCGGTTCGACGGGAACTCTTAGCTACCCGGCTAGGGCTAACTGATATCGCGTTACGGCGAATGTCACAGTCACTACATGTCGCTCTGCTCGGCATAGGAAAGGCACGTTAAGTAAAAATATTGGCATCGCCTTTGGCATGGCTCATCATTTTTGCAGGCATTCGATCCCCGGCAGGTTTCGTAATCTTTTCCACAGTCAGATCGGGTCAAAGCGGTTGCGCTTGACGCTTGGAGGGTGAGGAACATGAGCGCAATGAATTTCCAACGGCTCATATCGATGTGCTCCGTGCAGCGCTTGGCCTGTATTTCCAAGGCTGGCTAGACACTCCTGCAAATTGAAACTCGGTTTACCCCTGAGGAGTTGCGTAGCAATATCAAGACCTGGGGGGAACTCATGCCCGCGCTTCACGAGCTGTCCGACAAGGAGCTGCGTGAGAAGCTGTCTACGGGCGAAATAAGCGACAAGAAGGCCGCCATTGCTCGGGCACTTCTGCGAAGGCGTCGCCAAGAGCGTTTTCAGGCATGGCTCAAGCGACACGCTTGGTTGGGAGCGATACTTGTCGCAATTGGACTAGCCGGTATCTTTTCTCTCAGCAAAGGCGGTTCGGAGGACGCATTGGACGAATGACGATACGGATGCGCAAACAGGGTTTCCTATGCTCGCCTGGATAAGACGAATCATCGTCTCACTTGGCATCGGCGGAGCGAGTTATCTGATCATGCTGGCTTTCATGATCTTATCAGTGGTGTACGACAAGGAGCTTGAGCCGATCACCACGTTCGCTTTCGAGACTGGACGGCGGGTAGTCGACGTACTCGATTCCTGGGTAGCGGGTAACTATTGGGGGCAGGTCGCGGTCAACCATCTCCGCGAGCGTGTGAACATGACCCACGTTATCCTTTCGATTCCGGCGATCATCATTGCGGTGATATTCATCGGCATTCCACTGAACCGTGTTTTGGGAGGGACAAAGAGTGCGCTTCAACGGACGGCAATAGCGCTTATTAGCATACCCGCCACCGTAGTCCTTGCTGTTGGCCTTTTTACTTTCAATGCATTAGTGCCTGAGATGTACGGATCGCTATTGCGTTTCGCGGATTGGATCTGGCAGGGGTCTTTGAACGCTCTCAACAATTCGGGTGATACGATTCCCGGAGCGCGAGCACTAGCGAATCTGGCCAAGCAAGGCTTCTCCGGGCACCATTACGTCATCATGGCTCTGTGTAGTTCGCTTGCGGCGTTCCTGGTCAATGCGTTTTTTTCGTTCGGAAGACACTCTAAAGAACACCTTCCTCCAACTCGAATCGAAGCCTCAGCGCCTGAGAGCTATAAAGCAGCTCTGTCGTCGAGGGAGGATCTGAGCTCAGAACAGCGGCTAACGCGGGTTTCTCTGCTAATCGTCTCAACACTTTTGGGAGTTTTGGCTGCCGCTCCTGCTTTCGCGAATTGGTGGATTGTCCGCTCGTCCGATGAGACGTGCCTTGTCGTTGATATTGAGCCAACCGGCAAGGAGAAAGGTATCACAAAAATTGGCAAGGACTCTTATCCAACAGCGGAGCAAGCCGAAGCCGATGTCAAGCGGCTTTGCAAGACAGAAGTTAAGCCGAAGCGAAATCCCTAGCTTCGAAGAACGCCAAGGCACTCTCGAAAATCCAAGTTTGATTAGCCAACGAAGTCACTTTTCGCGCGTTATCCTCCAGGATTGAGCACACTGGAGCAAAGAGCGATGACGACGAGCAAACGACAATCGTACAACAAGACTCGACGTGTTGGATCTGAGCCCAACCTAGGTCAGAAGGCGGCTGAGCGGGAGAAAAAGAGCAAGGCGCAGCTCAGTCATATGGAAGGAAGGCGTCCCTCGTCAGCACGTGGTCGCTTCGTTGCTTGGTGCAAGCAGGAGCAAGCGAGCATACAGCAGCAGCTTGAGTTGATGCAGAGCGGCAAAGTGCTCACCGGAGAGAATCGCGGATCAGGTTGGATCAATACCACCGGCGAATCGGTGAAGCGCGCTAAGGCAAGACTCGCGGAGCTAGAATCCCTTTTGACCGAAAAAGGCTCGGCCACGATCTCGAAACCGTAGTTTTGTCTTCAACTTAAGGCGCTAATGTTCGGCTACGCGCCACTCCGTCTCGTGTTATGAGGCGAGACATTGAGTACTGCTTCTGCGAGCTACACGGGACCCGGGGGAGCGACAGTGCCAATAAGCGTCTCCGGCATGGTGTCAATGTAGACCTGTTCGCCTCCCACCATCGTGACCATAGTTAAATCATTTTGACGCTCTATGGTGAGCACGTTGTCGAGATTGATAAACACAGGTGTTGGATGCTTGTCAGGACCGGCGTGCCTGCCGGCAAGTGACCAGGTAGCCATGTCTTCCTTCCGTTCAATTCAAGGGGTGACACTTCGGAGAAATCACTCATGTGAGGGGTGAGTGCGGAGAAATCACTCATTGAGCTCTTGAAAATCGGCCGAAGATAAACAGACCGAAGCCGCCCCGACCTTCGGCCCGCCGCTCCGATCGCTTGTCAAGCTGAACAAGTGCGACACCTTCCGAATCTCGCCTCACCGGCCTAGGCGTTCGCGCGCGTTTATTTGCGCTGGCGACCGCTTTTGTCTGCATCGACTCCTTCAAACTTTTGCTTGTCTCCGTCTCCATTGCAGTGGGAGTGACGCTCGTTAGATCAGTGAGATATTTTTCCAACACCCAACCTTCCTCTCCGGGGACCGGTAACCTGAACCCAGCCGTTTTCTCGGTCGACGACTTGCAATGCGGCACCACGGGAACAGAAGCGGACGATCGGCGAAGAAACGTATGGTCCGCTGTGCACTCTTGCGGCAATGGTGACCTTGGCTGATTCGGTCGGCATGTATGCCGTGCCGCTGACCTCGGGAAAGGTAGTTCTTGCCTGTGATTCAGCTAGGCCTCCTGGCTGAGTAGAACTTTGACTGCCCTGAACCGGGCGCGTCGCCATAGGCTGGCGGGATGGCTTAGAGCTCGAGCTCGCTAAAGCCGGAAGGCCGGAACCCCACGATCTCAATTGCCGCTCGCCGGCATTGCCGAGGCTTTGAGCAAATACCTGATGCTCTGCCCTGTCGCTGGGAAGGTAATCGTGGCTGACG
Organism: Blastocatellia bacterium; assembly: GCA_035649735.1. Lineage (GTDB taxonomy): Bacteria > Acidobacteriota > Blastocatellia > UBA7656 > UBA7656 > Onstottus_A. The sequence goes on along the minus strand of DASRIZ010000078.1, from coordinate 759 downwards.
AGCAAAGCGGCGTAAATGGCAGCGCCCACAAGGCTCAAGAAAAAGAAGCCCTTCATGGCCAGGTCTCCTAGCCCAGCCCGCCCAACTACTTTCTTCAACCAACAGCTCACACGTTGGTTCAATTAACAACACCAACCCTATTCAGCTTCCTCATTAACCGCCGGCGAATCGCAGGCGCCTAAATCAAAGTGGAAAAGGAACATTCATGGCGATTGCCCCGTTCGCTCACAGTCCTATTCGGACATCTTGCTGCAGCAGAGGAAAGAGAGCCATGACAAAACTCAGCATCTCAATTTGTGCCGTCTTGGCAATTGCTGCGGTTTATGGCGACGCTGCCAACGCAACAACAACGCCTTGGTCTCACGAGCAGGACAGCGACCTCGGCTTCCGCTTTTCATATCCTCGTTCCTTGTTTACCCGGATCGAGGGGGATGGAAAACCAGCCTTCCATTATTTCGTGTCCACGAACTCCGATGCCAAATTGATGGTTGGGGCTTGGAACAACCGCGAAGGTCGGACGCCTGATCAATTTAAGCACTGGCTGATCACCAATGCCGGCGGGTATGACGAGGTCACTTATCGCCCACGTGGTCGCTCATGGTTTGTACTGAGTGGCTATCGTGGTGATGACATTTATTACGAGAAAGTCATGTTCTCCTGCGGTGGGCAAGTGGTCAACGTTATGGCCGTTACTTACCCAAGCGGAGAAAGGGACGTCTACGATCCGGTGGTGGAGCGGATGGAAGACAGCTTCAAGCC
>DASRIZ010000077.1:0-12625 GCA_035649735.1 Blastocatellia bacterium | reverse complement strand
GGTCACATAAGGTACGAAGGCCCGAGATCACTCAGCATGCTCGGAGTAGGGTGGCTTGCCCCCGCTCCTCTTGTCTTTTGGAACTCTCGGGAAGGGCGAGGTCAAGCCAACCTACCTCAAGCATGAGGATGGCTGACCTTGTAGGCTGGTGAGAATGTCCGCACAGCCTCAAATTTGTTGGGATTGCGGGAACACAGAAATACCCCAGCATGCTCGAGGTAGGGAAGGGTGGCTTGCCCCCGCTCCTTCCCTCTGTGCCAAAAGAGAAGAGGGGGTAAGCCATCCTACCTCGAGCATGCTGGAACCTACTCTACGATTCGAATATGAAGCTCTGCAATTTGCTCATCCGAAACCGGACCTGGCGAGTCGGTCATCAGGTCCATTGCGCTGGCGGTCTTCGGAAACGCAATCACTTCTCGAATAGATTTCTCGCGGGCCAACAGCATCACCAGCCGGTCGAACCCAATCGCCATTCCGCCGTGCGGTGGCGTTCCATATTCAAGCGCATCCAACAGAAACCCAAACTTCGACCGCGCTTCTTCCTCGGATAGCCCCAGCACGTTGAATATGCGGCGCTGGGTTTCGCGCTGGTGAATTCGTATCGACCCGCTGCTCAACTCCACACCATTGAGAACCAGATCATATGCCTTTGCCAGCACTGAACCAGGATCGGTTTCGAGTTTATCGAGATCTTCCTCGCGAGGGCTTGTAAAAGGATGGTGCATGGGATAGTACCGCTCGTCTTCGTCGTGATACTCGAACATCGGGAAGTCTGTTACCCACAGGAAATTGAATTTGTTCTGATCGACCAGGTTCTCACGCTCTGCGATCTCATTTCGCAGCGCGCCCAGCGATGCCGCCACTACCGAGGGTTTACCTCCTACGATCAGCGCACAATCGCCGGGTTTCGAACCGAGAGATTGAGCCAGTTCCGCGACTTTATCGTCTCCCAGCGATTTTGACAGTGGCGAGCTTATCTCTCCCGCCTCCGCAATCTTAATCCATCCCATTCCGCCTGCGCCGTATCGACGGGTGATCTCGGTTAGCTCGTCGAGTTGCTTTCGCGAGTACTTCGCGCCGCCTTCTACATTAATGGCTTTTATCTGCCCGCCCGCGTCGAGCGCAGCACGATACGGTGTGAACTCAGTGCCCGACAAGGTCCCGGAAAGATCGATCAGCTCCACACCGAATCTGGTGTCCGGTTTGTCCGTGCCGTAACGGCGCATAGCTTCCGCATAAGTCAGGCGAGGGAAGGGAACCTCAACCTTCATATCAATCAGCCGCGACAACTCGGCCATTAGGGGTTCGATCACTTTGAAGATATCGTCGGGCCGGACAAAGCTCATCTCGATATCGATCTGAGTGAATTCCGGCTGGCGGTCGGCTCGCAGGTCTTCGTCGCGGAAACAATGGGCAAGCTGAAAGTACTTGTCAAAGCCGGCGATCATCAAAAGCTGTTTGAATATCTGCGGCGACTGAGGTAACGCGTAGAAGCGTCCGGGTTGCAACCGGCTGGGAACGATATAGTCACGCGCGCCTTCCGGTGTCGTCTTTATCAGCATCGGCGTTTCGATCTCGTAAAAACCGTGTTCATCCAGATAACGACGTACCGCCAACGCTGCCCGGTGACGCAGCCCAATGTTGTACTGCATCTTTTCGCGGCGAAGATCAAGATAGCGATAGTTGAGACGCACCTCTTCGCTGGCCTTGCTTGAGTCAATCTCAAACGGCGGCGTCTTGGCGTCGTTTAGGATATAGAGCTCCATTGCTTTTACTTCGATGCGGCCCGACTTCAGGTTTGGATTGATCTTGTCTTTGTCCCGCATCAGCACCTTGCCGATGATCGCGACTATATATTCATTTCGCAGCTCCTTGGCACGGCGATGAGCGTCGGCGTTTTTCTCCTCATCGAACACGACCTGGACTATTCCCTCGCGGTCCCGGAGGTCTATGAACGTGAGCGGCCCGAAGTCCCGGCGTTTATGAACCCAACCCATCAGCCGCACGACTTCACCCGCGTGTTCAGGCCGGAGTTCTCCCGAATAATGACTGCGTTTTAAGCTTCCTAAGCTGTCGAGTGTTGGCATAAAGATTCTACTGAATCACTTTGTTAATATCGGGATCAACCCTTCTTCTTCCGTATTCAATTGTTCGCCGGTAGACATGTCTCTAAGCGCATAACTGCCCTTGTCGATCTCATCATCTCCAACGATCAACGCATAGCGCGCGCCGATGCTGTTTGCGATCGCCAGCGACTTCTTCAATTTGCGGCCTTCCAGATCTACAACGGTACCTACACCAGCTTCGCGTAATCTTCTGGCCAACGCAAACGCGTGCTGGCGAGCTCGATCGCCAATGTACGCCACAAACAGATCTGGAGCCCGTCTCTGCTGTTCGGCGCTGCTCTCCGGCAGGCTCATTATCATACGCTCGATGCCGAACGCGAAACCAAACCCCTTTGCCGGCGGTCCGCCCAACATCTTCGAAAGCCCATCGTAACGGCCACCACCCACAATTGTGTTTTGCGCGCCAAGCTGGTTGCCGGTGATCTCAAACGCGGTGCGCATGTAGTAATCCAGGCCGCGCACCAGCTTCGGCGACACTGTGTACTCGATACCGCGCTGCTCGAGAAGCGACTTGAATTGCTGAAAGTGCGTTTGGCACGCATCGCAGAGTGAGTCGCTAATAGACGGTAGTTGGTCCAGGTACGGCTGACAGGATTCAACTTTGCAGTCAAGCACCCGCAACGGGTTTGTTTCATAACGCTGGCGGCAGCTCCCGCATAGATTCGGGAGACGCTCGCGAATCGCTTCCTTTAATCGTTCGATGTAAGCCGGCCGGCAGTTTTCGTCCCCAATCGAGTTCACTTTCAACTCAGTTCCGGTAATACGAAGCTCTTTCAAGTACCAATCAAGCATTTCGATGACTTCGGCTTCGATCGCCGGATCGTCGCTTTGTCCGAGCACCTCGACGCCGACCTGACCGAACTGACGATAGCGTCCCTTCTGCGGGCGTTCGCGACGGAACTGCGGACCGATATAGAAGAGCTTCACTAGACCCGGTTGATTGAATAGCCCGTGTTCGATGTACGCGCGAACGGTTGACGCAGTCGATTCGGGCCGAAGCGAGACTCGTTCACCGTCGCGATCTTCGAATGTGTACATCTCCTTATTGACATCAGTTTCGGTGCCGACGCCTCGCTCAAACAGATCGGTCTTTTCGATGATCGGGGTTCTAATCTCCTCAAAGCCATAGCGGCGGAAGGCCTCACGAGCCGTACGCTCGATGAGGTTCCAGCACTCTATGCGTCCTTCAACCTTTTCGGTAAAGCGCGCGGGAAGAAGATCCTGTGTTCCTCGGACTTTTGAAATCATAACTTCTTAAGCTTTGAAGAATTGCAAATTGAGAATTGCAAATTGAAAATTGCAAATTGCAAATTGAACATCTGCGTTCTACTGCCTCTTTTTGTCTCTGTTCTCCTTTGCAGTAACAATGGACTGACCGATTATGTTACAAAGCTCCGTTGCTTCTTCAAGCAATTCATTCATCCGATGCTCCGGAAGCAGCTCGGTTTTGATAATCAAGCGGATCCAGCAGCGGGACTCGCGCAGTTCCTTTAAGCAGATCCCAAGCTTGTGTACAAAGTCAGCACGGCTTTCAGCCGCGCGCGCTTCTTCGTAGTTTGGGGCCGGCGAGGTTCCGCATCTGATAAGTTGACCCGCGATATGACGCCCCATCCGCGTATCAGGAAGGGCATCGACTACCTTACCAACCCGCGCTGCAAAGTTAATCAGTCGTTCAGACAATTCATCGGGTGTCATGGCATTACCTCGTTTGATTTTAGGTTACCCAGAACCACCCAGTGTAAAATTTGCAATTTGCAATTTGCAATTTTCAATTTGCAATTTTCAATTTCCAATTTTCAATTTTCAATTTCGTAATTCTTCTCGACCCTTCAGGGTTCAGCTCCTTCCAACAGGTATTGATTCTTATACTCAACATAATGCTGCCAATGCTCATCGATACGCGCGACCTCCTCGTCGGTCACCGCTCTTCGCACTTTCGCCGGGGCACCCATCACCATTGAACGCGGCGGTATCACCGTTCCCGGTGTAACCAGCGATCCTGCGGCGATAAACGATTCTTCCCCAATAGTCACGTCATCCAGCACTATGGCGCCGATTCCGATCAAACATCTGTCCTTTACCGTGCAACCGTGCAGCACCGCAGAATGACCCACGGTCACAAAGCTCCCGATCACCGTTCCAAACCTACCCTGGGTGACGTGAATAACGGTGTTGTCCTGGATGTTTGAGTTCTCGCCGATTCGTATGAAATAGCAGTCGCCTCGCAGGACGCAGTTGAACCACACGCTGGAGTGCGCCCCGATGTGAACGTCGCCGATAATCTGCGCGCCGGGGGCTACAAAAGCGTTATCCGCTACCTGCGGGCTCACGCCCCTGTAAGTGATCATGCTCTACCTCAAGACGGGTACGGGTTGAAAACGCGATTCGCCGTCAAATCCTCCGTCGTCTCCCAGACGGCCTCACGATGCGTCGCATAGGCAAGAACCGAGCTGTCCGCGGAAAGAAGTGACGTTAACATACGCTTCTTTAGAGCCGCAAGTTGACACACTGTTTCCGCTGACTTAGCATCAGCTTGATGCTTGCGGCTGTACTGACTACGCTTCGTTTGTTGCGGCGATTTCAATTACGACCCACGGCGGTGAGTGTTGCGATGCTGGTCATGGCCGCCGGATTTGGTTGCGGACGCCCGTTCAACGTGAAGACGTCGCCGGCGCTTCCTCCGGTAAGTTACGCCGCAAAGGCGAGCTTGGATGAGCTCATGATCGAGGCGCATCCGGTAATCGACGAGGATTTCTTGTACGATACTTTCGATGCCAACCTCATCGCCGCTGGACTCTTGCCGGTAAGAGTCAGGCTCACAAATAACGGTAGCGAACCCATTGAGCTAAAGAAGGCGCGCTTCCAAATCGAAATACCCTCGAAGAGATTCAAGTCGGCTGACGCTCGGAGGGCATTCAAGAGACTCTTTACCTATTATGGAGTCTCGGTCTATAGCAAGTCAGGCTACAATGACTCTCTCGAAGCATTCACCTCGCATGTGTTGGATGTCGGGACGGCGCTTTCGAGTAATCAGTCGCGTCAGGGACTGTTGTTTTTCGAGGTACCCGCCGAAGCCGCGCGCGAGACCGGCCTGACGTTGGTTATCGACAAACTGAAATCAAAATCGGACGCCCGCGCCGTGCTCAAGTTGAATTGATGCTGGAGAAGTATCTGAAGAGATGACGACATTTCAAGACAGCTGGATCGCCCAAAGTCGCAAAGGACCACAAAGACGCAAAGTCTCGGGCCTCATAGCACTGCTCTCTCTGCTCGCGTGCCTGGTTTTACAACCCGGCGGCGCGCGAGCGCAGGAGCAGAAGAGTCCGCCAGCCGATAATCGCGAGGACTTTCGACAGGTACTCGATAACGGTAACCTGCTATTGAGGCAGGGCCGCATTGACGAGGCGGTAAACGAGTTTCGCCGCGCGGCTAAACTTCAGGGCGACAAGTGCGCTGAATGCTTTCAGAGGATCGGCCAGGTCTATCTTCAAATGCGAAGGCTGCAGGAAGCTGCGGTGGCGTTTCGACAGGCGGCCGAACTAAAGCCACCCAACGAAGCCGAAATTTACAACATCCTCGGAGTGACCCTTTACTTGCAGAACGAAAAGCAATCGTTCGAGCAGGCAGTGGTCGCGCTTCAAAAAGCGATCGAGATCAGCAAGGGCAAGGTAGTGAAGGCTTACTACAATCTCGGCTTTGCTCTCATCAAGTCGGGCAAAGAACAGGAGGGAGTTGCAGTACTAAAACAATTCCTCGAACTGGAACCGGGAGCCAGCGAAGCGAGTCAGGCGCGGGCGGTGATCGCTAATATTAAGATGGTGGATGCCAGGGTTGCGCCGACTTTCGCCGTGAAATCGCACACGGGTGCGGACCTGGCGCTGGAAAAACTTCGAGGCAAGATTGTCCTTTTGGATTTTTGGGCTAGCTGGTGTACCCCATGCCGCGTCGACATGCCGGAAGTAAGAAAGATATGGAAACAGTACGCCGGAGATCGTTTCACGATCATCGGAATTAACCTTGACTCGACTCGCCCGCCGTTCGAAGCGTTCATGAAAGATGAAGGGATCACCTGGGTTCAGTACTACGACGGGCTCGGATGGGGGAACAAGCTCTCTCGTTTGTACGGCGTGTATGCCATCCCACACACAGTGGTTATCGATCATGACGGGGTGATTCGGGCGACGGGTCTGCGCGGCGAAGATCTCGCAGCGAAGATAGGTGAGCTGTTGTCCGCGCTTCCGGTGCCGGACGCCAGGAGTACCTCAAAGAAGTAATCATGCGAACTATTGAGCAGCTTTCTTCGCCGGCGGCTTTGCCGGTTTAGTCAACGGTACGTACTTGAGTCGATACTCTGTAGAAGACTGACATTGGCTCAGTTCGATTGGACTCTTTGTAGCCTCTCCTTCAAATCTCAGCGCGTTCCGCGAGCCGGCATCAAAAGCAACCGGCTGGTGATTGCTTTCGGTCAGCTCTATGTCAGCGATCTCTCGACCAACGAGCCAATACTTTCCCGGCTGAACGTTGGTGAGAGTGAATTCGCCATCCGCCGAAACATCGGACTCGAAGTATCGAAGCACATCGTCGGCGGCCTCGGGTTCCGCAGGCACCAGATGTACTCTCATCTTTGCCTCAGGCGGTTTGTTTTCCGGGCCGGAGATCACCTTTCCAGACAATCGCGCCGCGCCCTCGCTCACTGTTGCGATCATGCCCTTGATCTTGTCTCCAGGCTTCAGCTTGACGCCGTTCTTTGCGGCATCGACTGGCTTGGCTCCCGGATCAGCTTGCTGAAGCGTGATCGCTTTCAAATAGAGATGCGCGGCGGGTAGTTGAAGATTCAGCCGATGAGTGCCCGGTTGAAGAAGGCTGATGATAAACTCGCCCTTCTCATTTGGAGTGGTGTCCTTGAACGCTCCGAGCTGGCCGCTGATCGCTTCCACAGAGTCTTTGCGGTCGTCGTAAGTGCTGAGCACTGTCCCTTCGATAGGTACAGGGCGCAACTCCTTGCAAAGCGCTCGTTGTTTAGCGTCCTGAAGCGTCTCAAGGATAATTCGTCCAGCGATCGAAGCCAACGGCTCAATGACCAGGCTTATGCCCGAAACGTCGGCGCCTTTAACCACCACCCGGCGCGGCTGAGAGACTGATGCGGTTATACCCTCGGAACCTGCGGCCATTGCCAAATTACCTGACGTCCCCATCGCGCTGACGATGTATTCTCCGTCGAGCAAGCTATCAAATCCGAAATGGTCGCGACCGGCCATCGCGATTGTAGTGGCTTCCAATATACCGTTATTGGCGCGGGTGAGCTGGACAGTGATCGCCTGTGGCGGTGGTCCGGCTGACACGGTTACCGTGCCGCCTATCGAATGGCCCCGATTCTCCCGATAACGAATGTCTATATTGGCGGCTTCTTCGCCCGCAAGCACCTTGACGTCGGCAGCAGTCTCGATGGTGCTTGAAGGGTAGTACGTCGGCGCGTCGCCGTCATAAGCATCGCCGCCCCCAATCGCAAACCCCTGGCCGCTTCGTCCTCCCGCGGCGACCTGGTAATAACCGGGCCGGAGTCCGTAGATCCGATAGATTCCTCGATCGTCGGTCCTGAACGGTCCAAGTATCATTTCCATGCTCTCGGCGAATTGCGAGCCTATATCTCCCCGCACCCGTGCCGGCCGGTCGTTTGTGTCACGTATCCTAATCACCCGTACCAGAGCACCGACGACGGGCTCACCCGACAAGTTAGTCACCTTGCCGGTGATGACCCCTCCCTTGACCATCGTGATCGTTGCATTATCGCCCGGACGATAAAACGCTTTTGTGTCGCTGTCGGCGGATACGTATCCGGGGGAGCTTGCGGAGAGTGAGTATGCGCCGGGACGGATATTGGTCATTTCAAACTTTCCATCGACATCGGAGGTAACCGGGCGAAGCAACGAGGTGACTGCTCCCTGCACATTGCTGGCGATGTTTACCGGAAAGATCATTATGGTAGCGTCGGGCACGGCGCGTCCGCCTTCTGTAATTACCCGTCCTCTTAGCCGCGTCGCCGAACGTGATTCTTTCTCGGGCGTCGATTGCGCGGCTTGAGGCGCGCGCGCAGCCGGCTCCTTTGGCGTTTGTCCCTCGCCGCCCACGGCTAGTAATAGGAGTGTGCAGATCGTAAGGGCGATTGTGAGTCTTCGCATAAGCGTCTATTTGTCGGAACCCTTCCCACTCAAATCGAGCACGATGTCTACTTCAACCGGGCTGCTGCCGGTTACGGTTACAGTCTGCTTCGACGACACGCTGCGTGAGCCACTCTGGCGAGGCACGGAACTCGTTACCTGTACTTCGTAGGTCCCAGGCGTGAGATTCTCAATGAGGAACGCCCCCGTCGAGCTCACGTCTACGCGCCGGTACGTGTCGCCAATATCGGGTTGATCGTTGTTCACTGGTCGGGCTAGGGCGACAACTTCTGCGCCTTTTGGAAGAGAGCCACCCTGAATCGTAACCCGTCCGCGGATAACGCCGTTCGAAGGCGCGAGAATCAATCGTAACCCGAGGACCTCTTCATTAGGTTGGACTTCAATCCCGCCTTGTACTTCCACGCCGTTGCGTTCGAGCCGCAAGATCCCTGGTTTCCTTGCGCTCATGGAGAACGTGCGAAAGGTTACCTTGCCCGGTTTGAGACCGCCGAGACGGAAGGTCCCGTCTGGGCCAACGATGCAGTTACCGGATGAGAATGATTTACTCGACGGATCGATGACCATCGCCATCAGCATCAGCTGGCCGTATCGATCAAGACTGTCCTGAGGGTCGGCGCTCTCAATGACTACGACGCCGCTGATCCCCGCGCCGCGATGAACTTTTATTTCAAGTTTCTCTACATTCGCAGACTCCACTTCGAAGAGAACGGGATCGGCGTAGAACTGACTACCGCCCGATCCTGCGAACGCCCCTATCGACGTGGCTTCCATTTTGTAATTCCCGGGAAGGACAAAAGCGAATCGGAACTCGCCTTTGTCATTTGTAGTAGTAAATCCGCCAGGCATGCCCGTTAGATCGTTGCCTGTATCGGTCGTTATCCTTAAGTCGTCGGCAGTGGAATCTTTTATAGCCTTTGAATAAGCGACCATCGCATTTGCGATCGGCGCTTTGCTTTCTGAGTCAAGAACCCGGCCACTGATAACGAAGCCCTTGTCCGCGCCGCTGAACTGGATGTCTACTCCGGCTGCCTCGGACGCGGCGGTCACTACAATCGGTTTAGCTTTTGATTCCTCGGTCACGCCTGGGTAAAACGTCTGAACTCTTTTGGCGCGTTGAGAGAAAATATTCGACATCGCATCCGAGTCCTTGCCGGCGCTTACAACGTAGCGCCCCGGTTGCAAGCCAAATATGCGATAAACGCCGCGGTCGTCAGTTGCGTACATCCTGTTTCCAAACATGCCTACTATCGAAGGCCCAGTTGCGGGCCGCGAGGCGTCCATCTGCTTGAGAGACACTCGTTCACCTATAACTGGCTGCCCTTCGCTGTCCGTGATCTTTCCGGTAATAACCCCGCCGAGCGACAAAGCGAAGTCGACGTTTTCAGCGGTGGCGCCTTCGGACACCGTTATCTCAGTACTTGAATTAGCGTCAGCGCTGACCAAGGCCGGAGCTGACGGAGCAACGCGATATTTGCCGGCCGGTATTCCTTCGAGCCGGTAAACGCCCTCCGAGTCAGTTACCGCCTTCATCGATGCGGATGAGTTGAACATTGCTTCCACAATCCGGTCGGGGCTCAACTCCGGCGCCGCAGTGATCGTAATGCCCTTGACTGGCTTGCCTTCGAGCTTAACCCGCCCGGTGATTGCGCCGGGTTCTTTCTGGGTTTGCGCGCGAACCGGTCGGTCGTAAGCTAGTGCGGATAACAGAACGAATAAGATGATTGCCGCGGATTTCAGCTTGCGCATGATTACCTCCAACCTGGATCGGTGTCAGCTTACAACCCAGTGCGGACGTATGGAATTCCGACGGAAGAATATCAGGATGATCGAGTCATTTCTACTAGTATTCGTAGTGTCCTAAAGCTGTGTTGATACCGTCTGAACCGGGTGATGGACCACGGATCGGGCGGATCGGACATTAACACGGATCAGATCAGCCCAATCCGTGGGCTATTTCTGGGAGTCTACATAACGAATGAAACCTTGCCCCTCCTTCACAAATCCCACCAGCGGGGTAATAGATGAGTAAATCAATCACCAGTGATCCTCCGGAATGCGGCTTCGCGCATCACGTCGATCGGCGGCTTCTCTCCAGTAAAAAGCTCAAACTGTAACGACGCCTGGGCGACCAGCATCTCGATCCCGCTAATTACTTGGCAACCCGCTGCGCGCGCATCCAAAAGCAACTGTGTTTCGAGCGGATTGTAAACAAGATCGTAGACGATCAAGCGCCCCCGCAGGGCTTTTGCGGGAACAGGGCTCGAGCCTTCACTGTGTCCGCGCATACCGACAGGAGTTGTGTTGATGATTACTCGAGCATCGTTAGACTCGAGCGACTCGATCGGCGATACGGTAACGCCGAAGGCTTCATTCAGTGAATTGGCCGACGCTGGGTTTCGCGCGAACACTTCAACACGAGCCCCGCGCCCTAACAGCCCGGAGATCACCGCTCGCGCTGCGCCGCCCGCGCCGATCACTGCACAGCTTTCACCCGTTAGTTTGCAGGCTTGCTCCAACGGTTCCATCGCTCCGCGAACATCGGTGTTGTAACCGACAAGACGGCGGTGATCGATGACAACAGTATTCACAGCGCCGATCTGGCGGGCACTTTCACTTACTTCCTCGAGCAGCGGAATAATTTTGCTCTTATGAGGAATGGTCACGCTAAGCCCGCGCAGATTCCAATCCATCTCACGCCTCGCCGGGGTAACAAACCGATCGACAAATTCCGCGAGGCCGTCTACTTCGAGCGGAAGATAAACATAGTCGAGGCCGAGTTCCGCGAATGCCCGGTTATGCATCGCCGGGGAGGCCGAATGACCAACCGGGGATCCGACTATTCCAGTTATCTTCGTCGACAATGATAAGCGGCGTATTCGATACGCGTCGATCAGTTCTTCACACGTGAGTTGCCCGTCGGCGCTCTCCTTACCCGAATCAAGTGATCCGTAGGTAAGAAAACTGCCGCGGCTGGGACCCATCACTCGAGTGATTACACCGGCTTGTCCCATGGCCATTGCAATAAAGTTCGTTCCCTGGCCGCGAGCGCGTGCGAGCAGTTTGAAAACTCCTAGCGCGTCGGTGATAGTATTCGCGCGGGTGACGATTTTGTGAACCGCCGCTGGAAGAGCAGTCACTCGGTCGTAAACGTCATCGAGATCTGGGGGCGTCTCCTCGAAGTTGTGATAAGAGACGATCAGTCGCGAAATGTCCGGTGATAGAGCCGCGGCTTCGGCGTAATACGCAGCCTCGATATCACAGTAGTCGGCGCAGCGTCGCGCACCTTCTACAAGCAAGCGAAGCCGATGTCTATCGTCAATTGGCTGCTGGCCCCCTTCTGAAGCCGCGCGGCACGTGATGATAACCGGAAGAGGCTTGTCGTCTAAAAGTAAGGCTAGCGAAGCTAGCGAACGCTCGTCCGCAAAATCGAAGTCTCTAAGATAGTCCAGCCGCAGTTCGATCAAATCGGCGACGGTCGCCGCCTGGTTCATCGCCGCGCGCGCGAGGGCGACGGTTTCTTCGGTGATGACTGCGCAGATCCTTACCTGGCTATCACTCATTCTCATGGACCATCACTTCGGCTGGTTTTCGTTGCCACTCGTCGAGCTGCAATTCTCCACAGCCTTGCGAGTCCTGTTAGCCCATCTCACAAACGGATGATCGTCTTCACCTATCACAACCTTCAGGCTGCCTCCTGAAATGTCAGCCTTGAACATGTGAACTCTTGGATGCAGCGTGATCGTAAACTCACCTTTACTTTGTTCTCGTCGATCTCTTGCTGAGAGCATCTGGAGGGTCAACCTGTAGAACTCATCAAACTGTGTCCGTACTGCGCGACACGTGTGCTCCGAAAGAAGCTGCTCTTTTATTTTTAAGTGCTTCTTGATGTTTTCGATAGGCTCATTCGAATTGTTTCGATGTGCGATCATGATCTGGTCGTACAACGATATACCCTCAGGCTGTCTTACTGTCAGAGTTATAAACTTTTGCTGGAGAACCCTATTGAAAACAAAGGAGAATTCTGGTTCGGACGTGTGTAGATCACGATAACTTCGGTAGCCCAAAGAGTACCCTAACCTCGGCTCGATGGGCATAAGCTCCTCGAGCACTGAAAAAAAATGCTTGTTGACCCAGTCGAAATCTTCTTGTGTTTGCGCCTGCGCACCGCGGCTCAAGAGCGATACGAATAATATTGATGTCAATACTGGCTTCTGCATGTTGGGTTCACCGTACCAAGCGAACGTAACAGACGTATTATCACGCCAGTTACAAACACCGCTAGCTAAAATGATCCGTGACTAGCCTCTACATGCAACCGGC
>DASRIZ010000076.1:0-5398 GCA_035649735.1 Blastocatellia bacterium | reverse complement strand
CGTCGTTATCAAAGCCGCCGATAACGCGCTTCGCGCATCGAACACCGTTGGCTGTCCCGATTGTATCGAGACGTCGCCGCTGCCTGTCTTCTTCCCTCCCAGCTTCTGCGCCATCTTCGCGCTCGCTTCTGCGGGATTCGCCACTCGCGTCAGCCCTAGCGCCTTGCGCGTCTCTGCCGAGATTTTCCCTTCCGGCGCCTGCTCAGCCCGGCTCTCGCCTTCCTGTCGCTGCTCCACCTGCTGCACTGCTCCATTTGCAGCTGCCACACTCGCAGCTTTCGCTTTGCTCGCCACCGCTGAGCTTGCTGCCCCCGTTGACGCGCCAGCCGTTGCTCTCAACCCCACCAGCGGCACCGCCACGGCGATCGACGCCGCAGCAAGAACCGCAACAAAAAAGCCGCGCTGTATTGTTCGCATGACCCCTCCGGGGACCTCGACGCAGTTCACAAGCTGAGCGCCCACTGCGCTATCTCATCCGGGCAGTTTCGCCTGCGGTCGGCAACCAATCAGTGACCAGTTGCCAGACTCAGAAGCAGGCGTTCTGAACGGTCGCTCGGGAGTTAATTTAGAGACGGGGAGCGCCTAATCGTGCAACTTATATGCCTTGGTTCAAAAGCAACGCGCTGCCGAGCCTGCTTTTGACAGCCGCTAGTGAAGGTCCCCGTGCTCTAGAGTTTAATGCCTGATTGAAATAATGGTGTGCAGCTGAATGTATACTAAGTTCTCCGGAGCATTGTCAATTAAGTATCCATCCGATACTTGAATGCCCAATTCCAAGGAGTCCGATTGAACTTGTCAGGCGAAAGCAGGTTGTTTGACTGTTAGCCCACTGACGGTGGGTGGTCTTCAGCGCGAGGGCCACTCTTTGTCTACAAGTTGCACGCAAATCCGCTCAAGCCGATCCTTACCTACGTATCGGTTTCGAAGCGCGGCCATAGCCTGGAAGTTCAGTCTCGCGCAACTGATCATCACAAGGTCAAACTCAGCCGGCGCAGTTGTTCCGAAGATGCGCAGACCGGTGCGGCTTATGTTCTCAGTCTTTGCCTTTTCGCGCCCGAGTGAATGCATGCTTTCGTCGAAGTAATCTATGGTGATGTGTTCAATTTGTTCGTGGCGGTCAGGCCGCCGGCGATCTCTGCCGCCCCACTGTTTGGGGCGAAAGACGGACCAGGGTTTATCAAGGAATCCGGCGGGCGGGTGCTCGCCAATGAATTCCACACCCACCGAGCGCACACCCTTTCTGGGCGGCTCCACCCTTCTGACAAACCCGTAGACGTTGTAGCTCTGCTCGGCGAAGCCATGGGCACGAAGCTTACTCGGCAACGGGAATGTTAGATACAACACTGTTCCCGGTTTAATCTGCTTGCGAAGCCGAAGCAATACACCCGTTCTGCTCACTTCAACAGTCTCGGTCATCTCATGCCATTTGCCGATCCGTCGATCATGGCCGGTGACGCGCGCAGGTATTTTTAGCTTGAATCGCTCGCACCTGCGTCGATTGTCATTTGACTTAGCATTGTGTGACTCTGTGTACACCCCTCGCTGTTTAGGCATGCTGAGATTAAGATTCCGGCCTGTATCAACTGGAGTCGACCCGGGAGAATCCGCAGCCGGCGATGTGCTATCGAGTCGAGGGTGAGGCGATTTAGCGCCCGGCGAGGCCTGCTTGTTCTCAGCAACAGGTGGTCTGTTCGCCAACGACTGTAACGCGCTGTCGTACTCCTTCCTTTTGGTAAAACTAGCCAACACAGCGAAGGCAAGTGATGCCTTTTGGAATGCGCGCTCTATTCGAGGATTGATCTCGATGGGGATGCTTCTGCCAAACGCATACGGCGGAAAGAGCAAGTTAAGGAGTTGATGGAACGACGATTTGATCTTCTCCTGGCCGTCGGTTCGTTCAACTCCGAGAGCCTGGTAATACGTCGTTGCGGTGTCGACGCGGTCGAGCACGCCTTCTAGATCCAGGAAGTAAGCGCTGATCTGATTCGACACTACGGCGGCAAAATCGGTGTCGAAACCCGACTCGCCTGGTGCAAGCGTACTGCTCAAATTCTACCTCGATCGAGGGACGTCCTGTTAAACGCACCATTACACCGAAGGGGCAAGCCAGGTTGGCTTTACGAGTCGAGCCCATTATGATCGGCTCTTCAGGAATGTCAATAATTGTGTTCGGGACGTTACCGAGCAAACCGCCGTTACGGGTCGACTTGCGGGCAGCGTTTGCATACAATCCTGGAACACGCTGCGTCGCAGCCGGGTGCCCTAGCTTCCGCGGAGGGAGGATCGGAGATGCACTCACTAACCCGAACCGCTCATATCGCGACGATCGTTCTTGTATTCTCGACTACGCTGTTCTCTCGCGAGCTGCAACCGGTTCAGACAAAGGAAGCCAATGGTTCGATTTCGGGTCGGGTTACGATCGACGGTCACCCCGCGCGCGGCGTAACAGTTTTGCTCGTCTCTATTGATGCCTCTTCGGGGATGCAAAGGACAACGGCCAAGGCAACGACTGATCAAGCGGGGGAATTTCACATTAAGGGTGCGCCTGCTGGCAGCTACTCACTGCAGGCATTCGCGCCCGCGCTAATCGCTGCCGGCGACAACCGTTACGGGCGACCACAGGGCAAATCCATCACTCTCGCGGAAGGTGAGACGGCCGATGGTATCGAGATTTCACTTCAGCAGGGTGGTGTGATTACCGGACAGGTAATCGGCTCGGATGGTCAGCCGGTCATACAGGAGAGTGTCTGGTTGTTCTTAGTCGGGTCAGCCGACCAACAACCGGGCAGAAAGCAGCCTTTCTATCTCCCATACAACTTCATGTTTACTACAGATGACCGAGGGGTGTATCGGCTGTTCGGACTGCCGCCGGGCAGGTACATCGTAGGCGTGGGTGTGGATACCAGTCGTCCCAACGCCAGAATGAGCACCGGTAACACATACTACCCGCTCACCTATCATCCCGATGTGACGGAGGAAACAAAGGCAACGACAATAGAGGTGGCTCACGGTAGTGAAGCAACCGGCGTTGACATCGTGCTGGGACGAACGTCTCGGGGTTACTCGGTGTCTGGAAGGATTGTAGACGCTGTCAGCGGTAAGCCCGTTGTCGGGATGACATACGGTTACGGGGCGCGGGACCCGCAAAGCGGCCGTTTCAACTCTAACTCGTTCACGAGCTCCACCACTAATGCTCGAGGCGAGTTTCGGCTCGACGGCGTCACTCCCGGTGAGTACGCAGCGTTCGCGTCCCCTGCTTTCGACAGCGACCTATACAGCGATACTGGACCCTTTACTGTCAGCGATAGCGACATCTCCGGGGTTGTTGTCAAAGTGCGTGTTGGTTCACGAATAGCCGGCAATGTGATGATTGAAGGGGTTGACGGACAACCTGGCGTGCCGCGTCTCTCAGAAATCAGGCTGGGCGTCTCCGCCGGGTCGCTAAACGTAGCTCCCAGAAGCGGTCAGGTGCGTATCGAGGCTGACGGCAGCTTCCGCACAATGGGCTTGCCGCGTGGGATCGCCAATTTCTCGGTTGCTTATCCCGCTCCAAAAGGGCTGGCGCTTGCGCGAATTGAACGCGACGGCGTCGAGCAAAAAAACGGCATCGAGGTTGGCTCGAACGAGGAGATTACCGGAGTCAAAGTCGTTTTTGCTTACGGCACAGGGTCGATACGAGGGCAGGTAAAGGTTGAGGGAGGCGAGATTACCGCGGACACGGCGATATATATCAATGTCGCTAAGGTCGGAAGCGATAATAAGAATCCTGGTATGAGAATGCCAACAGTCGACTCACGCGGGCGCTTTGTCCTCGAGGGACTTCAGTCCGGCGAGTACGAGCTCTCGCTCTTCTATCAGACGAAACCGTCTACGCCCGCTGCTGGTGCGCCGGTGTCAATCTCAAAGAATGTTAAGCAGACCGTCACCGTTACGAACGGGAGGGAATCACAGATCACCATGTTGGTGGACTTGAATGAAACCAACCGTTAACCGAGTAGCAACATGAAACGTTTAATCCTGACAGCCGCGATTGTTGCGTCTTTGGCGAGTTTGCTGCTGACAGCCTTAGGCCAGAGCGCCTCGACAAGCGCCACCCAACAACCTGTAAACCGAGTCACATCGATCACTGGCCGGGTGGTAAGTGAATCCGGACAGCCGATGCCGAACGCTCGAGTGATTATCAGCGGATCGAGCAGACAAGGTGTGCGCCGGACGATCAGCACAGACGAGACCGGCAGATTTGTCGCGGATGGTCTGCCGCGCGGCAGCTATGCGATAGTCGCTCAGGCCAACGGCTACGTGCTGGTTCGCGAGCCCGGCGATACCGTTCACCATAGACCGGGGGATTCAGTCAATCTTGTATTACGAAAAGGTGGGGCGATCACCGGCACGGTGACAAACTCGGATGGCAACCCGGTTGTGGGGATACAGATGAGCGCCACCCAGCTTCGTGACGAGCGCGGCCGCCGAACTGAGGCGACTTACGGTTCATCCAGATATACGGATGACCGCGGCGTCTACAGGTTGTTTGGTTTGCCGGCTGGCACATACATCGTCGCGGCAGCGTCGAAGAACGTGGGCTCATCGATGATAACTGCTTACGCTGACGACAGGCCTACCTACTATCCTTCGTCAACCCGGGACACCGCGGCCGAAGTCGTATTGCAATGGGGCGCCGAAGCCTCGGGCGTTAACATTCGGCATCGCGGAGAAGAAGGCCTCACGATCAGTGGTGCGGTGATCGACGCATCGTCAACCGAATCGTTTCAGTTCGGCATCACTGTTTTATTGTTTCGCGCCTCAAACGACACGTTTGAGGCGCAGGCCGTCGTGCAGCCTAATAACAGCAGCCGAACTTTTGAGCTCAACGGTGTGACTGACGGCGACTATTACTTGACCGCGCGCCGCGTTCCGTTTCAAGGCGATGATGGAGCCGCTTCGAAGCGAGTTCCGGTCAAGGTCAGGGGGCGCGATATCACCGGTGTTGGGATAAATCTTGTCCCGTTGGGATCGATAGCCGGCCGATTGACGCTTGATCTGGCTACCAAAGACCTTCGGTGCGACATAAAGCCTGCACCCGCGGTCGAAGAAACACTGATGAGTATCAGCTCGGATGAGACAGACAACTCGGATCCTTCATCACGCTTCTCGTCAGCGTTGTACACTCCCGACAACAAGGGAGAATTCGTATTTCAGGGTCTTCCTGCCGCACGTTATCGCCTCGACAGCCGGGTGCTGCTTGACGAGGCGTGGTACGTTCGCGGGATGACTGTTCCGGGCCCGACCAACACTCCGGTCGATGTCAGTAGCAGCGGGATCACCGTGAAATCAGGACAGCGTCTCAACGGAGTACGGCTGGTGCTTGGCGAAGGGGCGGCCTCGATACGCGGACGCGTTT
>DASRIZ010000075.1:0-6586 GCA_035649735.1 Blastocatellia bacterium | reverse complement strand
GCAAAGTATAGGGATGCGACGTCTTCATTTCAAGACGCCTCAGAGACCGAAATTCGAAAGTGAGGCGCAGGATCGATCCTTATCAAGGTCTGTTCAAGGTTACGTCAACCTATCGATGTCAACCTGCTGCCAACTTCAGTGTATCGTTAAGGAGAATCGGGCATGAAAGCTCCCCTTCGCGTCCCCGGATTTGCAATCGTAACAGCGCTGTTAGTGGCATCTTCTGCTACATTTACGCTCCCCCGAAGTCCCTTGCTCGCCTACACGGCAAACGCTACCGTTTTCGGCCCGGAGATTTTTCGCCGCGAACAAGGAAAACCTCAGACCTACACCCGCCGCATCTCGGTCAACAATGGCGCAGCCAGGTACAGCCTCGAAGTGGTTAACGGCAATCCCGATGACAACGACGACTTCAATGACAAAAAGAAAGGACGCATCGCCAGCGCTCTCATCATGCTGAATGATATTCAGGTAGCGGGACCTGCCGAAATTAAGAAAGAGACACGCCAGTTTAGGACACCGGTAAGTCTAAATCAGGGCGAAAATACACTAAAGGTTACGCTCAACGGTGATCCTGTTTCGTTGCTCTCGGTCGCCCTCGTAAGAATCGATTCGCCGCCGGCAATTGATCTGACTCCTCCCAGCATCATCGCGGTCGATCCGATCAACGGCGCAACAGGCGTCGATGTTACCAGTGCGCGGGTCCGGGTGACGTTCGATGAGCCTATTCTTCTGGATACTCTAACACCATCGGCGTTTTCCTTAACCGCAAGAGGTCAACGCGTCGCTGGCCAGCTCGCGCCGTCTCACGACCGCACAGGACTGGTTTTTACCCCGGCTTCACCTCTTGAGTACTCGACCACATTTACGTTGACCGTTACCCGTGAGATTACGGACCTCGCCGGCAATCAACTCGCGAATGTATTCTCGTCCATATTTACGACACAGGACGCGCCACCCCCGCCCCCGCCGGATCTCACTCCGCCACGAGTGGTCAGCCTGGCGCCGCAGTCCGGATCCAGCAACAACCAGATCAGTGCGCCTGCGGTAATAAGGTTCAGCGAAGCAGTCGACACCGATACACTTCGCGACAACTTGCTGGTGTTTGCAGACACCGCGCAGGGTACGGTTGTAGTTCAGGACGGCGGGACTTTCCTGGCGGTGCCAAGCGCTGAGCGGGTAACGGGCATGTTCACTTCGGCGCCGGACAAAATGAGTGCGATGTTTACGCCGACAACGACTCTTCCAGACCGCTCGACGACAGCTTGCAACCTGCCGGCAGACGCGACGATCACGGTCGTCGCTCTGACTCGTGTTAAGGATCTCGAGGGAAACAACCTCGATCAGGACTCCGCGACAACAGGGCGACAATTCTTTGCAGCGAGCTTTACTACTTCGCAGTTCAACCTGACCGGGGCGACAACGGTGGCCAGGTTCAACCCGCAGGCTTCGCCGTTGGACAGCGCGCTGCTCCCCGGCGATGCGGTGATAATCACCGGCGGTTACGATCAGTTCGATCACGTGAATTCAACTGCTGACATTTACGATCGAGTCACGGGTTCATTCCATTCAGTGCCCATGATGGAAGCTCGAGCCGAGCACACGACCACCGTGCTTGACGGGGGCAAGGTGCTCATTGTCGGCGGTATAGGAGAAAACGGTCAGGTCCTCTCCAGCGCGGAGTTGTACGATCCGGTCAGCGGGTCATTCACCAGCGTAGGAGCTATGAACACGCCCAGGTTTGGCCACACGGCAACTCTGCTCTCAGATGGGACGGTACTGATAGCCGGAGGCTACAACGCGGCGGCACTAGACTCCAGCGAGGTATTTATACCGGCGGGACATACTCTTCCGTTCACCAATATGTTTCTATCAGTGCCCACACGCATGAGCACCGCTCGCGCTTTTCACACTGCTACGTCGCTCCCCGGGGGATATGTTCTGATCGCCGGTGGGGCATCAAACGGTCGGGTATTGAACACTGCCGAAGTGTTCGTGCCGACTCCGTTTGTCCCGACTCTTGGTCAGTTTGTTTCGGGCAGCAGTCCTCTGACACCGTGGAAGATGAGTTCCGCTCGCCACCATCACACCGCGACAGCGCTGGGTAATGGCACGGTGTTGATTACCGGCGGAAGGAATGATCTGGGCGTTGCATTGAGAACTGCGGATGTTTTTACGCCGTCAACGCCGATCACGCTCTCGACATTTTCATCGACAGGGCTTATGACCGCAGCTCGAGCGAGTCACTCGGCAACCGCTTTATCGGACGGTTCAGTATTGATAGCCGGGGGAATTGTAGCAGGCACGACGACGGCGTCTACTGCGGAGACCTTCTATAATGGGCAGTTCACCCGAACATCGAGTTCTCTTTCAAATGCACGTTCATCGCACGCAGCGGTTCTCTTGTCCGATGGTACCGTGCTTCTTTCAAATGGATTAAACGGCAACTCGAAACTCAGTTCGGCGGAGACTTTCTCTAAGAGGCGGTAGAGAAACGTTGAGGTAGTTATTTAGTGCAGTCGTAGAGAATTTGTCTCTTGACTCAATGTAGCATTGACAACCTCGCCTGCTAAACTGTACAAGTCCACCTGAACCCCCAATTATTTCTGCCTGCTAGAGGATTGCGTGATGGACAGAATAAGTAACCGTCGCATGCCGCGCAAGCGGCAGGAGGAATTACTGTTACACGAGCTAGCAGACGATTTGTTGGTATACGACCTAAAGCGTCATAAGGCTCATTCTCTCAACAAGACCGCGGCACTTGTCTGGAGTCGCTGTGACGGCGAGAGCAAGATTTCGGACACAGTCGCATCCCTTGAACAAGAAGTAGGAGCCTCCGTCGACCAATCCGTCGTCTATTTCGCCCTGCAGCAACTGGACCGGGCGCACTTGCTCGTAAGGGAGCGTGGGGCTAACACGGAAATCGAATCTCGGATCTCACGCCGGCAACTAGTCGGCAAACTCGGATTGGCCGCCGCTGCCTCATTACCGCTCATAGTCTCCCTTGTTTCCCCCGCTACAGCGCAAGCGAGCTGCCGGCCGAGGGATGCTGCTTGTACCCTTGATTCCGAGTGCTGCAGTGGAAACTGCAGAGGTAACAATCTCTGCGCTTAAGTCCGAGCTGGTTGTGTCTCGATCTTCCAGAAGGGCGCTCAATCCTTTAAAAGTCGCGCGTCGCGGATGAGGTTGAGTTCAATTTGGCGGGAGATTGAGCAATGTCAGGCCACACTCCTGCCTACGCTGACCATTAGGCTAATATGATCACGTAAGGCTACTTGAAGTTCGAAGTACATCATCCCTTTTTTAGAGTGTTGAACGCTTCTGCCATTCGGATCTGCGTTTGAAGTGACGTGTAAGCGAAAACCGGCGAATACGACTGGGTCTCGGTATCTCGGCTGTTGGAAAGAGAGGCAGTCCAATAGTGAGTCTTGTCGGTCATATTCAACACGAACTCGACGTTGCCCTTCGTTCGCTTGAATGGCTTTATTTGATAGATCACCGGCGCCCAGTTACTGGTTTCCAGAGTTGATAATTTCAACCCCTTTGCCAAACGCATCTCCGCCCAGACGGCAAAACAATTGATACGAGTAAGATCAATGTTGTTCCAGCGAGCAGTCAGGCTCGCAAGATCAGGCATAGCGTCCACTCGAAGCAGGTCAATACTTAACAAATCTCTAGGAGTGGAAATAACTCTAATCTTTGATTTCTGGGTCATTGTTACCGGGATATTCAAACTGAGCAATTCAAAGTACTCGCATTTTACTGAGGCACCTGCGGCGACGTTCGGCGGGCGTCTCCGCATATGAGCAGTAGCAACTACCAGCGAGACGAAACTGGGAATCAAAACACCGCCAGGTTTGAGAAATCTCTTCCTGGCATCGGTCATTGTAGAAACAATCTGTTCTTCAAATGCCTGGTTTCCGATGGTCTCGCTTACGATGCAGTCAAATCGCTCATCAAGGTTGATGCGTTGTGACTCGCCGTGGATCACCTCAACCCTGTCGCTAACGCCGTTTTCCTTAATCAAATTTCTGATTATGGGTATCAGAAGCTCGTCGCGTTCGATTGCGACTACCCGACGCGCTCCTAACAGGGCTGCTGTTATGGCCCATATACCCGTGCCCGAGCCGATGTCCAGGACCGTTGAACCCGGCTTAACATGTCTGGTCAGGGCCGATAGAAACGAGCGGTTTCTGGCAACATCACTCAAGTACGCTTCATGCGAATTGACGATATGATAGGTATGTAGGTAACTGTCACTCTTCTTGTTCGCAGTTTTTTCTTTCACCGGGCTACGCCTCGTCTTTCTCTTCAACAGCCAAAAACGAACGTAGCCGTTATAACACGTTATTTGTTTTGGGCTAAAGTCATACCGAACCGCGGACAACCTTGAAATAGGGGGTTCATCGAGCTCAAGCAAAAGAACTGACGGTCTATCCGTCATCCCGAATAAGCCTCCAGATGGTCCGCTCGCACAAACCAACACTCACGAAAACTTTTTTCTTGATTTTACGATTCCCCTTGCGTAATATATGCATCCAGATTCTGAGTATTTTAGTCAGCGACTTCCTGGGTAAATTAAGTCGGCTATGGAAGAGGGCTTTGAGCCCTTTCAAGGCACCGCTGCGGCGTCGCCGTGAGCGGAGGCTGACCCAGGAGCGATTCGTATGTTCTCACCCAGGCGGTCTTTTGATGAACCCAACGAGACTCGGTTCGCGGGCGGTATAAGAAGAGCAGGTTTCTTACTGGCAGCAATCCTTTGCACGCTGTTGCTCGTCCCCACAACAAACGGACAAGTGCCAATCCTCTATTACGACTTCGAGAACAACGCCTCCAGAACGAGCTTCGAGAATCTGGTTGAGCAAGCCGTAAACAGCGGCAGCGCGGCCATAACCAGAGCTGGCAACACCACTACTATCAGTTCAGTCGCCGGCGCCGGAACATTCAACGGCGGGGCGGCCGCGGGTCAAGCCGCAACGGGAAGCAATTGGGATAGTTCAACTTCGGATCCCGGATCGGCGGCAACTAATTACTATCAGTTCGTTGTCAACACTTCCGGGTTCACGCAGATTTCTATCGCCGTCGATCAACAAGCATCGGCCAGCGGGCCCGCCCGCCTAGGCGTCCTATTCAGTATCAACGGAAGCAGTTTCACCTCTGCTACGACGACTCTTACCGGAAACGCGGTGTTCTCCGCGGGGACCTTCGATCTCGGCGCCGTCTCGGCGATCGACGACCAGGCCGCTGTCACCATCAGACTATATGGGTTCGCCGGGTCTGTGGCCGATCGAGCCGGACGAAGCGCATTCGCATCAGGCGGTACGTTCCGGATTGACAATGTAGTAGTCCTGGCCAAATCCATAATCGCGTCCAAAATCTTGCTGGATTATCCCGCAATCGGTTTAAGCATGAAGTCCGGGACCGCATTTACTCCTGCATATTCAGATTTCACCGTGAACGGAGCTGGTATAACCGTTTCCCTGGCGAGCGAGTTGAGGATCAACGGAACGCTTGGTCTGATTAACGGTGACCTGGCGACCGGATCGTTCACGCTTTTCATGGGCAACGGCTCGACGTCGTTAGGAACCGGCGACGTCGTTGGAAATGTGAATCGCGCGGATCTCAGCGGAGCCTCGACTCGGAGCTTCGGGAATCCTAACGTTCAGATCACGATCACTGCCGGGACCGTTTCGTCGATGACCGTGAGTCTCCTAAAGGCATCGCCTGCGGATTTTGGAAACTCGGCGAGGCGTACGTATACCCTCAAAGATGTTGTGGGAACCCTGGGCACGGCGACTGTGCGCCTGCATTACCTTGATAGTGAATTGAACGGCAACTTGGAAGGGTCACTCGAGCTCTGGCGAAAGGACGGGACTTCGTGGGTCTCTCAAGGCGCTACCACCCGAGACTCGACCGACAACTGGGTAGAGAAGACGCTGATTACCAGCTTCTCACCCTGGACGATTTCGGGACCGGCGGGACCGACCTATGTTGCGATGATCGGATTCAATGCCGTTCAGGGAAGAGACGGTAAGGTTGTGTTGCGGTGGGAAACCGGAGAGGAGGTGAACAACCTCGGCTTCAACATCTATCGTCAAAAGGACGGACAGCGAATGCGAATCAACGAGTCGCTGATTCCAGGCTCGGGGTTGGCGGCCAAACCAGGGACGGTGATGACCGCCGGGAGGTCATATGTATGGCAGGCCGGTACAAAGGAGGACGATGACTCATCATATTGGATTGAGTCAATCGATCTGAACGGCAGCACTGTATGTCACGGGCCGATTTTTAAGCGCACTTCTACGGAAGAACTGGCTGTCTTGTCGGCCAGAGAACAAGCGATCTCGGCCCAGACCCTGACTCTAAAAGAGCTGGCAACCGAAAGCGCGCTAGCCGGGACCACCCTCCCTGTGTCGACAACTACTCGTCCCGTCGAAGTAATCGCGGATCAAACGAACGTTCAATTCGGTCTCGCCTCGCAGGACGCGGTTAAGATCTCGGTAAAACACGAAGGATGGTATCGAATTGGCAAGCCGGAGTTGGTGGCCGCGGGTCTCAGTTCAAAGGCGGATCCGCGCTCATTGCA
>DASRIZ010000074.1:0-5631 GCA_035649735.1 Blastocatellia bacterium | reverse complement strand
TGCGCAGGGGTGAAAGGGCGCGCTTCGGTACGACGGATTGTAATGGCACCGACGGAAACCCCTTCACGCAGCAGTGGAACGGCCAGACAGGTCCGAATGCCCAAGCGATGGACGGTATGCCAGATATCCGCCCAGTCCTCTTCGCGTTCGGCCCAGATGTCGTGAGTATGAATTGTCTGCCGATCGAGTATGGCCCGACCGGACGGGAAGGTACGAGTGATGGGTCTCTTCTCAGAAGTCGGAGGCAGTGGTCCAAATGAGGCCACGGTCCCAACTAGGTCGCCCTGGACACGAGTGATTTGAGCGTCATTTGCCTCACACAGCCGTGCGGCGTTTTCGGCGACCACATTAAGCACAGGCTGAACATCCGTCGGCGAGCTCGCGATGACGCCCAGAATCTCACTCGTCGCCGTTTGCTGTTCGAGGCGCTGTTGCAGCTCCTTGAACAGGCGCACGTTCTCAAGCGCAATCACCGCCTGGTCAGCGAAGGTTTCTAGCAGCTTGATCTGCCCCGGGGTGAAGGGGCGTACCTCGGTGCGACGTGCGCCCAGGTATCCAATGAATTTCCCCTGCAGATGAAGAGCAACGGCCAAGAAAGTGCGTACCGGTACCTCTGGAGACGCAAAGAAAACTTTCTACTCGCGAACGTCGGGAATGTGAAGCGTGCCGTGCTCCCGCACCCAGCGAGGCGTTGGCGCATCAATATCGATCTCGACGGCGGGTATGGGTACAGAACCAAAATGAGCGCGCGGAACCATAGTATTGCCGTCGCGGAGTCGTAATAACACATCATCAATTTCACAAACACGCGCGGCACTCTCGACGATGGCGTCGAGGACCGGCTGCACGTCGGTCGGCGAACGGCTGATGATGCCGAGCACCTCGGCTGTAGCAGTTTGATGCTCTAGCGCTTCGCGTAACTCTGCGTTGCGCTCCTGGAGTTCTTGGAACAAGCGGACGTTCTCGATGGCAATGACGGCTTGGTCGGCAAAGGTTTTCAGCAGAGCAATCTGCTTCTCAGAGAAAGCACGGACCTCTGTACGACGGAGCGCAATCACTCCGATGGCGATACCTTCACGCAGTAAAGGTGTGGCTAACATCGTGCGTATGGGATGCTCCGTAACAGTTAATTTCCTAGCGGGAAACTCCGTATCAACCACCGCGGACAAATCCTCAAGATGGATAAGTCGGCGGTCTAGCACCACTCGCCCAACTATGGAATCACGGTCTATCGGTCGGCCTTGTCCTTCTGTAGTGGGAAGCGTAATGGGAATAGAACCATAGTGAGCTCCAAAGCGGAGTAAGTTCCCCTCAACCAATCGAATTGTCGCATCCTCTGCGCCACACACACGCGCAGCGTTCTCGGCGATGACATTCAATACCGGCTGAATATCCGTCGGCGAGCTCGCGATGACGCCCAAGATTTCG
The DNA here is from genome assembly GCA_035649735.1 of Blastocatellia bacterium. Classification (GTDB taxonomy): domain Bacteria; phylum Acidobacteriota; class Blastocatellia; order UBA7656; family UBA7656; genus Onstottus_A. Next base: position 4,203 of record DASRIZ010000074.1, on the reverse strand, counting down.
CTCGTCGCTGTCTGTTGTTCCAATGCTTCTTTGAGTTCTTGGAACAGCCGCACATTCTCGATGGCGATGACTGCCTGATCGGCGAAGGTTTCAAGTACTTTGATCTGATTTTCCGTAAACGGCCGAACCTCTCGGCGGTGGATCGCTATAGCTCCGATCAGTTCATTCTCTTTGAGCAACGGCACCCCGAGGTTCGTCCGTATCCCTTCCTCTCTATAAGGCTCAGGCACAATGCACTCGGGGTCAGCGAGCATGTCAGGAATATGGACGGGCCGTTTTTCAAGTCCTACTCGGCGCAGTGCGCTCTCTCGCCCGGGTGGGATCGGCGTGTTTTGTACAAAGGATGACAATGCCGGTGAAGTGTTATTCCATACTACGGCCCGAAAGAACTCTCCATCATCTGAACACTGCGCGTTTTGCGCCTCACAGAGGCGGACCGCATTGTCGAGGATCGTCTGAAAAACAGGTTGGAGGTCGGTCGGTGAACTAGCGATCACGCGTAGAATCTCGCCCGTGGTGGTCTGTTGCTCCAGCGACTCTGTGAGTTGACGCTTACAATCTCGAAGTTCCTGGCGTAACTCCGCAATCGTCTGCGCTTGTTCGGCCACAGACGTATTCACCATGGGAAGGCGCAGTTTTGCCTTTTTATTCTTAGAGCTTTTTTTGGTCGTGGTGGCCATAAAACACCGAGTTGGAGACCATCGCCAGCGAAACTAAAGACGTGGCCTGATCGGTTTATACTGTGATAACGGCTCGCCTGTCTTTTACGCCAAGGCGGTTGGTGGCGTCAAGGAAAGACTGTCTTGCGCTCTCAGTGGAAAAAACGGCTCACGTAGAAGTACGTTATGCGCCCGTTTTGCCTGTCTTGGTGGCCAAGAGGCCGTGGCCGAGGTCGTAACGGCTGTAAAGGACGCCGACCGCTGGTGGCCATAGTTCAGTCCGACCCGCTTATGTCGCGCTTTCGCTCAATTTAGTTACGTTTAGTGATTGGCTCTTCTGTCATAAAAATTATGGTGTAGTGGCGCTGGACTCGTGCTCTGATCAATCGCCTTGTCTTGTTTGCTTTTTTCAGATTGAGGCAAATTCGGAAGAGAAGTATTGTTTTTCGCAATCAGCAGGTAGGGCCAGACTTCAGAGACTGTGCCCGTTTTGTGCCCGAACTACCGGTACCCAGGATGAACCACCAAGAGATTGGTCGTCGAAATCTCCTGAGATTCTGCGACGTAATGTCCGATAGTGCTTCGTCGTTTACCCTTATCGCTGACTCAAAATCCGCCAGAGATCGTCTCTCCGCCTGCGATTCCGTCCAGGCCAAGTCAGGCTTGCCATTCACGTCAAATTCTGACCACCTACTAGTAAAACTCGTCATTCGGTCATGGAGTGGAAAGACCGGACGGAAGCGAGGACACGGGAAAATGAGAAAGATTAACGTACCGAGAGCCAGCAGCGAACAATCAAGAGACGTCATCGACGAGGTGTTAGATGATCTCCAAGCGTTAGTCGATGAGTTCAATCAAACTCTGCCCTTCGCTAATGAATGGGCGGCGATCAACGCCCTTCATTCTGACCTAACGGATATCGTCGCTAAGGTTGAAGCGTCTTTAGGCGTTTGGGAGGTTACCAGAAAGGGCGTACGAGTAACGACGATTGAGGTGCCGGCAAGTTTCCCCGTTAAAGACGCCGAGGAACTTGCGAGATCAGCGATGTCAAGGCTCAAGGCCGAAGACGAAGCCATGCCGGCTGACTGGAGCTGTGGACCCGTCGAATGCTACGTAGACGATGATGAGGATGAAGAACAAGAGTAACAATGCGACGGCCAACTAAATCATTTTATAGGTCGACCACGCTGTTACGCCTATTAGGATCACTCCAAGAGGCCTTCCCAGACTGTATGCGATCATTCGGTTTGAGTTTCATTCCAAGAAAAACAAATCACATCGGCCGGTGTCCGAATTGTGTCCGAGAAATAGTTCCCAAAAGACCCAAACAAACCCAACGACCAGATGCCCAGATTGCTGAAATCGTCGGGAATGCTTGGGTCTTCTTGGTTTCCGTTGCGGTCTCCCGTTGATTGAATATCAGATGTTCCCTTCGCCTTGCGGTGCCATACACACTTGCGGGATGGCAACACGAACACTTTAAGCCCCGGCAATAAGCAATCCCCGTCGGAAGCGAAAACGTCCAACTTCACTTCCGATGCGTCTCCTTATAGATCGGAAGAAGGTTGAGGCAACCCACTGCGGATCGCGAACCCGGATGCCGGTAACGTCGGTCGTGGACGCCATCACGAGCCTGGTCTCGCAGGCACGGCAGACGAAAACGAGTAGTCATTCGACGACTACCTTTTCTTAAAATCGACCTGCGACCGCGCTTTGGGTATGCCCCGCCAGACCAGGGGGGTGGGGGGGTGGATCGAGGCACAACCGAAAGCGTACGGAAAACAGACTTGATCCTGTCGTGAATCGCGGGTTGCCAACGACTTGAATTGACTCCGCCCTACACTTACAACAACCCACGGTCACTAAACGAGAAGAACCGCCCATCGCCAAGCACGACATGATCTAGCACGCGAATCCCTAGCATGTCGCCAGTCTCCTTCAGTCTGCGAGTGATTTCTTGATCCTCTTGACTGGGTGCAGGATCGCCGCTCGGGTGGTTGTGAACAAAAACGACCGCAGCTGCGCACAAATGGAGCGCCGTTCGCCATACCTCGCGTGGATGAACTAGCGACGCGGTAAGGCTTCCGGTTGACACGACCTTGAACCCGTTGACGCGGTTCTTGTTGTTCATCGCGAGCAAAAGAAAATGCTCTTTGTCTGCGTCTAGCGTGCCGAATATACTTCGCGCTATCCGCTCAACATCTTCCGACGCCCGGCAAGGTGACCTGGTCGGGTACAAAGCGGGTTCTGCGACAAATTGCACGCGGAAGGTTTTTAGGCGGTAGGCCATTAGTAAACCCTCCATCGGAAGCGTTCGAGAATCCGTGCTCGACAGCTACAGCAGCCATCAGCCAATTGCGGCCATTTATCTGGAAGACATTTGTCACAGCGGACATGGCCGCAATACTCGCAAACCGCTGCACGGTCGCCGCGTTCCTGGTTCGCGCATACCTTTTTGTGCTCCATTCGCCCCTCCATTGGAGAGGCGGAACGGTTCCGGTTTTTGGGGTGTTAACGAGGGTTCTGCAAGGATATTTCGGGATGCGCGCTGGTGGCCAGGTTGCGGCGATTATCCAACACAGTCAAGTATGTACTGTGTTTTTTGAGCATTACGGTTTTTTTCTGGTGCTGGTTCGAATCCAGGTGGGCCCATTCAACCCCTTTTCTAGATATTTCCGCTACTTGTCCCTGTTTTTGCTCCCCCTCTGACTCGAAGGTTGCACTCAAGCGTTTCACTTTTGGCCCCAAAAAGCCGGCTTAATTGCTCCTCACTGTCACCGCCAAAGTACTTGCCGTAGTGCTTCCAATCATAGCCACGGACGTGCCGCAGTAGTCCGCCAGCCACTTTATCTTAACGCCGTTGGTGAGTCCCACAGAGATAAAAGAAAGCACCCGATAAAATCCCGTCAGGGCCGCAGCTGGACATACGGACGGCGCAGAAGGCGTTCGGCTGGAAGAACGTCCACAAGCATGATCGTGCGCTTGTCGGTAATAAGCAGGATAAAGCCGGACGCTGGCGTTCGGCAAAGGTGCCTAGCTACTCGACCGATCCTGTTCTCGCATACGCAAATGACGAACGCATGAAACAGCTTGGGCGGCTGGACCGATACCAGAAAGAACTTGTCAAGATTACTCGCGCCAAAAATATTCCCTCTGAGTGAGTTTCCCCGGATCAGCGTTGCCGGGCTGCTATCAAAGCTGTGGGATAGTACCGCCGGGGATTACAGTTCTGACGACGCCTATAAGGGCGCCTATCGCTGAGTCTGGCGAGAAGACAGACCCAATTAAGAACGCCGACCTTATGTCCCCAGTCGTCGATGGAGGATGATCGCTACCTCGATCTCAGATGAGGCCTCGATGCAAAATCGCTTTGCCACCAAACGAAGGTATTCAGCTTGTTCGATCTCGCAGAGGATATCAATCGTCTTACGGAACGCGCCTATAGGAGAGTGATCAATGATAACGGCATTCTTCAAAAGAGAGTATTCAGGGGACTCCTCGTCAATCTTACTCAGCAAACGGTCGTAATATTTCAGCGACATTT
>DASRIZ010000073.1:0-21006 GCA_035649735.1 Blastocatellia bacterium | reverse complement strand
TCACCAGTGGTATAGATATGGGAGCGAATCTTGCCGAGTCTGATGCCGTGGGTGATAAGCCCGAGAGTGGAGGAACTACAAAGCGGAAGAAGGCAGAAGACCTCCTGAACGCGTTTCCCAGCGTCGGATTTCGATTCACGGTGTTCGGTCAATACTCGAACGTGCGAACTTTTATCAATGAGCTTGAGCACGAGAAACAATTCGTCGTAATCAACTCGATCACTCTCACGAATCAGGAAGCGCGAACGGCGAGCAGACGGTCGCGAGGAGCCGAGGGAGCGTCCGGAATCATGCTAACCATGGAGATGTCGGCCTATTTTCAGCCGATGTAATTAAGTAAAGAATGGCAAAACGAAGTTCATCATCGGAAAAAACAAAACGAATTCTCCTGATCGTGCTGGCGGTGGGGCTCGTTGCAGCGGTTATTTACAATGTCTTTTTGAGCGGTCCATCAGCCAGGCCCAAGCGCACACCCGCAGCCGGCGCTCCAACCGCAGGAACATCCACGCCCGCAAGCTCATCGACTTCAGCCACGCCGAAGACGCGTCAGTTGGGTACCGTGGCGCAGCAGGAAGCTTTGATGAAAGCGCTGCTCGCGGACACAACGCCACTGAATCTCCGGCTGACCAGCGGGGGCGGCAAGAGCGAACCGGGAAGTCGCGGGAATATTTTTGCTTATTTCAAAGAGCCACCAAAACCACCGCCGCCACCGCCGCCGCCGCCGCCGATCCAGTTGATTTCGCTTCAACCCCAAACGGCAGTGGCAGGTACTCCGAGGCCCATCAATGTTGTAGTGACCGGCAACAAGATTCCCGAAGATGCCCACATATTAATCGATGGACAGCCCCGGCCCACCAAGCGGGTTAGCGAGACTAAGCTTTCCACAGAGATTTCGGCTGGAGACTATTCGCTGGCACGCGGGATGTCCTTCGAGGTGAGATCAAAAAGTGACCCAACCCAGAATTCGAATACGATTCAGTTCGTCGTCCAGGGCGCACCCGAGCCTCCGTTCATATACAGGGGAAGACTCGGCACGCTTGGCCAGCCGCAGTCCAACTATGCCGTAGTCGAGATCACTTCTACCAAGGAAATCAAGCGAGTGAGAGTGGGCGAGACGATAATGGGAATTTGGCGTGTGGACGGAATCAACGCAGACGGCATCGAAGTCACTCTTACTCAATACGACATCAAGAGACGCGTTCAGTTAGTAGACAGGCCGAAATGATGGCGGTCCAGGTTAGTACAAACCAACACAGTTGCGAACGACGGCAAGCCGGCGAGCAAGGCTGGGCTTTGCTTGGATTGCTGCTGACGCTGGGGGTAATGAGCATCTTACTTTCGTCCTCGATCGTTCCCAACGTGCAGATGCAGGTCCAGCGAGACAAAGAACTCGAGATGTTGTATCGGGGCGATCAGATGGCTCAAGGTATTGCTCGTTACTATAACGGTGGCGCTCTGCGGGGAATCCAGCTTTTCCAACGGCCGCCGTACGGGTACCTCCTTGAACTGGCGAAGTTGCGCGACGGGGTAACGATTGGGGTTAACGAACGGAAATTCGTCAGACCGTCAGCAATGATAGACCCGATTTCTAACGCCGAGTGGGAGCCGGTCAGAGCTCGGGACCCGCGAATTATGCCGTTCTTGCAGGCATGGGCGTCGCAGACCTTGATACCTATTCCGAGTCAATATCTCCTCATTGCTGGTCCTCCAACGAAAAGTGTCTTCGGTTCGTCCGAGGAGCAAGCGCCCGGCGCTGGTCAAAGACCGCCCATTGTTAATCCAGCCAACCCGGGGGCTCCGCCCGCAAGACCTGGGCAGGACCCCGACGATGACGATGATGATGACAAAGCGATCATCGATCCGCTCGCGCATCTGTTCGAGACCGGCGCACCCGGGACGGGTAACGCGCCAATCGTGGGGGTCGCGCCAAAGCGGAAAGGCAAGGCGGCGAACGCGTACTTTGGTCTGGAAAACTACGAAGAGTGGGTGTTTATCTTCATCCCGACAACTATTCAAACGGCTCCGGTCCTCCCTCAACAACCTGGCCAACCTGGCCAACCAATCCGCCCGCCTCAGATAAGCCAGTAGCCGAACGTAAATCAGTTTTCGCTGGTTACGTTTTGGTTTAAACTCTCTCCGCCATTCCAGGGTAAACAGTGCTAAGCGCTTCCTTCTCTAATGGTGAAGCTGATTCCCGACCCACGGACGTGACATGTCAAACACAGTTACCACGCACGACTCTGAGCAAACCGAGCCCGGTTCAGATCCGAATGACGGAACCGAACACAGTCCCCAGCTAATTCGGGGCGTTGGCCTCACGAGCGCCACCACGCTAAACATGATCGACATGATCGGGGTTGGTCCGTTCATCACTATTCCATTGATAGTTGCCGCGATGGGCGGGCCTCAGGCGATGCTCGGGTGGATATTCGGCGCTGTCCTGGTTATGTGCGACGGACTGGTTTGGGCCGAACTGGGCGCAGCGATGCCGCGCTCCGGTGGGTCGTATCGCTATCTAAAAGAAATCTACAATCCCTCTAAGCTCGGGCGGATGATCTCGTTCTTGTTTATCTGGCAGCTCACATTCAGTGCACCGCTATCGATCGCATCCGGCTGCATTGGTCTGTCGCAGTACGCTGCGTTTATCTGGCCAGGTTTGCACACCAGCTTTTTTGCACAGGACCTACACGTGCAGCTCCCGCTGATCGGAACGCTGAGCGCAAGCGTGGCCTTGACCGCGGCAACGTTGGTCGCGATGGGCACCGTAGTGGTTGCTGTGTTTCTGCTTTACCGCAAAATCACCATCATCGGACGGCTATCCGGGTATTTGTGGGTAGGCGTTTTGATAACAGTGTTGTGGGTGATAGTTGCGGGAATCACAAACTTTGATAAGACACGCGCCTTCGACTTTCCGCCGAATGCATTCACACCGTCGCTTGGGTTCTTTCAAGGGCTGGGGCTGGCGATGCTTGTTGCGGTTTACGACTACTGGGGCTACTACAACGTCTGCTTTTTTGGGGGTGAAGTTAAAAACCCCGGGCGGGTCATCCCTCGGGCAATAATTTACTCGATACTTGCAGTCGCGGCGATCTATATCGTTATGAACATCAGCATCCTCGGGGTTATCCCCTGGCAGGAGCTGAATGAGACCGCCAAGCCTGAAAATGAAGCGATTCGAAGTCACATTATCTCGACGCTGATGGATCGGCTTTACGGCAACTGGGCCGGCGTTCTCGCGAGCTTGTTAATCATGTGGACGGCATTTGCTTCGGTATTCTCGCTGATGCTTGGATATTCTCGGGTACCGTATGCCGCGGCGGTCGACGGAAACTACTTCAAATCGTTTGCTCGGGTGCATTCAAAGCACAGATTTCCGTACGTCTCGCTGCTGGCAATGGGATTGGTTGCCGCAACATTGTGCCTATTTAAGTTAAAGGACGTGATCACCGCCCTGGTGGTCATAAGGATCGCTGTTCAATTCCTGGCGCAGATTGTTGGGGTGATAGTGCTACGGATAAGGCGTCCCGATATGCCGCGCCCGTTTAGGATGTGGCTGTACCCACTGCCTGCGGTGGTGGCGTTTTTCGGGTTTCTCTATGTGTTGGTGATGCGACCGAAGTCGTTGGAGTCGATCAAGCTTGCGGTCGCTCTAGTGGTGATCGGTTCTATTATTTATTTAGTTCGATCGTGGCGGCGGCACGAGTGGCCTTTCGGTGTAACGAATGCAGCGCCGAATGAATAACGCCGCTTAGTCGCGCTTGAGCAGATCATTCAGGGATTGTTGATCTCTGGCTTTTTGCGCTCGAAATTCTTCAATCCAACTTTGCGTCGTCAAAGTCATTTGAGTGGGAGTGGGCGCCTGCGACCTTTTTTCGTCGCGAGCGATGGGTTGTTTTCGTTTAACCAGCCGTACAGTCATAACAAATCACCAAGTCCTAAGTTGTCATTTGGTACCTGAGCAACCTCAGTGCCAGACATTCGGCCACACTCTGAATTCGTGTATCCTGAGCCCGATTTTTTTTTGGCCCGTCGGAAAACCTTAATAAAAACGATCTTTTTCACACTAACCGACTGCTATTAGGCAGCGGAGAGACTTCGTATCTCATCCGTTCGATCGAAGAACAGTGTCCGCAAAAGGCTCAGTACGCCAACCAAATGGGGCATCAAGGTAATCTCTACCCATTGCTCCCTCCCAAACTGACTCGTAGAATTGTTTGCTTGATTCTAAGGGACGCGGCGGATACCATACAAAATAGAGTCTATCGTCGAATCCCGGTGAGATGAGCCGGTCGCATCCACACAAAAGTATGTGGGACAGACTCGCTGCTAGTTTTTTTACTCGCAGCAAGCGTATTAGTGGACGATAGAACAGCGACGGCGCTGCCTGAATACGCTGCTTGCCCCGTCAGCGTGGCGCCCTTTAAGGTTCAGATCAAGTGCCGCCAGAGGATCCCGAGATGTGCCGGTTACGTCCGGAAGGAACCCTCGTGCCTTTCCCGTCTGTTGAGTTGTTTGTTAGCAAAGGATAGCGACACATGAGTCGATCGGCAGAGCTTCTTAGATTCCTTGGCCAACTCCGCATCACCGATCTGATCGATTTCATAATCGTATGGGCGATCATTTACGGTTTGCTCAAGCTGGTGCGAGGCACAAGAGCAGTGCAGATGGCGGTAGGACTGCTGGGTGTCGGGCTGCTCTACCAGATTTCCGTGATACTGGGTTTGGATACGCTGCAGTTTGTTATGCGAACCACGTTGCTTTATTTCGGGTTCGCAATTTTGGTGATCTTCGCGCCGGAGATCCGCTCGGCGCTGATGCGCGTTGGATCAAACCTTGGGCCCTTTCGCTTTGGTCACGCGAAAGCCAGCCACGAAGCATACGATGACATAGTGCTTGCTGCGATGACGCTCTCGTCTCGCAAGGTTGGTGCTTTGATCGTACTTGAGCGAAAAGTGGGTCTCCAAAACTATATCGACACGGGCGTGCTCCTGAGGGCCGCGCTCTCTTACGATTTGCTCGTAACGATTTTCGATCCCCATACGCCGCTGCACGACGGCGCGGTTATCATTCGAAGCCACAAGGTCGAGGCTGCAAGCTGTTTTCTTCCCCTAACGCTCAATCCGCGATTATCAAAAGAGCTGGGCACACGACATCGCGCGGCCATCGGCGTTACCGAGGATACCGATGCGGCCGCGGTGGTCGTCAGCGAGGAGACTGGTGTGATTTCATTCGTTCAGAACGGTGAGATCACTCGATACCTTAACAGCAGTTCGCTTCGCGAATTGATCCGCAGCGCGTTGGAACCACAGCGTCGGCTGGTCGAAGCCGTTCGTCCCGCTCGCCGCGTGCCGCCTAAAACTGAATCGGCTGACGCCTCGCGGGAACAGGTGAGCGAGACATACATAAAGTGAGCTGGCAATGGACTGGATGAATGGTTACTTGAAAGGGCTCAAGGAGTACGCCAGGGACTACGTACTCGAGAACACCAGCTTGAAAGTGTTGGCCCTGCTGATCACCGGTGTGCTTTGGCTCTCAGTTGCGTCGCGTCCGGTCAGCCAGGTCGCGATCAACGGCGCGATCGAATTTGACCTGCCGGAATCACCCGACCTCACCGTCACTAAGTATGACACCCTTACGGCTCGCGTTTACCTGGAGGGTCCAAGCGAGGCGCTGGACACTCTTCGCGCCGGTCAACTGACGGTGACTGCCGATCTCTCGTCGGTAGAACCCGGGTTTCGTGTTATCCCGCTGAAGGTCGAGCCCACTCGGAATGGTCTGCCGACAAACGTAAAAGTAACTGGCATCGAACCTCCAAGAATCCGAGTGACCGTCGAGCGAACGATCGAGAGGGAAGTACCAATCGTTCCCAGGTGGGAAGGCGAGGCGCCTCCGGACACGGAAGTAGTCGACTGGCAGATTACACCGCCGACGGTAAAGATTATCGGTGCAGAGAGCCAGATGCGGGAGATAACCGGTGTCTCAACCGAATCAGTGCGACTTACAGATAAGACCGGGACGTTCAGCGAGCAGGTGGCTATCGACATTGGCGCGCCTAACCTTAACCTAAGCGAAGACAGCCCTCGCAAGGTTATGCTCGTAGTCAATATCGCCGAAGTTCGGAAGGAGCGAGTCATCGACAACGTTCCCGTTGACGTGTTTGGCGGGCCTCCGCGAGCGCGCGCATTCCCGAGGTTTGTCAAAGTGACTGTTTTCGGCCCTCGGTCGCTGGTCGCCGAAATGACAGTCGCCGATGTCAGCGTTGGCGTCGAATACCAAAGCGGCGCAACGATATTCACGCCCAGGGGTACACTCTCACCTGTCTTTGCGGACCGGGTCGTCGTGCGGTCCGTAGAACCCAATAGTGTTCGGGTAAGGTAAAGAGAAGGGGTCGGCAGCCAGGGGTGTTGCGAAGAAAGCACCACCACGCCGTCGCCGCGCCTGCGGTAACTAACCTGAAAATTGTGATAGACCGTCAACTGCCGCTATGGCCGGCGGAGAGCGCCGGTGATACAGCGGAAACCGGAGTATTGTCTGAGAAGGAGGAGCGCTGATTGATGTCGAAGATCGCGGGGCAGAGACTGTTCGGGACCGACGGAATTCGAGGAACTGCGGGCTTATTCCCGCTCGATGACACGACGGTTGCAATCATCGGAAGATCGCTTGTTTTGAACCTCTCAATCGAGCTTGGACGCTCGCCAAACATCGTCATCGGCCGCGACACTCGCGAGTCGGGAGAGCAGATCGAATTGGCACTTGCCGCCGGCGCGATATCTGGCGGCGCTACGGTGCAGTCAGCAGGAGTCATCACCACTCCGGGCATCGCTTACATCACCCGGGCGACATCATTCGACGCGGGCATCGTTATATCTGCCTCGCACAATCCTTATCAGGACAACGGCATAAAGGTTTTTTCCCCGTCGGGGAGAAAGCTTGCGGATGAGTTAGAACGAAAAATCGAAGCGGATGTCGGTACGGCTCCTGGTCAAAACATAACATTTCACCAGGGCGGTCTTCAGAAGGAGCAAGAACAGGCATATCAGAAAAGCTACATCAACTACCTTGTGGGCGACGTAGGCGCCGGGCTTAATCTGGCAGGTCTGAAACTGGCGGTAGACTGCGCAAACGGCGCGGCTTCGGGAATCGCACCCGAGTTGTTTGCACGCTTTGGCGCAAACGTTGAAGTGCTCTCGGCCGAACCCAACGGGCGGAATATCAACGAGGCTTGCGGTTCGCTTCACCAGGAAGGATTACAGCGAGCGGTAGTTGAACGGGGTCTGGATCTGGGAATTGCGTTTGATGGTGACGCCGATCGAGCGCTGTTCGTTGATGCCGGTGGAAGCCTGGTCGATGGCGATGCGACGCTGCTGGTTTTGGCGGACTACATTAAGAAACGCGGAAAGCTGGCTGGTGATCTGGTCGTTGCTACGGTTATGAGCAATATCGGACTTGAGATCGCGTTGCGGGAGCGGGCAATCGAGCTGGTCCGAGCACAGGTCGGTGATCGATATGTTCTTGAGGAGCTGTTGGCCCGCGACGCCAAGCTCGGTGGCGAGCAATCGGGGCACATTATCTTTCCTGATATCTCGTTAGCGGGAGATGGGATGATCACCGCAATCGAGCTGCTGCGGGCGATCATAGATTCGGGGCGTTCGCTTGGTGATCTTGCTGCGCAGATGACCCGCTTTCCTCAAGTTCTGGTCAACGTTCGCGTTCGCAGCAAACCTCCGCTGGACACGCTTCCCGATGTGACTGCTGCGATTGAACAGGTCGAACGCGAGCTGCAAGGTCGAGGTAGATTGCTGGTTAGATATTCCGGGACTGAGAACCTGGCACGAGTCATGATCGAGGGTGAAGATCAGATCAAAGTCAAAGAACAGGCTAACATGATTTCCGATGTAATCAGGAAAGCAATCGGCGAATAGCCAGGCTGCGATCACAGCAGCTTTTTCTTGACCGTCGTCAAACTAGTGAACTAACATCAAACCTGATCGCGACGAGGGCCAGCCAGGAGGTACAGCATGAAACGATTATTCACTTCTCTCGCAATCTTAGCGTGTATAGTAGTCGGGTCGTCGCCGGTGTTAGCGCAAGCGGCACGGGAGGCGACGATTGAACCGGAAACCAAAGCGAAAATTATTCTTCAGTCGCGGCTCAGCTCGAAGCTGAGTGAGCCGGGTGATCCGGTTAGAGCAGTCCTGGACGAGCCGCTCTATGTCGACAGTCTACTGGTGCTGCCGCGCGGTACCGAATTCATAGGGCGAGTCACTCAAGTAACACCCGCGAAACGTGGTCAGAAGCAGGGAAGCATTGGGATTGCCTTCGAACGAATCGGACTTTCGTGGGGAGAAGAACCAGTGTCGGTCGTCGTAACCTCGGTTGACGACTGGGACAAAAACGAAAAGCTGAATGCCGACAGCGAAGGCAAAGTAAAAGGCGGACGCAGTGGTGAAAGAACCGCTGAAAATGTGTCGCGCGGAGGCGCGATAGGCGGCGCGGGCGCCGGTGTGGTTATCCTCTCGGGCGGCTCTTACGGCGCGGGCGCGGCATCACTCGGGGGCGGTCTGCTTGCAGGTCTCTTCCTGACCAAGGGCGGGGAAGTCGTGGTTAATCCCGGAGCCGTCTTTCGTGTGAAGTTCGTAAAGCCGGTCACGCTACCGGTGGTTCAGGCGCCGGGCACAGCCCCGCGTGCAATCCAGCAAGACGAACCAAAGCCGCCGCCTTTCGACCGAAAGCCTCCTAACCAGTAAACTCATGTGGCATCGTACAAAGCGACTCATCAACTCGTATTTGGACGATTTGATCCAGCGCGTGAGCAGTCCCGATAACGACGCGCGCGGGATTACGCGCGCCGAGATCACGCGTCTCCACGAGCTTGAGGTTCAGACTCGCGCTTCAGCCAAGATGCTCGAGAAGGAACTTGCTGAGGTCGGGCTGCAGATATTGGGAGTGGCTGAACGAGAGCGCCTTTTTCGAGAACGAGGAGATGAGGCTGCAGCGTCTGCCGCCGGTGGCCAGCTTGCGACGTTGAGCGCGCATCGCGATCTGATTATGCAGCAGCTGGGTGAAGCGAAAGCGGCCGCGGAACGTGCGCGGGCTTTGCGCGAGGAAAGGCGGATACAAGGTGAAGAGCTGGCGAGTGAGACTCATCTGACCGCGATGCGCGAGAACTTGTCGTCGGTCCATGCGCCCTTTGACAGCACCGATCCGTCAGGGACGATCGATGAAATGCGCGAGCGGTTGCGGCGGTCAGGGGCTTCGTTGACGGACACCAGGGTAGCCGATGCCGATCGGGAACTTGAAGCGGAGCGCGCCCGTGCCCGCGTTGACGACGCGCTGGCGCGTTATAAGCAAGGAGTCAGCGGCGATCTGCCTCAAACGCTAACAAGTACTTCGCAGGCGCCGCCTACGACGACTGCAGCTTCTGACGCGGTTGAATCAACTCCCGACGATAAGACAGCGGGTCAAGGCAAGACCCTTGGTCGTACGGATGGCCCGATCCGGCCGATTGATTAACTCAAATTACGAGCGCGCGACCGAACCCTGACACCACCGGCTTCAGCCGCGTGGTATTTTCAATTTTAACCTACGGGCAAGGCGCCGCTCCGCGGACACCACCGGCTTCAGCCGCGTGGTCCTTCAATTTCAACCTAGGGTCGCGGCGGTGCGGTTGGTAGGTTCAAGTTGAAGCACCACTCGGCTGAAGCCGGTGGTGTCCGCGGAGCGGCGCCTTGCCGTAGGTTAAAATTGAAATACCACGCGGCTGAGGCCGGTGGTGTCCGGTGCCCACGTTGCACGAGCGTTCCTAACGCAGGTTCTGTTTGGCTTTAGCTTTTTCCCGATTCTGTTTTGCTCTGAACTTCACAATTCTGCTTATCAACCCGAACGGTATCCGCTGATCTAATGGAAACCGTACCGTGCTCTTCTCACCGTCATAACGGGCTAACTCATCTTTGAACCGCTCATCTCCTCTTGGTACCGGATAAACCCCAATGTGTTTTTTGAAAGCCGCAAAATGAATCAGATTGCCGTTCAGAGTGAAAGTCGGCATGTGGTATTTAATGGTCTCGTCCGCGTCCGGCGCCGCTTTTCGAATCGTCCGCCTGATCTTCTGTAGAATCTCCTGAACATCGTTTGGGAAGCCGGCAACATACGCATCTATGTCTTTGGGTGCCGTTTGATTGGCTCTCATCTTTTTCCTCCGTAGACTCTGAGTAGTGTGGTAGTGGGTCGTTTGGGTTCAGAGCCCCTATTTGGACTGCGCCTCCGGTCGGCATTCGGTGACTTTTGCATGAGTGGCGGCGCTTTTGTAGTCCGGGAAACCACTGGAACACGAGCGTAGGGAAAGCGCCGCCACGCATGCGAGAATCGTCAAATGCGGGAAAGGGCGGCGCAGTCCAAATAAGTGGCGCCCAGTCCAGTTGCGCTAAGGTCGCGCTGCCGATTCCAAAAACGCTTTTAGTTTTCTCGATCTGGAAGGATGGCGGAGCTTTCTTAATGCTTTCGCTTCGATCTGGCGGATGCGCTCACGGGTTACCGCGAAGTGTTGTCCGACTTCTTCAAGAGTGTGTTCGCTTCCGTTGGGACCAAGGCCAAAGCGCATCTTGATGACCTTTTCTTCGCGTGGCGTGAGCGACTTCAAAACTTCGTCGGTTATTTCACGCAGATTGGAGGTGATGACGGCGTCGGCGGGGTTGAGAATTGTTTTGTCCTCGATGAAATCGCCAAGATGGGAATCTTCTTCTTCACCGATTGGCGTCTCCAGCGAAATCGGCTCCTGAGCAATTTTCAATACTTTGCGCACTTTCGAAACCGGAATATCCATCTTCTTGGCGATTTCCTCGGAGCTTGGCTCGCGTCCGAGCTCCTGAACAAGAGCGCGTGAAGTCCGGATAAGCTTGTTTATCGTCTCGATCATATGCACCGGAATTCTAATTGTTCGAGCTTGATCGGCTATCGCCCGCGTGATTGCTTGTCGAATCCACCAGGTCGCATAGGTCGAGAACTTGTAGCCTCGCCGCCATTCGAACTTGTCCACCGCCTTCATCAGCCCGATGTTGCCTTCCTGGATCAAATCCAGAAACTGCAAACCGCGGTTCGTGTATTTCTTCGCGATCGACACAACCAGTCTCAGGTTAGCTTCGATCAGTTCTTGTTTCGCTACGTTAGCCTCATGTTCTCCCGTCCCAATGGCGGCAAGCGAGCGTTCGAGATCCAGAGCAGAAGCGTGCCAGTTAGCCTCCAAATCAGTGACCCGGCGTTCGGCGTCCTTTAGATTGCGTCTCAACTCGCGCTCGTCTTCGTTCCACTTCTTCTTATCAAGCGAGCGACGAGCCCGCTCAACCGCGGCGCGCGATTCGCGTGCCTGATTGACGCTGTCACGGATCAATGCAGTGAACAGATCCTGTTGTTGCATCACGAGATCGAGCGCTCGCGCCTGACGGCTGAGCTGTACTCGGGCGACCGCGAGCTTGCGACGCTGTCTTGAGAGCCTGGAGGATTTCTTCGGCTCTTCCAGCACCCTCTCGTGAAGCTTGAGCATTCGAAGATAGCTCTTCTTTAGCTCGCTCAGAGATTCAAGCGTCGTACTCTGGTATTGCTCGATTCGCTCTTCGGTAATCGCCTCCTGCTCGCTAAAGGTGACGACTTCGCGGATGTGCAGCTCGCCTCGCCTGAGCCGTTCGCCGATCTGAAGCATCTCTTCTATGCAAACGGGTGAGCGCGATATTGCCTTGAGCACCCGGTGCCGGCCTCGCTCCATCCGCCGGGCAATCGATACTTCGCCGTCGCGGGTCAGCAACGGGACCACCGCCATCTCGCGCAGGTACAGCCGCACGGGATCATTTGTTTTGTCCAGCGAGCCAGGCGTCAGGTCAAGATCCAACTCCTCATCAAGCGCATCTTCGATCTTGCCGTCGCCGTTACTTCCGATCGCAACCGCGGCGGCCTCGATAAACTTTTCGTCTGTATCAGAGATTGAGATTCCTTCCGCGCCAATCACATCGAGAATGGCCTCGATCTCTTCAGCGGAATTCATGTCGGGCGGGAGAAGACGATTTATGTCGTCGTAAGTGAGGTACTCCTTCTCTTTTCCAACTTCGAGAAGTTTCTCTACGTCATCAGAATACTTTTCATTGATGTCGGACAACTCACGCACTCCTGTGGGGGCGACACTTCACAAGATACCGGGAAAAAGTCGACTGTGAATTCGTACCCTCATTGCGAAAATCTGTCAAGATGTTACTCGTGCAAAGATACTTACGTCACGTCTGTAGCTGCGTTGTAATAGTTTCTTAACGTATGCGACAGACCACAAAGCCACAAACACACCTCGCGAGGCCTGACAGAAAGACTTTGGTGGCCACACTCAGTGTTTTGATAGATCGTTATCATGTTGATCTAGACCGCAGACAACGCCAGTCGTCGCTTCTGGATGTCCGTTTTCTGTTGATACAACATCAGCACTCGTTCAACGTCCTGGTCTCGTTCTGCCTGGCCGATCTCGATCTGAATCGCATCGAGTGTTCGTTCAAAGCGCCGGCGACGCAGAGACGATAGCGCCTCCGTTGCTTTTTTGAAAAGTGTCTCGAAATCATCGGCACCGGCCCAGGCCAGATCGCTCATCAACAAGGCAGGCAAAAGCTCTCGCTCAGCCTCGGATTCTATCCGATCGATGAGATTGTCGAAGTGAAAGTCGATGCCCTGGCTTTCCAATCCGATCACTGCCGCGAAAATGGCTCCCGTAGCCAGTTCTGCATAATCGTCCTCCGTAAGCGCAGAGATCATCGCACGCCGAACCTCTCCGTTTGCAAGCATCAATTCGAGCAACTGGCGTTCGCCGACGGTAATTTCTTCGGACGCTCGAACTCGTTTGGTGTCGAGTGACGGCTGCCGGTTCGCCGCCGTGCGCTTTAACTCTTCGCGAACGATATGCGAGTCAATCTTTAACCGGTCTGCAATCTGACCGGCGTAGTCGGCGCGAGCAACCTTGTCTCGCATCCGCGCCAGGTGTGGCAGCATCGCGTTGATGGCGGCTACTTTGCCGGTGGGTCGAGATGTGTCGTGACCGGCGATCGACATATCGATGATGTAGTCAATGTAGGGTTGAGTCGTCTTGAGCAATTCGCGGAACCGCTCGACGCCGTGAGCGCGAACAAACTCGTCGGGGTCTTGCTTTGTTGGCATCCGCAGAATGTTTACCTTGAAGCCCTCAGCCAACAACACATCGATCGATCGCATCGTGGCTGCTTGACCCGCAGAGTCCGGATCAAAATTAACGACGATATTTGGTTGATCCATGTAGCGACGCAGAAGCCTGACTTGATCGTCAGTTAATGCCGTTCCCAGGCTCGCAACAACATTGTGAACGCCCTCCTGGGACGGGATTATGCAATCAAGATATCCCTCAACGAGAATTGCAAAACCCAGATTTCGAATTTCGTTTCTTGCGTGATCGAGACAAAAAAGATTTCGGCCTTTGGTATAAACGGTTGTCTCCGGAGAGTTGAGATATTTTGGCTCGCCTGCTCCCATCACTCTGCCGCCGAAAGCGATCACCTTTGATTGAGCATCGGTTATGGGAAACATTAATCGCCCACGAAAACGGTCGTAGAAGCCTCCCGCGTCTTTCAAGACTGCGAGACCGCTGTTATGCACCTCGTCGGTAGTCGCGCCCCGGTCCTTGAGATGGTTTGTTAGAGCATCCCAACTATCCGGAGAATAGCCGAGGCGGAATCGTTTTGCTGTTTCGTCGGTGATTCCGCGGGATCGGTAATACTCGCGTGCCTGCGCTCCTTCCTCGGCTTCGTGCAATTGAACTTGGAAGAATTCCGCGGCCCACTCATTCAGACGGAGGATGCTTTCCCGGTCGCGGGCAATCTTTTTATGGTCCTCGGTCTCTTCAACCACCGGGATAGGGATCCCGCTTTTTTGCGCAACTATCCGGACAGCTTCAGGAAAGCCGCAACCTTCGATTCGCATCACGAAATCGAATATGCTTCCGCCGACGCCGCAGCCAAAGCACTTGAAGAGTCCCTTGCCGGCATGCACCGTGAATGACGGAGTTTTCTCCGAGTGAAACGGGCAGCACGCAAGGTAGTTCGCGCCGCGCTTTTTCAGGCTGACGTAGTCTGATACGACGCGAACGATGTCGCCCTGATTCTTAACGTCGTCGGCAAAGCCTTGCGGCAGACGCATCATTTGATCCAATCGTTGAGGAACTTCGCAAGGGCAAGTCAGTCCATCTGAACTAGAAAACTTCTAGCAGCAATCAAAACACCACGCAAGGTGGATTTCGCAAAGTTGATTTTTAATCGTGCATATTTTTGCGCGAGGAGTTCTCTCGTGCTCCGCTTCGTCCTCTCATGATATGCTGTTGAAGGTTTGAAGCCATCGATAACCTGTAAGCTCTAACAAGGAGATCGCCATGAGCGACTTTGATCGTCAGCGACATAACTACTCACAATCTGACCGGTGGGGTGTCCCGATCGACGCAAGTCCGCAGCCGGTTACCGCGGCCGAAGCAAGCGTCAGCGACCGCATAGCGTTTATCCGCAAAGTCTATGCGTTGTTTTTCGTGGCAACTCTTTTTGCGATCGGCGGCGTTTTGTTTGGACTTGCGTTCCCGCCGCTTATGCTGCTGGCCGTCGAGCATCCGATAATCATGTTTTTGCTGATGATCGGTGGAGTGATGGGCGCCCAGGCGGTCCGCCATGTCCCCGGTGTTAACCTCGCAGCCCTGTTCGGATTCACAACGCTCACCGGGGTAATCATTTCGCCGGCGATTTATATCATCGGGCAGACAAATCCGGCCTCGATTCTTCAGGCGGGGGTGTTGACGGTTGCGATTTTTGGTGGCCTGACGGTATATGTCTTTGTCTCTCGGCGAGATTTTAGCTTTCTGCGCGGAATGATAACGGTGGGACTGGTGGTGGTAATCGCCGCCGGGTTGGTCAACATTTTTGTTGGGTCGCTGGGGCTGGGTTTTGCGATCTCGGCGGCGGCCCTTCTATTGTTTTCCGGGTTCGTGTTGTATGACACCTCGAATATCATTCGAAGGTATCCGACTAACGAATACGTCGCGGGCGCATTATCACTGTATCTGGATGCTTTTAACATCTTCCTCGCCCTGCTTCGGATACTGAATAGGCGTTAAACCGCCAGCAAACCGCGCCAGACCAAACCGAACCACTAGCGGAGGGCTGTAGCTTGACCGTCAGTGCGCCCCGCGTATAATCCTCGTTTAACCCTTGGAAGCCCCCGCTGACATGCTGCAATGAGAGATTTCCGCATACTGCTCAAGAACGTCAGGCCTTACGCCGGATTGTTCACCATCGCGTTTATTTTGATGACCCTGGTCGGCGTGTTCGAAGCCGGCCGGACTGCGCTGGTGAAATCCATTATCGACGGGCTCGCGCCGAGCGACGGGTTAGTCGGCGGAGGACTGGCAACGCGAATTGATGTGAGGCATTACCTGCCTGAAAACATCAACCCTTTGCCACTGGTTGCAGGCTTGTTGGTTCTGTTCACTGGAATACGCGGGTTCTCCGAGTACCTGTCAAACGTCCTGATGTGGCGCGTTGGAGTCGGAGCGGTCGTTAATCTGCGTCAGCGTTTGTACGATCACATACTTCAACAATCCACCGAGTTTTTCACCGATCACCCTACAAACACACTGACTACGCACATTATCAGCGACGCGGAAAAAGTGCAGGTCGCAGTTTCGAGTCTGCTTGCGGATCTGTTGCGCGAAAGCCTGACATTTCTCGCGTTGCTTACTCTTGTGTTCGTGCTCAACTGGAAACTGACGCTGGCTATTCTAGTCGTCGGGCCGCTGATCTACTTGCTTACGGTGCGATTCGGGCGACGTCTGCGACGCATCGCCCACTCGACGCAGCTGGGCACCGAAGAGGTTCTCGACATCGCACAAGAAACGATATCGGGTCATCGAATCGTAAAAGCGTTTGGCATGGAGAAGTTCGAGCAACGCAGACTTAAGGATGCGCTGCTTCACCTTGCCAGGACGCAGGTTCGCGCCGCTCGAGTGGTGTACCTGTCTTCACCAATCCTCGAGCTACTGGGAGTGGTGATCGCCGGTGTGTTTTTGCTCTATGCGAGGGAAGTAATATCGACCGGTCATATGACGATGGGGACGTTCACCGCATACATAGTCGGCATGATTCAGATGTACGATCCGCTGCGAAAGCTTTCTCGTATTCAGAATCATTTCCAGCAATCGTTCGCGGCAACGTCGCGGATCTACAAGCTCCTGGACACCCACACCGAAAAGCGCGATCGTCCCGATGCGATAGAGCTGCCGCCGCTCAATGATTTGATCGAGTACCGCGACGTCTCATTCAAGTATCAGGATTCGGTCGATTGGATTTTGCACGACGTCAACGCCGAGGTTCGCCGTGGCCAGGTCGTCGCGCTGGTCGGGCTGTCGGGGGCCGGTAAGACCACTCTTACGAATTTGCTGATGCGATTCTACGACCCGACCCGCGGTAGCATACTGATCGACGGCACGGACATTCGAGACGCAAAGATGGCGAGTGTTCGAGGGCAAATAGCGCTTGTGACCCAGGAAGTGATTCTGTTCAACGATTCAATTATCAACAACATCGCTTATGGCGGAGTAGAATTTGATCGCCAGAGAATTGAAGCGGCTGCGCGTGCGGCGTACGCGCACGATTTCATCATGGAGCGAGGTGGCTACGAAACCCTGATTGGTGAACGGGGTGTAAAGCTATCAGGGGGCGAGCGTCAACGAATTGCTATCGCTCGGGCGATTTTGAAGGATGCCCCAATTCTGGTGCTGGACGAGGCGACATCTGCGCTCGATACCCAATCGGAGCGGTTGGTTCAACGCGCGCTTGCGAACCTTATGCAGGGACGAACGACCATCGTAATAGCCCACAGGCTTACAACTATCCATCGGGCTGACAAGATCGTCGTGTTGGATCGCGGGCGAGTGGTAGATACGGGAACGCATGCTCAATTGATGTCCCGAGGAGGAATCTATCGCGATCTTTATGAGTTGCAGTTTTCGGATGAGCTCGTTAGCGAAGAAGGAGAAACGGTGAGTAGTAGTCCGTAGTCCGTAGCTCAAAACCGAAACGCGCACGGATTGTTCGCAAGTAAACAATTGACACGGACCACGGACTACGGACTACCGACCACGGACCACTGACTACTGGCTAACTTATGATCAAGAGCATGACCGGATTTGGGCAGGGAAGCGCGGAGGGTGACGACTTCCGCGTGCGGGTGGACATTCGCTCGGTTAACAATCGTGCGCTCGACGTGCACACCAGGCTGCCGCAGGAGCTGGCAAGCCTGGAGGTGACGCTGAAGAAACAGGTTCAGGCCGCCGTCAAACGTGGCCGCGTTGACGTCTCGGTTTTCGTTGAGCAAATGCGGCCGGCAACGTTTGCGATCAACCGACCGCTCGTTTCTGGATACCTCACTGCATTGTCAGAGCTAAAACGCGAATTTGGCCTCGAGGGTGATCCGTCGCTCGAGCTGATTGCGAAACTACCGGGCGCGTTGCAGGTATCGCAGGATTCGGGCTCGCTTGATGAAAGGCTTGTGGCGGGTGCGGCCGCCGCGTTGTCACAAGCCCTGACATCGTTGACTGAAATGCGGACTGTTGAGGGGCAGGAGCTTGCCGCGGAACTTACTTCGCGGCTAGATAACATCGAACGCCAAATGCCGACTATCGAAAATGAAGCCGCTCGGCTTCCGGCCATTTATCGCGAAAAGCTCATGAAGCGTCTTCAGGAAGTTCTGGCTGGTGGACAGGTGGATGACGCGCGTGTCGCGCAGGAAGCGGTGATGTTGGCGGACCGATCCGACATA
This sequence comes from Blastocatellia bacterium, assembly GCA_035649735.1. GTDB lineage: Bacteria > Acidobacteriota > Blastocatellia > UBA7656 > UBA7656 > Onstottus_A. Next base: position 3,153 of record DASRIZ010000073.1, on the reverse strand, counting down.
AGTGAAGAGATCACGCGGCTTAAGAGTCACATCGGTCAGATGCGCGATCTGGTTCTCAGCACTGAGGAGGCCGGCAAGCGGCTTGATTTCATTTTGCAGGAAATGAACCGGGAAGCTAATACGATCCTGTCCAAGTCCAACGACCTTGCCATCAGTGATGCAGCCATAGTAATCAAGACCGAGGTAGAGAAGCTCAGGGAGCAAAGCCAGAATGTCGAGTGAGAAGTCTCCATCGACTTTCATTCACCCCGAACGCGGAACGTTGATCGTCGTATCAGCGCCATCCGGCGCCGGCAAGTCTTCTCTTGCCGAGCGTGTGCTTAAGCGCGTCGAGGGTTTGCGCTTTTCTATCTCGTATACTACTCGAGAGTCGAGAGGCACGGAGCAGGACGGAATTGACTATTACTTTGTGAGCGAAGATAAATTTCGTGCAATGCGCGAGCGGGATGAGTTCCTCGAGTGCGCGGAAGTCCACGGCAGCCTTTACGGGACACACGAGAAACCGGTCGAGGAACTGCTTTCCCAGGGTTTTGACGTAATGCTCGATATCGACGTGCAGGGCGCGGAGCAGATTCGCAGGCGTGTGCCTGAAGCAATCCTGATTTTTGTTATGCCCCCGTCGAGTGAGGTTCTCGAAGCCAGGCTGCGCGCCAGGAACCTTAATACGCCTGCCGATATCGACCGCAGACTGCGCAACGCGGCTATTGAGGTTCAGCTATACGATCGATTTGATTATGTTGTTGTAAATGACGATCTTGATCGCGCGCTTGCGCAATTGGAGGCTATAATAATCGCCGAGCGTTGCTACCCCGATCGGCAACGGAATCGCATCGAGTCAGTGATCGCAACTTTCGGAGGAGAATCGTATCATGCCTGAAGATATCGAAGTAGACTGGACTACGGAAATCGACAGCAAGTATCGCCTTGTATTGCTTGCGGCTAAACGCAGCAAGCAGCTTCAACGCGGAGCGAAGCCGCGGATTTATAGCCTGGCGAAGAAAACAACTCGTGTCGCCCTCGAAGAGGTCCGGCGCGGGCTTGTGCGTTATCAGCCGCTTGTAAAGCCACTCAAGGCGGAGTAACTACCGATTTGTAATCCAGTCTTCTCGGAGCACGTTTCTATTCTCTGGTTTCTAGTTTCTGGTTCAGTGTTGCGCAACATCGTCGACCAGAAACTACAGACCAGAAACTAGAAACCAGAACGCAGGTGAATCATAGATGATGGTCGCGCTGGGTGTTACCGGATGCATCGCCGCTTATAAGGCCGTGGAAGTTCTACGCGGACTACAAAAGCGCGGCGCTGGAGTCAGAGTTGTTATGACTCGGCATGCGATCGAGTTCGTGACTCCGCTGACCTTTCAGTCGATCTCTGGATTTCCGGTCATCACCGATATGTTCGCGCCGACTGATGATCCCGAGATCAAGCATATCCAGTTGGCTCAGACGATCGATCTACTGCTTGTGGCACCGGCAACAGCTAACACGCTAGCTAAGTTTGCCAACGGAATCGCCGACGACTTTCTGTCAACCCTCTACATCTCCACAACCGCGCCAGTTATAGTCGCGCCGGCGATGAACGTTGAGATGTGGGCGCACCCTGCCACTCGCGAGAATGTCCGCCGGCTGCGAGATCGCGGGGTCCACTTTGTTGACCCCGAAGAAGGCTATCTGGCCTGCAAGACGGTGGGTGCGGGCCGCCTTGCCGATCCTGCGGAAATCGTTCACCGTGCCTCTGAAGTTATCGGGGCAGGATCGACTGCCACCACTCTCAATGAGGCGGGGGCTGTTCAGGATTTGCGCGGCGAAAAGGTCCTCATAACCGCGGGCCCTACCCAGGAAGCGATCGATCCGATTCGTTTCTTGAGCAACCGATCTTCGGGGAAGATGGGTTTTGCGGTTGCCGAAGAGGCGCTTGCGCGGGGCGCGGAGGTTACACTGATAACCGGGCCCGTGGCTATCGCGGCTCCTCAGGGGGCGCGAAGAATCTCAGTCCGTTCCGCGGCGGAGATGTATGAAGCGGTAAAGAACAATCTGTCTTCCGCGACGATTGTCGTAATGGCGGCGGCAGTCGCCGATTATCGACCTACGAGCGTTCAACAGCAAAAAATAAAGAAGAACGGCCACTCGCTTGTGCTCAATCTGGAGCCGACCGATGACATACTCGCCGCGGTGGCTCGCGACAGCGCTGATCGCGTTGTAGTAGGGTTCGCCGCTGAAACCGAGCACGTTATCGAGAACGCGACAAAGAAACTTAAGGAGAAAGGCGCGGACCTGATTGTCGCAAACGATGTCTCCGCGTCCGGCTCAGGCTTCGACGTCGACACAAATCAAATCACGATTGTGTCTCTGGATGGCGTCGTTGAATTGCCGTTGCTTTCAAAACGAGAAGCAGCCGGGCGAATCATCGACGCGGCAATGAAGACAAGAAGCGCGCGGCCTCTCACCGTAGCCTAGACTTGCAACAACCGTCAGTGGATTCCATCCCCTCGGAGGCTCAAATTGACCTCGATCCCAATTCGTAAGTGTCTTTCATCGGCGCTGGTTCTGCTGATCCTGATTGCAGGCCAGGTGACGCCGTTTGCGGTTAGCTCGTTTGCAGATACGCGCCCGTCTGAAGATCGCGGCTCGATGGCCTTGGGTCAGGCGATAAAACGACTCGGAGTGATCGGCAGCGTGCTTCATACTGGAGCCCATCCGGATGATGAGGACAGCGGATTGCTCGCGTATCTCGCGCGAGGACGGCAGGCGCGCACTGCGTATTTGTCGCTAACTCGGGGGGACGGAGGACAGAATGTAATCGGTCCCGAGCTCTACGAGGCGCTTGGCGTAATAAGAACCGAGGAACTGCTTGCCGCCCGGAGAATTGACGGAGCCCGGCAATTCTTCACCCGCGCGTTCGATTTTGGCTTCAGCAAGTCACGAACCGAGACACTCTCAAAATGGGATCGTGACGCCGTGCTTGCGGATATGGTTCGAGTGATCCGGACCTTCAGGCCGCTGGTTATCGTCTCGGCCTGGAGTGGTACGCCCAACGACGGGCACGGTCACCATCAGAGCGCGGGCTTGCTGACCCAGGAAGCCTATCGCGCCGCGGCAGATTCCTCGCGTTACCCGGAGCAGATAAACGAGGGCTTAAGGCCGTGGCAAGTAAAG
>DASRIZ010000072.1:0-8721 GCA_035649735.1 Blastocatellia bacterium | reverse complement strand
CCCCCTCTCCCCCTCGCCCCCTCTCCCCCTCGCCCTCTCTCCCCCTCGCCGACTGATTGGTTTATAATGCGCCCATCGAATCGGGTTCGGAGGTTCCCGGTACAATGAAGCGGCAAACACTTGTAATTGTTTTCGCTCTCGTGCTCGTATCGGGCCAAACCGGTCTCGCGCAGAGCAATACTCTGCGTGGCAAGGTCCGCACAGCCAACGGCGTAACGGTCAACAACGCCATTGTCGAGCTTCGAATCGGCGGCGGAGCAATGATCTCGCAGACCGTAACACGCAACGACGGCGACTTTGCTTTTTCGAGCCTCGCGGGCGGGGAATACGAAGTCGCGGTTACGATCGCCGGTTACGAGCCGGTTGTCCAAATGGCTCGGTTCAACCAGAACGACCGCATGGGATTCTCTGAAGTCATAAACATCGAAGTTCTAATAAGACCAAAAAGGGAACTCGCGCCTGCCGCTCCAGGAACAAATTATGCTCAAGACGTTCCGAAGCCGGCGCGCTCGGCATACGAAAAAGCTATATCGCGGCTGCGAGAAGGTAAATCCGAAGAAGCAATAGTCGCACTGAGAGAAGCGATCGCCCAGTTTAACGATTACTTTGACGCTCATTATTTGCTTGGCAAGGAACTGTTTCGAACCGGCAAAGACAACGAAGCCCTCGAAGCTTTAGAGCGCGCGCGACAGATCAATGACCGCCAGGATGCCGTTTATTACATGTTCGGGCTGGTGATGATGAAGCAAGGCAAGTACGCGGTCGCCGAATTCGCTTTTCGTGAAGCGTCACGGCTAAACGCTAACAACGTTTGGTCTCGTTTTTATCACGGCCAGGCGCTGATCGAGCTCGCGGTTCGAACAAACGATGAGCAGCAACGCAATACCGATCTGAGTGCCGCGGAGAAGGAGCTGGATCGCGCCTGGGAGAGAAGCGAAGGGCGGCTGCCGGACGTTTACCTGCAACGCGCCCGCATTCACGAGCGACGAGGACAAAAAGAAGCCGCCGCTGCTGATCTCGAAAACTATCTGAAAGCGGTACCTGAAGCTAAGAACGGAGCGACGATTCGCGCGGCGATCGCAAAGCTTCGAGCCCAGAACAAATGATCGACCGCATGAACCAACCGGTTCATAACTGTGACAAAAACTCCCGCACGACGTCTCTTACATCCCGCTTCTCGGCATCCACTGCATAGTTCAGTTTTCGAACCTGCTCGTTAGTAATCTTTCCCGCAAGACTGTTGATAACACCGGCGAGTTGAGGGTAACGATCGAGTGTCTCGCGCCGGACTACCGGCGCCGCTTCGTACGGCGGAAAGTAATGACGATCGTCTTCGAGCTGAACCAGCCCTAGTTTGTCGATGAGCCCGTCAGTCGAGTTGCCGGCTATCAAATCAACCTGACCGTTGGCCAACGCCTGATAGCTCAACGACAAATCCATCTCGCGCGGCGGCTCCGCGAACCGCAATCCATAAGTGCGCGCGAATCCCGGATACCCGTCCTGCCGAGACATAAAATCCTGCCCAAACCCCGCACGCCACTGAGGCGCATGTCTCGCTGCGTCGGAAATCGTTTTTAGCTGAAACCGGCGAGCAGTCTCGCCGCGAACCAGAATCGCAAATGTGTTGTTGAAACCGAGCGGCTCAAGCCATTCAAGATTGAAAAGCGTCCGGTAGTCCGCCTTGACAGTTTCGTAGACCGCCCGCGGATCGCTGATCGGCGGATGCTTCAGAATCGCGGTGAATGCGGTGCCGGTGTATTCGACATAGGTATCAATCTGTCCCTCCACCAGTTCCCGATGGCAGAGATCTCCGCTGAGCTCGGTAGCCTGTTCAACCCTTATGTCCGTCTTCGCCTCGATCGTCTGCGCGATCAATTCCGCGAGGATTCGAGACTCGGTGAAATCCTTCGACCCAACAACTACTCGCGCTCCCCCCTTCGACAGTGCGCCCACGAGCAGAAAGACGGCCAAACCAGCGCCGACGGCTATCCCGCCAATTCCCAAAACCCACTTTCGACGCTTCTGACTGACGCCGGCGCGCCCCGGCGAAAGCACCCGCTCCAACGAACCCAGCGCGAAATCGGCGCCCAGAGCCATTATCGCGGCAGGCACCGCGCCGGCGAGGATAAGAGTTCTATCTACGGTTCGTAATCCGCGAAAAATGTAAGTGCCCAGCCCGCCGGCTCCTATGGCGGCGGCGATTGTTGCGGTTCCGATCGAGATCACAGTAGCAACGCGAAGGCCTGCGACGATCACATTCAGCGCTAGCGGAAGCTCAACCTGCGTCAACATTTGCCAATCGGTCATTCCCATTCCGCGCGCGGCCTCGCGCACCGCCGGGTCCACACCGTTGATTCCGGTGAACGTATTTCGGATTATTGGGAGCAGCGAGTAAAGAAAAAGCGCGATAATCGCGGGAACCCGTCCAATGCCGTATGAGCCTAATATCGGTATCAGGAATCCGAACAGCGCAAGGCTCGGAACAGTCTGCAGAATATTTGCGATCGCCAGCACCGGCTTCGCAAGCGCCGCGCGCCGCGTCAACACGATGCCGAGCGGTATCCCGACCAGCGCGGCAGCGCCAGTTGCCAGAACCACCAGCAACAGGTGTTCGAAGGTTAGCTGGAGCACCTCGTTGCGGTTTCGAATTAAGAAGTCAAATAAGCTCATGCTTCAAAACTGAGTAGCGAAACTATTTCGGAATCTCACTCCATCGACTCATTAAAGGCTCTCGCCTCGGGGTGAGTCGAAGCCGCGAACTGTTCGGGCGTCGCAAGCTCGATCAATCGGCCATCTTTGAATAACCCGATCCGCGATGCCAGCGTGAACGCTTCTCGAATATCGTGAGTGACAAACACAATAGTCTTTTTCAAACGCTTCGTAAGCGCCGCGAATTCGCGTTGCAGCTCCGCTCGCGTCAACGGGTCCAGCGCTCCAAACGGTTCGTCCATAAGCACGATCGGCGGATCAGCCGCTAACGCTCGGGCAACGCCAACCCGTTGACGCTGGCCACCCGACAACTCTCGCGGATAACGATGAGCAAACACGTCAGCATCAAGCCCAACCAGGTTGAGAAGCTCGCGAACACGCTCGCGTGTCTTCTCCTCCGGCCAGCCTTTAAGCCGGGGCACCACCGCTACATTGCGCTCGACAGTGAAGTGCGGAAACAACCCGGTGTCTTGAATGACGTAGCCTATGTGCCGGCGCAGTTCGATAGGGTCCCACTCGCGGGCTGGTTTGTCTTCGACCCGGACATCGCCGCTTGTGGGTTCGAGCAGCCGATTGATCAGCTTGAGCGTGGTCGTTTTTCCGGAGCCGCTTCTGCCCAACAACACCAGCGTCTCGCCACGCATAATGTCGAAACGCAACTGTTGGACAAGGGACTTGTCGTCGATGGTCAGGTTGACATCTCGAAACTGAATCGCGGAGTCGCCTGTCATTTGATTCGTCGATTTTTGAAACGCGTCATCAGCTAATCTATCCCTGAGCGACGAACAGATTGAAGCTGAACAGGTGGGCGCTGTCGAACCAGGTTCTCTCGAGCAGGAATCCGGTGTCTCGCGCGAGACCGCCCAGTTGGTCGAGATCGAACTTGTAGGAATTCTCGGTGCGAATTGTCTCGTCTCTCTCAAATTGCACTTCGAGATCGAGCGCGCGAATGCGTACGATTTGCGGTTCGCGGCTGACCAGATGGATCTCGATTCGGCCGAGCTCATCGTTGTAGACCGCGCTGTGAAGAAACTTCTTCACATCAAAGTCCCCGTCAAGCTCACGGTTGATTCGCGACAACAAGTTGAGATTGAACGCGGCGGTCACCCCGAGGGCGTCGTCATAAGCGGGGATGAGGACGTCGGGAGATTTCTTGAGATCGGCGCCGAGCAACAGCACATCCTGAGGCCGCAGGAGCTTTCGAACGGCGCGAAGAAACTCGCGCGACTCATCTCGGCCAAAGTTACCGATGTTTGATCCAAGAAACACGCCCATGGTTCGGCAACCATCAGCCGGCACGCGGGTAGCGAGCGCCTGGAGCGCCGTGAAATAGTCCGCTGCGAAAGCAGTGATCCGCAATCCCGGATATAGCCGCAAGAGTCTCTGACTTGCAAGCTCGAGGCTCGAATCGGATATGTCCACGGGAAGGTAGTGAAGCTGCGGCTGCTGTGCGAGCAGCGCCTCGATCAGGTAGCGAGTCTTTTCAGCGCTGCCGCTCCCCAATTCCAAAAGCCGAAAAGGTCCTTCGATTGATGAGACTATTTCATCAGCGTTGTTTTGTAATATTTCTCCCTCGGCTCTTGTGAGGTAGTACTCCGGCAGCCAGCAGATTGCTTCAAACAACCGAGAGCCGAGCTCATCATAAAAGTATTTTGGCGGCAGAGCCTTGGCCGCGCGCAATAGGCCGGCGCGGACGTCGCCGGCAAAAGCGTTGGCGTCGCCGCCGAGCGCGAGACGATGAATCGTAAAGCGGTTATCTGAGAGTTGCTGAGCTTCCGAGGGCATCTTCAACCTCCTCTTTGCTATCGTGGCTCGGCGAAAATGGTAATGCTATATTACAGAGCGCTGTGTGGCCAGCCGTTCAACGCAGGGAGGAGTTAATTCTGTGTCACAGGCAGCGGTAGGTGGTCCTGGTTACGTAAAATGGAAGAGGGAAACACTCCAACCGAAGAGACGATGTAAAAAGTCGAATACCCCCAACTTCAGTCGACGGTTTCTTAATCTCAGCTTACGAGCCCAGCACGCGGACTCTTCGACACTACCAGGAGAGCCAGCCGAATTCGACACGTCATTTGGAGTGCGCCGCCCTTCCCGCATTCAGCGACATTCGAAGGCGTGGCGGCGCTTTCGTAGTGTGGTGTAAGGCCCTCTAGGGAGAACTCTATTGCGGTTCGCCGCGGGCTGGCCGTTTCCCGGTCGCCTTCGAGCCCAGAGCTTTATCCTCCGCTAATGCAACCTTGTAGAGTTTTCCTGAGTCTTTACACAACACTACGAAAGCGCCGCCACGCATGCGAATGTACCTGAATGCGGAAGAGGGCGGCGCACTCCAAATAGAGGTATCGAACTCGGGCTGAGCTAGGTTGAAATTGAAATATCGACGGCTGAAGTTGGGTTGTTAGCCAGAGCCATACACCCTTCTAATTCCCGACGCATTACTCTTTTGTTGTCGAGCGTTCGTGCTCCAGCAACGCCTGTTTCCGCTTGATTCCCCATCGGTACCCACCCAGACTCTTGTCTTCACGCACTACCCGGTGACAGGGAATCACCAGCGCAACCGGATTGGTCGCGCAAGCTCGAGCCACTGCACGGGTCGCCGTAGGCCGTCCCATCGCGCGAGCGACATCGCCGTACGATCGAGTAGAACCGTATGGAATCTCGCGAAGTTTCTCCCACACGCTCCATTGAAACGCCGTCGCTTGAACATCCAGCGGAAGATCTAGATGAGGCTGCTTGCCGTCGAGATGCCTCAATAGATGCCCGACCCATTCGCTCAACGCTTTATCATCACGTCTCATATCGGCGGCCGGATACTCGCTTTGGAGGTTGGCTTCAAGCTCAGCATCAGAATCACCCAGCCGCACCGAGCACACGCCTTTTCCCGTCCCCGCGACAAGCAACCTGCCAAGCGAACACTCCGCAATCGCATAGCTGATTTGCACTCCCTTGCCGCCCCGGCGATATTCGGCAGGTGTCATCCCAAGTTGCGAGGGCGCGCGCTCGTAAAGGCGGCTGCTCGAGCCATAACCAGCGTCGTACATTGCTCCGGTCACCGTCGCTCCCTTCTTCACCCCCGTCTTAAACTGGTTCAACCGGATCGCCTCGGCATACTGCCGCGGAGTGATCCCGGCGATCCGTTTGAACACACGCTGCAAATGATACGGGCTCACGCCGATGTGTAAGCTCAGGTCGTCGAGTGAGGGCGACTCGCTGAAATGTTGTTCGATATAAACACAAGCTCGCCTTACCATCTCAACCTGAGGATCGGTTATCGCGGCATTGCGAGGCCGGCACCGGCGACATGACCGGAACCCGGCCCGTTCGGCCGCTTCGGGAATCCGGAAGAAAAGAACCTGTTCGCGGCGAGGACGTCGGGCCGGGCACGATGGACGGCAGTAGATCCCCGTCGAGCGTACTCCAAAAAAGACCCTTCCATCAAAGCTGCGATCTCTGGAGAGAACCGCTTGCCAGAACGCTTCCGAGTCCGCGTTTTCGCTGTTCTTATTAGTGGTTTGCTGCATTATCAACGCATTGGCCTCGCTTATGTTTATTGCCTGCACGAGCATACTAAAACAGATCTCAGAATTGAATCTATCCGCGCATTGCGCTCAAACTTTCGCCCGAAGGCGTAGTTCCGCATTCAGTCAGGCAGATGTTGGTAAACTACCCTGCGCCGTGGTACAAACTTCCGCCTGGAGCCCGAACTAAAAACGAGAACAACATGAAACCTATTACTTTTCTTTTGATATCCATTATTCTTCTTTGCACGGTGGGTCTTGCTCAGTGGACGCCTCAGCAAAGCGGGACAACGGCGCGGTTTCGGGGAGTCAGCGCAGTCAGCCCGATGGTTGCGTGGGCGAGCGGCAGCGCAGGCACGTACGCGCGAACGACGGACGGCGGCGCCACCTGGAACTCGTCGGTCGTACAAGGCGCGGCGCAGCTCGACTTCCGAGACGTACAAGCCGTCGATGCAAACACTGCATATCTTCTTAGCATCGGCCCCGGCGAAGCATCGAAGATTTACAAAACCACCGATGGCGGACGCGGATGGACGCTCCAATTCAACAACAAAAATCCCAAGGCCTTTTTTGACGCCTTCGCGTTCTGGGACGCACGCACCGGGATCGCAATGAGCGACCCGGTTGACGGGCGATTCATCCTGATCAAAACAACCGACGGCGGCGCCACCTGGGAAGAACTTCCTCGCGAGAATCTCCCTGAGGCGATCCAGGGCGACGGCGGGTTCGCCGCGAGCGGGACCTGCATAGCTGTTCAAGGCAAGAAGAACGTTTGGTTTGTAAGCGGCGGCGGCGCAACCGCTCGAGTATTTCGATCAACAGACGGCGGCGAAACCTGGAAAGACGCGGTGACGCCGATCACCGCGGGCAACGCATCGTCAGGAATATTCTCGATCGCATTCAAAGACGCTAAGAACGGGGTGATTGCGGGAGGCGACTACAGAAAAGAGAATGAGGCCGGCAACAACATCGCGATAACCACCGACGGCGGGGCTACGTGGACACTTGCGAAAGGCACTCGGCCGTCGGGTTTCAGATCGGCAGTCGCATTCGTGCCCGGAACGCGGGGTCCAATAGTTGTGGCGGTCGGGCCCAGCGGTTCAGACTACTCTGTGGATAACGGGACAAACTGGGTGAGCCTTGGCAGCATGGGATTTCATGCCGTCAGCTTCGCGAGTGACGACTCCGGTTGGGCTGTTGGGGAGGGTGGTCGCATTGCAGAATTCGCTTTGCCGCGCGATCAGAAGCGGTAGCACTATTTGGAGTGCGGCGGCAAGGTACTCCGCGACTCCGCTTTTCGCTGACGATTCCATTCAAACCCAAAAGCGGCGTCGCGGAGTACCTTGCCGCCGCACTCCAAATAGTCTTCGTGATCACTTGCCTTTGAACTGCGGAGGGCGACGCTCGCGAAACGCCGCCATCGCTTCAACAAGATCGGCGGATTGCAGGAATGCCGAGTTCCAGACCGCAACATAGCCCAACCCGTCGGCGACCGATTTATCCGCGCAGTAATTCATTACCCGCTTGATCCCCTGGACGACCAGCGGCGGGTTATCGGCTATCTCCCGCGCGACTGTTCGCGCCGCTTCGAGCAGGGTTTCTCGCGTCTCGTGCACTTCGCTAACCAATCCGATCTGCAATGCTCGTGACGCGGCAATATCCTTCCCGGTGAATGCAAGCTCGCGCGTCGCTCCTTCGCCGATGATTCGCGGCAGACGTTGAAGACTTCCGAGATCGGCGACGATCGCAACTTTGACTTCTCTCAAGCTGAAGCGAGCATCGGCTGAGCATAATCTGATGTCGCAAGACGCGATTAAATCGAGCCCGCCTCCAACGCACCAGCCGTTGATGGCTGCTATTACCGGCTTGCGGCACCCGGCAACGTTGTCGAATGCCTTCTGCATATCGCCAACGAGATCGAGCAAACGAGTTCGCTCTTCCGCGAGATTTTCTCCAGCGCCGAAGTGGCTACCGAGATCACTCATCATCGCGCCCAGGTCGAGCCCGTAGCTGAAGTTGTCACCATCGCCGCGAACCATGACGACTCGAGCTTCGTCATCGCGATCGAGCGCGGCGAAGACTTCAGGCATTTCTCGCCAGAAGGCCGGTCCCATGGCGTTGCCCCTGCCCGGTCCAGTCAACACTACTTCGACGACACCTTTGTTCTTCTCGACCCGAAGCGACTTGAATTCAATCATACTGTTACTCCACGGTTTATTAGGTGATCAGCTAGGCTGACTGGAGCCAACGACTAAGTCAAGTTCGATCAGGGCCGATGTTATGTCTTGTTTTTGTTGTCTTGATGATTAGTACTGTCGCTTCATTTGACGATGAACTTTGTCGGAGGCACTACGGCTCTCGCTTCGGGGTTGTAGTAGTCGTAAACCGCAGAAGGAGCGGTAACCGCGGCCAATCCAATGCGAGGTCGAAACTTGAATTGGAATCGGGTTCCGCCTGCCTGCGGCCACAGGTAAACTATCAGGCGATCAGGCAAGAC
>DASRIZ010000071.1:0-3901 GCA_035649735.1 Blastocatellia bacterium | reverse complement strand
CGTTTGGTCTGACTCGGCTGCTGGAAAAGATGCTCTACGGCGTGAGCGCGACGGATCCGGCGACTTTCACAGTCATTGCAGTGTTGCTGATGACGGTGGCGCTGCTGGCGTGCTACCTCCCGGCAAAACGGGCCACCAAAGTAGACCCGTTGGTTGCGCTCCGGCACGAATAAAGGGATTGACGATTCTCGATTGTCGATTGGCGATTTGCGATTGTCATCGACTTTGACGTATCACGCTGGAGTTTCCGTCACTGTATGCGCGCCTTGCGTCACGAATGAAAGTAAAGCTGATGCCAGAACAACGCCGACAGTCTCTCGCCAAGCCTCACCTCTGGCTGATTCGGTTGATCGGCGTTATCGTGCCTCGACGATTGCGCTCAGATTGGCGCCAAGAGTGGGAAGCTGAGCTGCGTAACCGTGAGGCCCTTCTCGTTGAATGGGACCGGCTCGACGGGCGTCACAAGCTTGACTTGCTATGGCGCAGCACCAGTGCTTTTTCGGATGCGCTGTGGCTGCAAAGCTACAGATGGGAGGACGAGATGATTCAGGACTTGCGGTACGGCTTGCGAATGTTGCTGAAGAATCCCGGGTTCAGTTTGATCGCAATTGTCACTCTCGCGTTGGGCATCGGTGCAAACACGACCATTTTTACGATGGTCAATTCCATGTTGCTCAAGCCGCTGCCGTTCAAAGATCCGCAGCATCTGGTAATGGTTTGGCGCACCAATGCCGATCGCGTGGCCAAAGAGATTCCGACCTCCGTGCCTTTGTTCATCGATTGGCAACAGCGGAATGAGGTTTTCGAGCAGATGACCGCGTTCACCACTGGGCGGGTCAACCTTGCCGGTGTCGACGAAGCGGAACTTGTCCGCGGCGCGAGTGTCTCGGCTGGCTTTTTTGACACTCTCGGTGTGCCACCGCTGGTTGGACGCGGATTTTCGATGGAGGAAGACAAACCGGGTGCGGATGCGGTGGTGGTGCTCAGTTTCGGGTTATGGCAGCACCGATTCGGCGCAAACCAAGCCATCATCGGACAACAAGTAACAATCAATGCCCGGCCCTGCACGGTGGTGGGAGTGATGCCGCCGGGCTTCAATTATCCGGACGAGTCCCGGCTGTGGAGGATCTTGACCCTCGATCCGCAGAGCAATCGCCAGGCCTACTTCATCAACGCGCTGGCGCGTTTGAAGCCGGGTGTGTCGAGGGACCAGGCGCAGGCAGGAATGGAGAGCGTGGGAGCGCAATTGGCCGCACAGTATGGGCAACCCGCTCAGGACTACTTTGAACTAACACCTCTGAGCGAGCAGCTCACAGGGGCGATTCGAAGACCGCTGCTGTTGTTGTTCGGGGCCGTCGGTTTTGTATTGTTGATTGCATGCGCCAATATCGCCAATCTGCTGTTGGCTCGGGCAGCGGGACGAGAGCGAGAGATAGCGCTGCGCTCAGCGTTGGGAGCGAGCCGCGGCCGTTTGTTGCGGCAACTATTGACCGAAAGCCTGACGTTGGCAGCGTTTGGGGGCGCCGCTGGATTGCTGCTCGCCGTTTGGACTTTGAGTTGGCTGAGGCAGCTCAGTGTGTTGAAGCTCGCACGATTGGACGAGGTAGCGCTTGACGGACGAGTCCTGGGGTTTACCGCGGTTGCGGTTTTGTTGACCGGCGTAGCTTTTGGTTTGATACCCGCGATACAGGGATCGCTTCAGCAACCGATCGCCGTTCTAAGAGGCGGCGCGGCATCACGACCGAGGAGTCAACGCATGCGCGCAGGTCTGACAATCGCCGAAATCGCGTTGTCCCTGGTGCTGTTGGTCGGAGCAGCGTTGCTCATCAAAAGCTTTGTTAGGCTGCAGGCGGTTGATCCGGGCTTCAGGCCTGAGGGCGTGGTAAGTATGAATCTCAGCCTGCCGGATGCGCGTTACGGTCCGTCTGAGAAACGCGTTGTCTTCCTCCAACAAATCAGCGACAGGTTGCAGGCCCTGCCTGGTGTTGAGAGCACCGCGACGGCGGCGTACTCGCCGTTGAGTGATATCTATAACTCGCGCATCTTCATCATCGAAGGTCTTCCCGAAACGCCGCAAGGACTGTTTTCGGGTCAGATTCCAGTGAGCCCCGACTATTTCCGTACTTTGCAAATACCGTTGCTGGGCGGTCGTGAATTTGGGGTTCACGACTCCGCTCAGGCTCCAGGCGTGGTGATCGTAAATCAAAGTTTCGCCAAACGCTTTTTCCCGGACGAAGAGGTCGTCGGCAAACGAATTCACCTGGGCACCAGGCGGCCCCCGGTCTGGTTCGAAATCGTCGGCGTAGTCGGCGATGTCAGACAGTTGAAATTGGAGAGCGAAGCTCCGCCGCTCGTATACGTTCCCCACGTTCAAAGCGCGTGGTCGGCCGTAAGCCTCTTGGTGCGCGCCAAGGGAGACCCTCAAATTGCAGGGACGGCGCTGAAGAAAGCAGTAGCGGATGTCGATAAGGACCTCGGTGTTGGGGGCGTTACCACGCTCGACGCCACGCTCGCCGCCTCAATCGTCGAACGCCGGGTGTTGATGACAGCTCTGGGGGTATTTGCGGGTTTGGCGTTGTTGCTCGCAGCTATCGGAATCTACGGGGTGATTGCCTATTCCGTTGCTCAACGCACCCACGAGATTGGTATCCGGATGGCGTTGGGCGCCGAGGCGCGGGACGTATTGCGGCTGATGATTCGTCAGGGAATGACCCTGGCATTGATTGGCACAACGGTAGGGTTAGTTGCTTCATTCGCGCTGACGCGTCTTATGCAGAAGCTGCTGTTCGACGTCAGTCCGACGGATCCAATGACCTTTGTTTTGCTACCGGTGTTGTTGATGGCGGTTGCATTCCTGGCATGTTACGTACCCGCGCGCCGCGCGGCGGCAGTTGATCCTATGGTCGCGCTTCGCAGCGAGTGAAACCGATGGCTGACGGTAAGCAAACAAAAGAAGGTTGGAGGATTAAATGTTTCAAGACTTGCGTTTCGGCGTGCGAATGCTGCTCAAGCACAAAGGCTTGACCGCCGTCGCAGTACTTACGCTGGCGTTGGGCATTGGTGCGACGACAGCCTTGTTCAGCGTGATCTATGGAGTGCTGATCAGCCCTTACCCTTATGCGCGCTCCCACGAAATCTGGACGCCCGGTTTGGTCAGCGTCAACGCGACGCAGACGATGCGGGCGTACCCGCTGACGGCTTATCAGGAGATGGCGAAGCTACCTGCCTTTGCTGAGGTGATGGCGACCAGCCCTGAGACCGTGCTGTTGACGGGCGAACACGCGCCCGAAAACTTCGGCGGCATTCGGGTGTCGAGCAATGCGTTTCAGTTTTTGGGCGTCCCACCGCTCGTGGGGCGCACGATCCAGCCTTCAGACATTCGTGCCAATGGTGAGCCGGAACTGGTTACGGTGCTGAGTTTTCAGCGGTGGCAGAAGTTGTTTAACGGCGATCCCAATGCGGTGGGTAAGACGCTGCGGTTGAACAATGAGGTCTACACGATCATCGGCGTGATGCCGCCGCGCTTCGGGTGGTGGACGCCCATCGGAGTCTGGCTGCCGATGGGCACTGTCGCCCGCGACGCGCAGATGGTCTTTCCCGTCGTGCGGTTGAAACCGGGCATGACGCCGACGACGGCTGAAGGGCAATTGCACGCGCTGCACCAGGAAGTGGCCAAGGACCCGGCGTCCAGGATTCCGAAAGAAGAGTACACCACCAAATTGACCAACTATCTGGACATCACCCAGGCCAGCGGCCAGATGGAGCGTACCTTGCAATTGCTCTTCGGCGCGGTGGGCTTGCTGTTGTTGATCGCGTGCGCCAACGTCGCAAACTTGCAACTGGCCAAGGCCACGGCACGCGCGCGTGAGATGTGTATCCGGTTGGCGCTGGGCGCAAGGCG
>DASRIZ010000070.1:0-8815 GCA_035649735.1 Blastocatellia bacterium | reverse complement strand
CCTTTTACGCATTCGACACCTCTCGCATGCGTGGCGGCGCTTTCCAGTGTGGGGCGAAGACCCCAGGAAAAATCTCTGAGTTGTAGTCTCAGTGAAACAAAAAGGCAACCTAACGCATCTCGTCTACCGCGTTACTAAAAGTTTTCCTAAGGTCTCCGCACCACACTACAAAAGCGCCGCCACGCATGCGATAGGCTCAAATGCGTAAAAGGGCGGCGCACTCCACATTAGGCATGCAATGTGTCACGCTTGATTTGAAAACGCTATCCCCTCAACGTAGACTATCGATACTCCGTGAAGAATGTATTGATCACCGTAACACTCATTGCCCTCATCGTCGCCGTAATTCCGCCGCCGACCCGAGGGCAATCATTCAACATCCCCTTCTCGCAGTTCGCACTCGAAAACGGCCTGCGAGTCGTGCTATCCGAAGATCACTCCGCCCCTGTTGTTGCAGTCACTGTTTACTACGATGTCGGCTCGCGCAATGAAGTAAAGGGCCGCACAGGATTTGCTCATCTCTTTGAGCACATGATGTTTCAAGGCTCCGAGAATGTGCAAAAAGCCGCGCATTTCAAATACATCGAAAGCAACGGCGGAGTAATGAATGCTGCCACTCATGCCGACTTCACCAACTACTACGACTTCCTCCCGTCGAATCAACTCGAACTCGCACTATGGCTCGAAAGCGATCGCATGCGCTCGCTGAAGATCACGGCGACTAATCTCCAGAATCAGAAGGAGGCGGTCAAAGAAGAGAAACGGCTGAGCTACGATAACCAGGCGTATTGGCCGGCCTTGTTGAAGATGGATGAGATGGTTTTTCGAAACTGGGCCAACGCACATTCGACAATAGGCTCGATGAGAGATCTGGACGCAGCCACGGTTGCGGACGTTGGAAAATTTTTCGCAACTTACTACGCTCCGAACAATGCGGTCCTCGTGATAGCCGGCGACATCGAATCGCGTCATACCGAGGTCCTGGTGCGAAAGTACTTCAGCTCAATCCCGCGTCACAAATCGCCGCCCGCTGTGGACGTCACCGAGCCGTTCGAAGTGGCCTCCCGCGCCGCGACGATTGATGACAGGCACGCTCAAATGCCCGCGGTTTCGATGGCGTGGAAGATTCCCGCTCGGCGCTCGCCGGATTTCTACGCAATCGCGCTGCTCAAGTCGATTCTTTGCGACGGACAAAGCGGACGCCTCTATAAGAAACTCGTCAAGGAAAAAGCCGTCTCACTTGAAGTACAAGGCACGTTGGAGGCGCGCCGAGGTCCCGGCCAGGTTGCGGTGTTTACAATTCACAAAGCGGACGTACGAGCTGACGACGTGCGGGCTCTTGTCGACGCCGAGATCGAGCGGATCAAGTCTGAAGGCATAA
The DNA here is from genome assembly GCA_035649735.1 of Blastocatellia bacterium. Lineage (GTDB taxonomy): Bacteria > Acidobacteriota > Blastocatellia > UBA7656 > UBA7656 > Onstottus_A. The sequence continues at coordinate 7,434 of DASRIZ010000070.1, read as the reverse complement.
CCGCTGACGAGCTGATAAAGGTCAAGAATCAGTACAGACTGGACCGATTTCTAAGCGGCTCGGAAGGAGAATATTCGAGTCTCCAAACTGCGCTTGGCCGGGCGCTTGCGCTTGCCGAGTTCGCGATGTTTGATGGAGACCCGTCGCTGATCAACTCTGAGATCGATCGCTATCTGGCCGTCACCCCGGACCACGTGCGCGACGTCGCGCGACGGTATTTCGTGCCTGCAAACGCCGCCGTGGTTACGATACGGGCGGTGAGCGGTAAGGCTGCTTCGGACGAACCGCAAAACAAGGTACGGTAAACAACCGCGCATTCAATGAACTCCAAATGATACGAGCCAAGTACCTACAGTTCACTCTTCTATTGATATTCCTGTTCGCCGGATGCCTTACCCCTTCATCGGTTGAAGGCCTGTCCCAAAGGCCGAGACCCTCAAAGCAAAACGAGCCGTGGCGCAAACAGCCCCCGAAATCCGATGCTTCACGTCCGTTCAGTCCCCCGGCCGCGCGTGAAATTCGGCTTGAGAACGGCTTGAAAGTTTTGTTCATCGAAGACCACAGGTCGCCGATCGTCACGATTCTGGTCGGTATTCCATTGTCGATCACCCCCTCCGCAGACATTGCTGAGATGACAAGTCAGTTGGCTGTTGTCGAAGCGACGGCCGAGCTCATCACCGAAGGCGCGGGATCGCGAACAAGCGAAGAGATTGCGCGGGAGGTCGAGACGCTTGGCGGCCGCATCTCATCTTCGGCGAACGACGACTACGCCGAAGTGTCGGTGTCAGTCGCCGCGGAAAATACGGAGCGAATGATGGACTTACTCGGAGACGTGCTGCTGCGCCCGGCGTTTCCGGAAGACGAGGTCGATCTTTACAAACGGAATCGAATTCAGAATCTCGTTGTCGAGCGTCAAGATCCGGCGTTCCTGGCCGGCGAGCAGTTCGATAGGATCGTCTTTGGAGCACATCCTTACTCGATATCCGCTCCGACACCCGCATCGATTGACAAGCTGGATCGGGAGAAGCTTTTGCAGTTTTATCGGTCAAGCTTTCGACCAGATGGGTCGGTAGCGATCATCGTCGGGGACTTCGACTCAGGAAGGATGGAAGCAAAAGCGCGTGAGATCCTTAGCGGCTGGAAAAAGCTGGAGAAGCAACGAGCGGATATACCAGACGCCGCATTCCGGCGAAAAACGGACAGACGCATCTATCTGGTTAACCGACCGGGATCGGAGCAGGCGGATTTTAGAATCGGCACGCTGGCAATAAAACGCTCGCATCCGGATTACTTTCCGCTGCTGGTTGCCAACGCTGTTCTCGGTGCAGGCACCGGCTCACGGTTATTTCTGAATATTCGCGAGCGACTGGGTTACGCTTACGACGTGTACAGTTCTGTCAGCGCGCTGCGCGACGCTGGAGTCTTTTTTGGCGGCGCCCAGACTCGCACTGAAGTGACGACTCGCGCTATCAAGGAAATGGTCGCCGAATTCCAGCGCCTGGCCACGATAAAGGTGGGCGCGCAAGAGTTACAAAACGCAAAGAACTATCTAAACGGGCTATTCTCTCTTTCGCTCTCCACACAAGGCGGCGTCGCCGAACGGATAATGCAGACCTTCATCCTCGATCTGGGAAGCGACTATCTCAGTGCATATCGGACACGCGTGGAAGCGGTGACCGCCGAGCAGGTGAAGGAGGCTTCCCGGCGGTATATCGCTAACGATCATCCCACAATCGTCGTGGTTGGCGACGCGACAAAGCTTACAAGGGTTCTAAGAGTTCTTGGGCCTGTAGACGTGTTGGATATCGAAGGCAAGGCCCAACAATAGGAGCGTCAATCAAAGAAGGTTTCGATCACGTCTCTGAAGCCTACCCTAGATACTCTCAGTTTTCCGGCCGTTTGTACTGAGGCCGGATCTGGGCGAAGGAGTAAGAAACTGATTCCGTAGGCATATCGTCCCCACCCCCTTTAGCGTCTCGGGCCTGCTCATCAGTGACTGGCAGGTCGGTAAGCGTGTCGGCTCGCGAAAGGTCTTTGTCGTTTATCACGTTATCTTCTTTTTCGGTTTTCATCTTTATCTCCATATTCCGCCTTCGTTGCCGATCAATAATCTGCCTTGAGGATCGAATCCACCTCTTGCGCGATCAGCTTGTTCATCAGCCACCGGCAGATCAGTCAGCGCGTCCGTCTGAACGTTGATCTCGTCGTTCTTTATGTTCTCTTGCTCGTTCATCGACATCTCCTATCTAAGTACTTTCATTTGTTTTTGTAGCTTCGCGTAGACCAGCCCGTCTTAACAGAATCTAAACTACGCTCATTGGTTAAGGCGGAAGTCGTCGTCAAAAACTATCATTACGAAACTTTTTTCCGGGGGGGGGAGATGATTCCAGAGGTAGGAGAGATCAGTTTTTGAGAGATGAAAGGTAGGAAGAGGCATTGAGAGGTAACCGCGTAGCGGTGACCTCTCGATAGCAGGACTGGGTCGGCGATACCCCGTGGGCCGCGTAGCGGTTACCTATTCTACTTTTCAAATCGTTGACGCACAGTAGGTAACCGCTACGCGGCCCACGGGGTATCGCCGACCCAGTCTTGCTATCGAGAGGCCACCGCTACGCGGTTATCTCTCATGCCTCTGCGGAGTCTTTGCCCTACACACTAGAACCCCACTACCGCGTTTTTGATCTCAAGATGCAATCCTGGCGGATCAGGAGAATGGCGCGGCGGTCTTGCTGCATTAATCCTCACCTGTCACCGCCATCGGATTTGCCGCAAGCAATTCCGCAAATCTCAATAGATAGGGCGGCGGCGTTTTGTGCCTTATCATCGCCGCGCTCCATTGGCGGTGAACCCCTTTTGAAGTTAGCCGCAGGGTTCGAAGTGTACCCGCTTCAACCTGCGGCCTAACAGCCCACCGCGCCATCACTCCAACCCCGAGGCCTGCCTTCACCATTTCGACTATCGCCTCGGTTAGCTCGACGCGAGAAACATGCTTTGGCGCCACTCCGGCCGGAATCAAGACCTTTTGATAAATCGTCAGATCTTCTTTCGCCAGCGCATACACCAGAAGATTTTCAGAGGCAAAGTCTTTTGCGCTGACAGAACTCCGCGAGGCCAGGTGGTGATCAGGGCTGACGATTGCGACCAACTCATCTTTGAACAACGGTTTGAACATCAGCTTTTGATTCCGCGTTCGAGCGCTGGTGACCGCAAGATCCAATCTCCCGCCGAGCAGCGCTTCGATCGGCCGTCTGGTCGCTTCCGCTACGATGCGCACTTCCACTCGTGGGAACTCGCGATTGAACGGCTTTAGCACCGGCGGCAGCCAGTGATAGCAGGTGTAACACTCGGTGCTGATCCGCAGGATGCCCTCGCGGTGCAGCGCGATCTGTTTAATGTCCTCTTCTGCGCGCTTCAACTCGTCGAGCACCACCGGCGCTGAGCTCAGGAGGCGCTCACCGGCCTGGGTCAGCACCATTTTTTTATTAAGCCGCAAAAACAGAGGCGCGCCAAGCTTGTCTTCAATGTCGCGGAGTTGATGGCTGAGCGCTGACTGTGTGACGTGCAGCCGGTTTGCGGCCTTTGTCAAACCGCCTTCCTTCGCTACCGTCTCCACCAGTTTCAGGTGTCGCACTTCAAGATGAAGGGCCATATTCGAACCTCATAAAAACACGATGAGCATATCTCATCAATCTGGTGAAAACAATGAGCAATCACGATGGACCGACTAAGCGTATGATGTAATCCCGATCAGCGTTACCTACAGCAAAGGAGACAAAATGGATTCACTACTCGCGGATTTTCGACACGCCGCGCGGCTGCTCGCCAAAAGACCTGCTTTTACGTCCGTTGCCTTAGTCACACTGGCGCTGGGCATCGGAGCCAACACAGCCATCTTCAGCGTTGTAAATGCGGTTCTTCTAAATCCGCTTCCATATCAGAAGCCGTCCGACCTGGCTGTGATCTGGCTGCAGCATCGTCCTACAAACCAGTTTCGACAGCCGGTTTCATTCCCGGATTTCAACGACTGGCAGGCGCAGAGCCAGAGTTTCGAACAGATCGTCGCCAGCCGCACGATATCCGTGAACTTCACCGACGGCGATGAACCTGAACGCGTCAACGGCGCGCGTGTTTCCGAGGGCTTTCTTTCAATGCTCAGGGTAGCGCCTGCTGCAGGCCGGGACTTTCTTGAAGAGGAGACTCAGCCCGGTGCGGCCCCGGTCGCGTTGATCGGCTTCAAACTTTGGCAGGAGCGCTACGGAGCGGACGCATCCCTAATCGGCAGGGACATCAGCATCGATAGCACGATCTGTACAATCGTCGGCGTGCTTCCGAGAGGATTCTATTATCCAACTCCGGACACACAGGTCTACATTCCGCTGATCCAGGGAAAAAATGAGACTGCGCGCGGCAGCCGATTTCTACGAGTCACTGGGCGGTTGAAGCCAGGCGTGTCGCTCATCCAGGCGCAAGCAGAAATGGACGCGATTGCCGGACAAATCGCCGAACAGAATCGGGCCTCAAACGCCGATGTCGGAGTGCAGCTTGTTCCTTTACACGAAGAAGTAGTGGGAAAAATTCGACCAGCGCTCTTAATCCTGTTTGGGGCCGCCGGTTGCGTGTTGTTGATAGCCTGCGTAAACGTTGCGAATCTCATCCTCGCACGAGCGACGGGACGACGCGCCGAACTCGCGGTTAGGACGGCACTCGGCGCAAGCCGGTTCCGGCTGATCCGTCAGCTACTAAGCGAGAGTGTATTACTGAGTGTGGTTGGCGGATTCCTGGGAACGCTGATCGCGCTTTGGGGCGTGCCGGCGCTTACCAGCATCAGCGCGACAAGCATTCCTCGAGTCGAAGAAGTATCGGTGAGCCTAAAGGCGTTGCTCTTCACATTTGTGATTTCGGTAGGCACCGGCATTTTGTTTGGCATTGTCCCCGCGCTGCAATGGTCTAACCAGCGACTCAGCGAAGACTTGAAAGAAGGCAAGAGAGGTGCAACTACCAGCGCAATGCATCGACGACTTCTAAATGTACTGGTCGCCTCGGAAGTCGCGCTCGCTGTTGTGCTGTTGGCGGGCGCGGGACTGATGGTCCGCAGTTTCATTTCGATCAACGCCGTGTCTCCCGGTTTCAATCCGAAAGGCGTCGTGACCATCGGCATTGGCCTCAGTCAACCGATTTATGCGGACGTTCAACAGCAGTCTCTGTTCTACCAGCGCCTGACCGACAAGCTGAGCTCGATTCCCGGTATTGAGTCCGCTGCCGGCATCAACCGAGTACCGCTTCTCGGATTCAACTCATCAACCTCATTCACCTTTCAGGGCAAGCCGGTGGAACCAGGCAACGCGCCGACTGCCGACTGCCGTATCGCAAACCCAAACTACTTCGCGACGATGGGAATTCCACTTCTGAAGGGCCGCGAGTTCAACGAACGCGACGTTAAGGATGCGCCCGAGGTAGTTATCATCAACAAGGCGATGGCTGAGCAATATCTTGCTGACGAGAATCCAATCGGCAAGCGGCTACAGATTTATCCACTGCCGCCTCGATGGCGTGAGATCGTAGGCGTTGTAGGTGATGTGAAGCTGCTGGGACTGGATGCCGAAACCAATCCGGCGATTTATGTTCCGCTTCCACAGAATCCTTACGCGGCCGCAATGCGTAACAGCTTTCTCGCCGTTCGTGTCAGTACCGATCCGAATGCCGTCGTGTCCGCAATCCGTCACGAGATGAAAACAGTAGACAGCGGAGTACCAGTTGGGCAGGTCCGTTTGCTTGAGGACATCGTGGCCGATTCGGTCGCGCCCCAACGGCTGAACATGTGGTTGTTAGTCTCATTTGCCGGGCTCGCGGCGTTGCTCGCGGCGGTGGGGATCTATGGTGTGCTGGCTTATTCAGTCACCCAGCGTACGCACGAGATAGGCGTGAGAATGGCGTTGGGCGCAAGTTCGAAGGATGTACTTCGGATGGTGCTTCTTGACGGTGGCAAGGTGGCCGTTTCGGGAGTTATCGCCGGGCTCGTGGGAGCGTTTGCCCTGACTCGCCTGATGTCGGCGATTCTGTTCAAAGTGAGTGCCGCGGATCCTCTGACCTTTGCCGGAATTTCGGTGTTGATTGTCCTGGTGTCTCTACTTGCGAGTTACATTCCGGCGCGCAAGGCAGCTCGAGTCGATCCAATGGTCGCTTTGCGTTATAACTGATTGGGCTATTACCCGAGAGTGTTCACGGCTTCTTCAATCAAGTAGCCACTTTATCATAGAAGGGTAGGGCTTTATCCCTATTTCCTTCGCCCGTCTCTCGTCCGCTGTCAGCCCGACCCATTGCAGCATTGGCACGGCTATATACCGCCCATTCGTGAAGTTATCTATTAGCGCCTCCGACCAACCCTTATAGCCTCCCTCGTGGAATACGACACTCGGCTCCAACCCCAGGTGAACCAGCGCTGCATACGACCACGCGATCGCCATCATTTCTTCTGAAGCTTTCTTGCTGAAGTCGCCTTTTGCTTGACTCCTTTTCTGGCCCGGGATGACTGCCAGGTGCCCCGCCTCGTGCAGCAAGTCTCCCGGGTAGAGTAACTTCGACTCGTCAATTAGGATGGTTCCGTTATCCACGTCAATCCCCGGCAGGAAGGTCTGGTGGTTGAGCTCTGACTGCCTGATTTGGAGGCCAATATCCAGGATGAAGCGAATGATCCGATCAAGAGAAGCAGCTTTATGGGAATCAATCATAAGCTTGGTCATTTCTGTGTTAACCACATCGCCACCAGTGGCCGGAGTTAATGTCCTCTCAGCGAAGATTCATCACGTAAATCTCATAGTTGCCGTCGCGGTTGCTGTGAAACGCGAGCTTTGACCCGTCGGGTGAGTATGCCGCCCGTCCATCGAACTTTGGACCGGCGGTCAAGCGTCTGAGGCTTCCCCCATCCAAACTTATTTGAAAGATATTTGACCAGGCGCCCAGGGTTTCAATGGCAAACGCTATTGTTGCTCCATCGGGCGACCAGCGAGGTACAAATGTGGAGTTCGGACTCGCCGTTAACATGCGGACGTTGCTCCCATCTGCATCCATAACGTATATCTGAAGCACGAAATTACCGGCGATTTTCTCGGGACTGGATCTGACGAACGCAATCTTCCTCGCGTCTGGAGACCATGAAGGCTGACCAGCGCCCGCTTGTGTAAGCCGGCTTATATTGGAGCCATCAGCGTCCGCCACGTATATGTCTCCCCTGCCGTCCCGGTTGCTAATAAACAGGATCCTTCCATCAGGCGACCACCTGGGAGAATTGTCCGAGCCCGGATCGGCGGCCACAGAGGTCTGGTTGCTGCCATCGGAATTCATTAAATAGATTTCCTTGTTTCCATCTCTTGAGCTGGTGAACGCGATTCGTTTGCCGTCGGGTGACCATGCCGGTTCAGTATCGTCGGCCCGAGA
>DASRIZ010000069.1:0-8016 GCA_035649735.1 Blastocatellia bacterium | reverse complement strand
CTCCACCGACCCCGCGTCGGTGGAGGCACGACTGAGTGGGTACACGACGACGACGGCGAGCAGTCCTCCACCTCTGTAGCTACTCAGTCGTTCCTCCACCGACGCGGGGTCGGTGGAGGGCCGGCGGTAGGTGGCGCGCGTGTAGCTACTCAGTCGTTCCCTCCACCGACGCGGGGTCGGTGGAGGGCCGGCTCAATCGTTTTTCACGCACTCTCGCCGTTGGTGGGATTTGCAAGGGGACGCGGTTCGAGGACTGGGTTCTTTGGCAGATCGATCATTGGTCGGCTCGCGGCGGCTCCAGCTTCATGCTTCCGACGTCGATGCGATGTTTTCGTATGAGCTCCCAAAACGCCCTGCGGTTCTTACCTGCCGCTTTTGCCGCTCTGGTGATGTTCCCTTTGTAGACGGCCAGTAACTTTCTTATGTAGTTTCGCTCGAAATGGCCGACCATCCTTGCTTTGGCTTGTTGTAGCGATTCGGGTTCGAGATTGGACTGCTCAGCAGGCAGCGACAGATCGCTGATATGAATCACGTCGCGCTCCGAGAGGACGACTGCCCTCTGAACGACGTGCTCCAGTTCGCGCACATTACCGGGCCAATCGTGCGTCGCGAGGGCCCGTAGCGCCTCCGGCGAAAAGTCAGTGACCCGCCGCCCAAAATCCCGCGCATACTTAGCCAGGAAGTGCCCGGCAAGTAAAATTACATCCTCGGCGCGATGCCTGAGCGGCGGGAGCTTGAGAGGAACTATATTGAGCCTGTAATAAAGATCCTGTCGCATTCTGCCTTTCGAGACCGACTCTTCGAGATCAGTATTGGTAGCCGCAATGATTCGCACGACAGCCCGACGCGACTTGGTCGACCCAAGCGGACGATACTCGCCGTCGTGCAGGAATCTGAGCAACTTAACTTGCGCCAGCATCGGCAGAGAGTCGACTTCGTCAAGGAAAAGCGTTCCGCCATTCGCCTCTTCAATTAGCCCGGGCTGCGATGTCCTGGCTCCGGTGAAGGCGCCGAACCGGTGTCCGAAAAGTTCATTCTCGACCAGGTCGGAGGGGATCGCCCCGCAGTTAATCGGAACAAAAGGCTTATCAGCCTGCGGGCTCAGGTAATGAATCGCACGAGCGCACATCTCTTTGCCGGTCCCTGTTTCTCCTTGAATCAACACGGTGGCGCCGCACTTTGAGATCAGCGGGATCTTTCGCATCTCCGAGATGAATGCCGGACTCGTCCCTATCATTCGTTTGAGCCCCTGCAATTCCTTGATCGCATCAATCAGTGCTTTTTCGCGGTTAACGGGCTCCAGCAGCCTCATTACTCGCGCCTGTACATCCAGAGTTCTGAGCGGAGCTACGATGAAATCAGAAGCACCCGCATTCAATAACTCTCGCAGATTAATAGCATCAGCATCGTCAATCACGACCGCAACCGGGCGCCCCGAAGTAGCCGTTCTCAAAGTTTCAACAAACTCAGCAACACCCGTAGCCTGTGGCGGCAGTATCAGGAACGACAGGTCTGGTTTAGCGCTCGAAGCAAGAGCCGACATTTCAGTTTGATCTTTGAGTAGTGTTTTGCTGCAGACTAGTTCAATCTCGAGGTGAAGACTTGCGGAAGAGACGAGGATATCCTGCAGTTCAGCCGCCAGGCTCGAATTCGAACAGTAACTCAGCAAAAGTAGTCTGGCTTTCGGCAACTGCATTCCTCCCAGACATCCGCCAGACCCGCCAGGCGCCAAAACACGCCAGACAGAGTTCAGCCGCCAGCCCAATTACCAGACACCACTTCCTTGTGGACGGCGGGCGCTCTCCCGGTTGATCCGAAAATGATCAACAACTGGTTCTCTTTTACGAGGATGGGACACGGTAGCACTCCACAAGCTTAGGGAGTCAAGATCAGGTCGGTGGTGAGGACAGACCTTTGAGGCCCATGCTACAAAAACCGGATAAGCCCTGAGACAACCACTTCACTGCTCCAGGTTACTTATGACGGGATGTGTTATAAAAACTATTCAACTTTTTTTCGGTCGTCCACAAATCTGCAGCACTGTTTTTGGGCGCAATGAATCTACCCCAACTGTTAGCAGACCTCAAGCGTCCGATGCACAGGAGTGCACGTCAGGGAAGGGACGGAAAGGACAAAAGGACAGAAGGGATCAAAAGACTAGTCCCCTTCCGTCCTTTCCGTCCCTTCTCTGGCGCGCACCCATCCCATCTACGCCTCAGTCGGAGTAACATCGCGAAGACGCCGCTTGAGAAATCGCCGTTCACTTTCGTTGGTGACAAGAGACAGCGCTCGTTCGTAGCTCTTCGCTGCCTCTGCCCCAGATCCGAGCCGGCGAAGTAAATCGGCGCGCGCTGCGTGCAGCAGGTGATAATCATCGAGTTCGCCCGCTGCTGCCAGCTGATCGATGATCAACAGCCCGGCGCCGGATCCATCGGCCATCGCAACTGCCACCGCTCGATTTAGTGACACTACCGGAGACGGCTGCAGGCGCTCCAGAACATCGTATAGATCGACGATCTGGCGCCAATCCGTTTCCTCGGCCCGCATCGCCCGACAATGCACAGCCGCGATTGCCGCTTGCAGAGCAAAAGGACTTGCCCCTCCGCGAAGTGACTCCTCGACAAGCGGCAGCGCCTCGGCAATCTGACTAAGATTCCAGCGGCGACGATCCTGCTCTTCAAGAACGACCAAATCGCCAGCCTCATCCAGACGAGCATCGCGACGCGAATCGTGCAGCAACATGAGAGCAAGAAGACCCGTCGCTTCCGCCGGTGGGCGAGGCGCCATTAGAGACCGTATCAGTCGCGCAAGCCGGATTGCTTCGGAACATAGATCACTTCTCACCAGCGGTTCGCCTCGAGTCGCTACGTAACCCTCATTGAAGATTAGATAGATGACTGTCAGAACAGCATCAAGCCGCGCCGGCAAATCACCCGTCTCCGGGACGGCGTATGGAATCCCGGCGTCGCGAATCTTACGTTTCGCTCGGACCAGCCGCTGTGCCATCGTCGCCGAAGGAACGAGAAACGCGCGAGCGATCTCTTCGGTTTCAAGCCCGCCAAGCGTCCGCAAGGTGAGCGCAACCTGCGCCTCGTGGGCAAGAGCCGGATGACAACAGGTGAAGATCAGCCGAAGCCGGTCGTCGGGGATTTCGTCGGTGAAGTAATCCGGCTCCTCGATCGTCCTGGTAAGAGGTGAAGCGGCGTACGATTCAAGCTTCTCCTCAAACCTGGTACGCCGGCGGATGCGATCAATTGCTTTGTGTCGAGCCGTTTGGATGATCCACGCCCGAGGAAATTCAGGGACCCCGGACTCGCGCCACTGATCCACCGCGACTGCAAATGCTTCCTGCGCCGCCTCTTCAGCCACCTCGAAATCTCCGAATAGCCGAATCAGCGTGGCTACGATCCGGCCCCAGTCTGACCGGTAGACCGACTCGACTGCCGCATTGGTTTCCAAGAGCATCCGTTTATAGTAAATATTTCGTGGCCGAGTGTCGATCCGAGCTCTGGCCGTTCGATTAACCTACGGAGGCAAACAAAAGTGAAATACATGTTGCTTGTTTATCTTGATGAAAAAGCGCTTAGTGACACCGAACGCGAGCACTGCTATGTCGAGAGCGCGAAACTCACTCAAGACCTCAACGCCGCCGGGCAGTATGTGGCTGCCGGCCCGCTGCAACCCGTCTCCACCGCGACCAGCGTTCGGGTGCGCGAGGGGAAGAGGCTGGTGACCGACGGTCCATTCGCGGAGACCCGCGAACAGCTCGGCGGCTATTACATCGTCGAGGCGAAGGATCTCGACGAGGCGATGGGCATCGCAGAACGGATTCCGGTTGCTCGCATGGGCACCATCGAGATCCGACCGGTTCTGGATATCCCTGGATTGCCTGAGAACTAAGCTATCCGTGATCGACGCGCCGGAATTCTTCGTTCGCGTGTCGATTTGAACATTCGCCATTCGACTTACTTATAGAGGAAGGCACATGAAATACATACTTCTGGTTCACCACAGCGAGGAAGTTATCGAACAGTTGGGCGAAACCGAGCTAGGGCAGTTGCGAGCTGAGTCCGTTCAACTCGCAAACCAGATTCACTCGAGCGGGAAGTATGTGGATGCCGCGCCGCTGCATCCAACCTCGACCGCAACCTGCGTCCGCGTCCGCGAAGGCAAGCTACTGGTAACCGACGGGCCCTTTGCAGAAACGCGCGAGCAACTCGGCGGCTATTTCCTTATCACTGCCGAGAACCTTGACGAAGCAATCGCCATCGGCGGACGAATACCCGGAGCGCGCATCGGCACGGTCGAGATCCGCCCGGTAATCGAGCTGCCCGGCCTGCCGGATGTTCGAATCGCGAGAGCGGACTAACTCAGACTGGAACCTCGTTGGCGCGCGTATAACTGGAAGCGAAAAGGAGACGACATGCAGAAGATCACCCCGTTTCTGTGGTTTGACAACAACGCCGAAGAGGCCGTGAATTTTTACGTCTCTCTTTTCAAGAATTCAAAGGTATTGAGCATTACCCGTTACGGGGAAGCTGGCCCTGGACCGGCAGGGACCGTGCTAACCGCAGCTTTTCAGCTCCAGGGCCAGGAATTCATTGCATTAAACGGCGGGCCTCAATTCAAATTCAGCGAAGCCATTTCGTTCTCGGTAAACTGCGAGACACAGGAAGAAGTGGATCAGTACTGGGAGAAGCTCTCCGAAGGCGGCGAAAAGGGACGATGCGGCTGGCTGAAGGACAAATATGGTCTGTCCTGGCAGGTCAACCCGGTCGTCCTGGGGGAGATGTTGCAAGATGAGGATCCCGAGAAGGCGAAGCGAGTCATGGAGGCAATGCTTCAGATGGACAAGCTTGACATAGAAACATTAAAGAAAGCGTACGAGGGCCGTTAAATCCGGCAACAGGCTCGCGGGCTCAGGCGTAAGATTCCCTGTTGGAAGCGAGAAACGACTTCACAAGCCTCAAGAGGAGAGATCATGCAATCAGCCCTTCAAGACTCTCACATCTCCAGCAAGATGATCTGGGCCGGGCGCATCGTCAGCGGGTTGGTGGTGGTGATGATGGTGTTTAGCGCGGTGATGAAGATACTAAAACCCAATGAAGTCTTGACGGAATTCACTCGGCTTGGATATCCGGAGACCGTCGTGATCGGTATTGGAATCCTGGAGCTGTTATGTGCTGTTGTCTATTCGATCCCGCGCACCTCCTACCTGGGAGCGATCTTGCTTACAGCGTATTTTGGGGGCGCGACTGCGACGCACGTGCGGATCGGCGATGTGTTTATCTGGCCGGTCATTGGCGGGGTCCTGACGTGGGCAGGCCTTTACCTGCGAGATGCTCGTATCCGCGACCTGATTCCTCTGCGAAAAGGATAGACTCATGAACAAACGAGAAGGCAAATCGAAAAGCGTTCCCGCGAAAGACATCGACGAGTACCTTCAGCGAGAGCCCGAGGAAATACGGGCTGCACTAGACAAGCTTCGCAAAACGATAAAAGCGATGGCGCCAAAAGCCACCGAAGTCATCAGCTATCAGATTCCGGCTTTTAAACATCACGGCCTGCTGGTGGGCTTTGCGGCCTCTAATGGCCTCTGCACCTTTCACATCATGAGCGTGGCGGTGACCACTGCCCACGCGGCCGACCTCACGGGCTACAAGACAGGCAAGGCATCAATCCGCTTTGCGCCAGACAAACCGCTTCCCACCGCGCTGGTTAAGAAACTGATCAAGGCGCGCATCGCGGAGAACGAGGCTGGTAGAAGTTACGGGAAGCGGGAATAGTTGCACCGGACATCTGTAACGGTTAAACCTCTGAAAAGGATAAGCAATGAAAATAAGAAACTACACTTCGCTCGCGGCGCTTATTGCGATCGTCGCGGCAACGCTGGTTGTCAGCGGATATAAACCTGCAAACGCTGAAACCGACGGAAACTCGATGACCGCCGCCGACCATTCCGCGAGCGCAGACCGTGTCCCAGCCGGACTGGAGACGCGCGATCTGGTCCTTACCCGTGTTTTTGATGCGCCGATTGATGCGGTGTGGAAAGCCTGGACCGATCCGCAACAGGTGATGCGTTGGTGGGGCCCGACGGGTTTTACCTCGCCGTCTTGCAAGATCGACTTCCGAGTCGGCGGCAAGTTTTTGTTTTGTATGCGCGCGCCGAAGGACTTTCAGGGCGGGCAGGACTTCTACACCGCGGGCGTGTACAAGAAGATCGTCCCGCTGAAACTAATCGAGTTCACTCAAGCTTTGGCCGACAAAGACGGCAACCGCGTTGATCCCGCGACGATGGGAATGCCTCCGGACTTCCCGAGGGAAATTCCCAGCGCCCTGGCGTTCAAGCGGGTTGGCAACAAAACCGAGCTGACTGCGATTGAATACGGGTGGACGGTTGGCCAGATGCGCGATATGTCCGAAGCCGGTTTGAGCCAGTGCCTCGATAAGCTTGCGGCGATGTTGGCAAAGGACTAGTGACGTAACAATCCGTAGAGGTTGGCCGTTACCTTGATCGAATCCGATATCAGCGGGCTCTATTTTCTGAACGTCGAAAGGAGACACTCATGACTATTTTTGGCAAGCGTCCCGGTGAGTACTTTGCATTCTGTAAGCCGTTTCTAGGTTTGATCCTTCTCGTGGCGATCGCTCGACTCGCGCTGTCTCTGGGCGGCGTGGCGAACTCTAGCGCAAGGTGGCTCAGTGTCACTGCTGTGATTTGGATCGGCGTCGTGTACCACGCAATCCGGGTCCACACCAGCGGCTTTGGGAGCTACAAACAGCTACTCCCAATCTGCTTTCTACAGAACCTGACCGCGCAAGTCGTAATCGTCCCGGCCATCATTCTGGCGATCTACACCGGCCAGGACAACATCTATAGCATCCCGGAAAACTTCTTCGGCAACGACGGCAAGACATGGCTTCATGTCGCGGGCCATCTGTTTATCGGAGGGACAACTCTCGGGCCGCTGATAAGCTGGCTCTTCGGGTGCGTGATCATGTTCGCAACCAAGAAGCTGGTGAGAAAAGACTCGACAGCCACGGCCCGTGCATAACGAACACGATGTTGAGTCTGGAGTCCAAGCGTTAGCAATGCTCTTGCGATCCATTAAGGTAAGAAGCAAGCTAAGAGCGGTTCTTGAGCGAAAGAAGAAAGGAGAAAGAAAGTATGAGCGGAGTACGGGTACTTGTTGGTACGCGTAAGGGCGCGTTCGTCCTGACTGCGGACGCAAAAAGAGAAAAGTGGGACGTCAGCGGACCTCATTTCGCGGGCTGGGAGATTTATCATCTCAAAGGTTCTCCCGCTGATCCGAATCGTTTGTATGCCTCGCAGAGCAGCGGCTGGTTTGGTCAGATCATTCAACGCTCCGATGACGGCGGCAAAACCTGGCTCCAGCCCGGTACGCCGCCTGGCGAACCTCTAACTACACCGGAAGGGATGCCAAAGGCTGAAAGCAACAAGTTCGTCTACGATACATCTGCTGAAACCGGTAAGCCGCTCACCACTCATCAGTTTTACGACGGCACAGCGCATCCGTGGGAGTTCAAGCGAGTTTGGCATCTCGAGCCATCGCTAACCGATCCGGACACGGTGTACGCCGGGGTCGAGGACGCCGCGTTGTTTCGTTCGTCGGACGGCGGTCAGACGTGGCAGGAGCTTGCCGCATTGCGGGGCCACGGCACCGGACCTTTGTGGCAACCCGGCGCTGGAGGGATGTGTCTGCACACCGTCCTTCTGGATCCGAGCAACGCGAATCGTATCTTCGTCGCCATCTCGGCGGCCGGCGCGTTTCGAACGGATGATGGCGGTAAGACCTGGCGCCCGATCAACCAAGGACTCCAATCTCTGTATATACCCGACCCGACCGCGGAAGTCGGCCACTGCGTTCACCGTATCGCAATGCACCCCTCGCGTCCGAACGTATTGTTCATGCAGAAACACTGGGACGTCTTGCGGACCGACAATGCCGGAGACTTATGGCGGGAGATAAGCGGCAACCTGCCAACCGACTTTGG
>DASRIZ010000068.1:0-4023 GCA_035649735.1 Blastocatellia bacterium | reverse complement strand
ACAGCGCTGGTGGTATGTACAACCAGCCGGCCAACCTCTTGCTTGAGTTCGGCAAGCATACGGGCGTGGTCCTGCGCCGCGGCCTGATGTGCCTTGAGCATGATCTCTTCAGCGGCGGCAATCGCCTTCTTGGTCTCCTGTTTCAGCAGGACGTCAGCCGCAGCGCGGGCTTCCTCGATGAATTGCGTCGCCTGAGCGTTAGCTTGCGCCATTACTTCCTTACGCTGCGTCTCCGTTCGCGCCAACTCCGCTTTCACCTTGTCGGCATTGGCGAGACTCTCGGCGATCAGTCGACGCCGATTTGCCAACATTTGTAGGACAGGTCCATAGGCGAACCGGTAAAGAAGAAAACACATGATGCAGAAGCTGATCATCTGAGCTATCAAATGGGGCCAATCTACACCGAACGTCCGGGCAATCTGTTCGATCTGCCCGCTACTCTCCGCTTGCGCCATCAAGACAAGTGCATTCATGAGCCCGTCCTACCTTACGAGGAACAAGGTGTAGAAGACGATCGCCTCAGCAAAGGCAATGGCCAGGATGGACTGGACCAGAACTTTGGTGGACGACCCGGGATTGCGGCCGACTACATCCGCAGCTCTTCCGCCGATCATGCCCACGGCTAAAGCAGCTCCCAAGGCCGCCAGACCTATGTGTAAATGCGTAAACATTGTGTTAGTTCCTTTCTAAGTCATTGTTTTATTGCGGAGCCGTTGTTGATCCCTCTTCCGCGGACGGGCAAATCAGCAACGTGAAGACTGCGGTCAACAACATAAAGACCAGAGCCTGAACCAAACCCACCAGCAGCTCCATGAAGTAAAACGGAATCGGTAACAACCAGCTGAAGGAAGGAACCAGATTGGCCATGGTTTCCAGCATCTTCTCGCCGGCAAACATGTTGCCGTAGAGACGAAAGCTCAGAGAGACAGGCCGAAATAAAATCGAAATGATTTCCAAAAACCCGGAGGCGAAGAACACGACGACCAGAACTACCTTCAGCAGTCCTGAGCTTTCGCCTTTGGGAGCAAACAGTTCCTTAAGAAATCCACCCGGACCATTTTCGCGAAGAGCCCAAAAGATCCAGCAACCGAAGAAAACCAGGGCCATCGCCAGTGTCAAGTTGACATCGGCATTGGCGCTACGGAACAACGGCTGATCGACCTTGAAACCATGAGCGGTAGCGTGCCCCCGTCCAATCGTGCCGACGCCTGGAATGAGCCCGCCCCAACTTGCAGAGAGAATGAAGATGAATGTGGTCGCAAAGAACCAAAATGTCCGATCGACCAGGTGACGGCCAAGAATTCCTTCCAGAAAGTTGTAGAGACTCTCGACGAGCCACTCGAGAAAATTTTGTGCTCTGTCGGGAACTTGCTTCATTTTGCGCGTGGCGGTCTGAACAAAGACGATCAAAGCGAGAGCGACGATCCAGGTGCCGACCATTGAATTCGTGATCGGGAAACCGAAGACACGCACGATTTCGACGGCCTGTTGCGACAGACCCTGTTCCACTTCGTTCCCGATCGCCGGAGACCCAACATGTTCGGCCGCTTGCGGCGCCATCGATGAAGGAGGCTCGGCCCCTGCACCCACCGCAAACATCAAGTCTGCGCCGAGGCCGATGTACACAATCAAGAGTAACGGAACCCACAACGCCTGAAGCTTGATGCGCATTTGTTCCCTTGCCCTTGACAAATGCCGTGATGTCACATGCAGCTGACTGTCTGCATTCATCTGGAACCCTTCATTTGTCAACAACAACCACGAAAAGCGGAGCAATGCGGCCGTGCACAATCACGTTTGAAGTGTAGAAAGAGGACATGCCTCGATTAATCCGTAGAAATCCTTAACGGCGGTTCGATATTTGCTTGCGATTGGAATTGGGGCGAAATGAGCACTCCTAAATCTGGTTTGTGCGAAGAGATCGCACGCAGGAGCAAGGTAATGAACGGCTACGCAAGTCCTCCGATTTGTGCAAAAAAGTCGGCAATATCAATCAGGAAGCTCCCGAAAGTTCATACATAGTTCCGAGGAGTTTACCGGGTTGAGGAGTTCGCAAACGTTTTTTAGTCTTTTGAGATGCAGATGGGTTCCCTTCTCGCGGTCATAGACCGGCGCTTTAGCACAATATGAAGAACCAGAAGATGAAGCGAAAGGATTACGAAAAAGAGCTGCTCCGGCTTCAGGCGCAACTCTGCATTCTCCAAGACTGGGTAAAACACAAAGGATTGCGTATCGTCATCGTGTTTGAAGGCCGCGATGGCGCGGGCAAAGGCGGCACGATCAAAGCCATCACGGAGCGGGTCAGTCCTCGAGTATTCCGGGTCGTGGCGCTTCCGGCTCCATCCGACCGCGAGAAGAGCCAAATGTACATGCAGCGCTACGTGCCGCACTTCCCAGCCGCAGGCGAGATCGTGATCTTCGATCGGAGTTGGTATAACCGTGCCGGCGTGGAATATGTCATGGGGTTTTGCACGAAGCAGGAGCACAGGGAATTTCTGGAACGGTGCCCAATAGTGGAGAAATACATCGTCGCGCATGGAATTCACTTGATCAAGTACTGGCTCGAAGTCAGCAACGAGGAGCAGTCCCGTCGCTTCGAAGCTCGTATAGATGATCCCTTGCGCCAGTGGAAGCTGAGTCCGGTGGACCTGCCCTCTCGCAGCCGCTGGTACGACTACTCCCGGGCGCGCGACATGATGTTGGAGGCTACGGATACCGAATTTGCGCCGTGGTACATTCTGCGATCCGACGACAAGAAGCGGGCACGGCTCAACTGCATCTCGCATCTGCTGAGCCTTATTCCATACCAGAGAGTCCTACCGAAAAAAGTGCAACTACCCGAACGCTCCAAAAAGGGAGCATACGATGATCAGGCAACGCTGCAGGGCAGGCGGTTCATATCTGAGCTATATAGCGCTGCACAAGAAAACCGCCACTGAATAGTTCCATCAGCGTTCCGCGATCGATCTGGTCGCATCAACCTGCGAGCTTCAGCGGCTTCAGTGTGGGCCGGACCGCGGAGGGATTCGCCCGATCCAGTGAAATGACTTCGCCTTCGTGGCGGATGACCATGCCTGCACCCTCTCGCAAAGAATAGGTCGTTGACTCGGGACTGATTTCGACGTCCAGCACCTGGCCGCGATAGGTTATTGGAAATCGCACCGACGCCTGGTCTTCTGGTGGACGCTGCGGCCGGAAAGAAAGGCTACCGTCGTGGTCCCGCAAGCCGCCAAAGCCGTAGGCCAAGGCTATCCAAGTGCCGCCCATGGAAGCGATATGACATCCGTCCTTGACATTGCCGCCAACATCAGCAAGATCCATCAGTAAGGCGGCCCTCATATATTCCACGGCCTTATCAAACTCACCGACCTCTAGAGCGACAATGGCTTCAATACAAGACGAGAGCGAAGAGTCTCCCGTCGTGAGGGGATCATAGAATTCAAAGTTTCGTTTTTTTTCTTCCAGGGAAAACTCATGGCCAAGAAGGAACATGGCCAGGATGACATCGGCCTGCTTGATCACCTGATGGCGATATATGTTTAGCGGATGATAGAACAAGAGCAACGGGTACTTCTCTGCGGGCGTATTCTTGAAGTCCCACGGCTCGCGATCCAGAAAGCTGTCATCCTGCGGGTAGATCCCTGTCGCTGCGTCGAATGGAATGTACATGTTTTCGGCTGCCCGTTTCCATTCCTCTACTTCTGAAAGCTTGAGGCCGGTTTTCTGCATGAGAGCTTGGAATGCTTCCGGTTTCTTGAACTGCAGGGCCTCGACCGTTTCGACGGCATATCGCAGGTTCTCTCGCGCCATCAAGTTCGTGTAGGTGTTGTTGTTGACGACCGTCTTATATTCATCAGGTCCGGTCACGCCATTAATGCAGAATTTACCTTCCTTCCGCGGCGAGAAAGATCCCAGATCCTGCCAAAGGCGCGCCGTCTCCACGAGCATTTCGGCGCCGTACTCCCACAGGAATTCTTCATCTCCGGTGGCGTTTACGTATTTGCGCAGCGCATACATGATATC
>DASRIZ010000067.1:0-4076 GCA_035649735.1 Blastocatellia bacterium | reverse complement strand
GTAAGGCGATATGAGTTGGCGCGTCGGCAACCAGTGCGTCAAGAATACGAGCGCATCCCGATGAGCTGCCGTCATCCACGAGTATGCACGATAAGTTTTGTGCCAGGACCCCACGAACTACGGCATCGATTGCATGTTGATGGTTGTAAACAGGGATCACTACACAGGGTTTAAACATCCGCCGCTCCGAACATTACTCTTCCGCTGGTATGTATGCCGACTGGCGAAGTGATCTTGAAGGACAAGCATGACTTCGCCGGCTCATGGATAAGCTCTAGGGTAAACGGTTTTTCTGGCCCGATTGTGCGCTGAAACTTCAGCGCGTGGATTCCCCGAAAGACTGGCGGCAAATCGAAGCATTGTCGCCCGTAAGTAATCACCCAATGAATTTGGACCACACCGGCGAGAATCGGCACGCCGGGAAAATGGCCGTTGAAATAACCTAAGTCGCTGGGAGCGCTCAGCTCGAGCACGACACGTTGGGTCTCTCTTTCGAGTAGACGCTGAAGCGGAAGTGTGGGGCGAGACTGCCCGCCGTCGAGCAATGCGATCAAGTCGGTATGCGTCGTCTTGCCCTGCGCGTTCGTTGGCAAGGCATCGAGATAACGCCACACCTTAGGTATCCCGACCGGCTCGACCGATTGACCAAGTGTTTCGCGTAAAGCTCGATTGAAAGCTAACTTACCGACCTCCTCCAGCTTGCTTCGCCCGATCACCGACGGCACGATGAAGGCGGCAATCCGCGGGCGTCGGCTTTCGATTAGAATCACGCGGGCATCGGCCACCATGGGGGATGCCGTCAACTCACATTCGAGCGCCGCCAGCGATATCCGCTTTTCCTCGATCTTGACAATCCGATCGACGCGTCCCTTGATCAGGAAACGATTGTCCCCCACGGATGTGGCGCGGTCCGCCGTAGGAGACCACTCTTCGTTGGGCAAATGCGGCGAGCGAATTTCTAGCACGCCTTGTTCAGAATCGATGCGAAATCCCACTCCGGGCATGGGGGTCCACGCTTCATCCGTTCTCGTGTGCTGCTGACGCCAGGCAATTCCACCAGTCTCCGAGCTTCCATAGACCTCAATCGGCACAAAACCCAGTAATCGCCTTGCCTCACAAGCACCGTCGAACGACAAGGGGCCTCCGGACGAGAACACGGCTCGTAACCGGTTCGTCGTCGCCCAAGCAGGATGCTCAGGCAAACGTTTCAGATAAGCTGGACTGGATATCAGTACCGCCTCGCGTTCAGCTAGCGCCGTCGGCAGCTCCTGTGGCAGTGATAGGCTTCTCGCGCGCATGGCGCGACCCGCCGTGAGCGGCCACAAGACGTTGAAGAGTAACCCATAGATGTGTTGATGGGATACCGTTGTTATGACCTCGGCGCTACCGAGCAGGCCACCAAAAAGCCTTTCAAGAGTTGCCACTTCTCGAGCCATCTGTGATAGCTTTTTCGGAATGGCTTCCGGCGCGCCGGTACTTCCAGATGTGAAAAGCACCAAACCGACAAAATCACCGGTTAACCAATCGAAGGCATCGCCGTGGGACTTTTCGTCTTGCGGTGCCGGGATCATAGGATCCCATTGCGATGCAAACCCACCCAAATAGCCATGCACGCTTTGCCGCAGGTTAGCACAAGTACTTGGTAACTTATCGCCAGGGAGAAAAACCACCTTACCGGCCGCCCAAGCTCCAAACAACGCACTGGCGAATTCAATGCTATCATTGAGGTAGAGTGCGAATGCTTGCCCGGACGTGCGCCGAAGGAGCTCTAGCCACGCGCGCACGCGAGCAAGGAATTCCGCATAACCAACCGACCTCCCAAGGCGCCAACCCACCCTGTGGTCAGGCCTTCGTCCGGTTGTTAGCATGCCCAACATGTCGAGAAGTTCAGGCATGCAGCTGCCTCTTGAAATGCCAGCGAACGACGTACTCGCCGGCCAACAGAAGCCCCATAATTAAATAGGCGACCAGCCCATTGTAAATCGTCCAGATAGCCGGCGCCGCCCACAACGCCGTCACGAGCGCAATCGCGCCGTTGATCGCGAAAAACACACACCAGACTTGCGTCACTCGTCGAGTATAGCCGATGCCCTGCGGAGGCAGATCCGGCTCACTCATGCGGGCGAAACGCTCGATCATCGAAGGAGGGAAAATAAGACTGTGAGCAAATACGCCTAGTAGCACTGCATTCACCAACACCGGGTACAGTTTTAGTGGAAGCCATACATTGCTCCATACGGCTAGTACTAGGAGGACCAGGATCCCTGCCAGCCACCAGCGCCCGGCCTGGCTAATTCTTAGCATAGGCAGGCGTGTCAATCCGGCAAGCACCAACAAGCCGGCGAGGAATCGGGGCTCGATTTGTCCCTGGCCGAGCCAAACAGCCAGCGGGTAAATCAAGGTGATGAAAACCATCATCACAGCTGACACTGGCATAGGGGATTACTCTTCTAGGAGTGCCGCTAACGCGTTAACGACATCCTTAACGGTGCGGACACTTTTAAAAACCTCCGGCTGCATCCTCTTGCCTGTAAGGTCTTTTAGCCTCACCGCAAGATCGACGGCATCGATGCTATCGATATCGAGATCGGAGTAAAGATTCGCGTCAAGCGTTATTTTCGACTTATCCAACTCAAACATCTCATGCAACATATCGACCAACATAGGGTAAATGTTCTCTTTGGTCATTGCACTGGCTAAAGTCATAGCTTTTCCCGTCCTTCATTTCGTCCGATGACTGGCGATCATAGCGGCGAGCGAGCGCACCGACGCAAAGTGGCGACGAACCTCTTCTGCATCGCCCGATAGAGATATTCCGTAACGCTTATGAAGCGCCACCCCTAGTTCGAGTGCGTCGATGGAGTCTAACCCGAGTCCATCGACAAATAATGGCGCGTCAGCATCAATGTCCGCAGGAGTGACGTCTTCAAGCTGAAGAACATCGATAATTAGTTGTTTTACTTCGTCCTCAACCGACCCCATGACGTAGTTTCTCCTGAGTAAAATAATCCTGCAAATGATCGGTGAGAAGCCGCGCGGCCAAAACATTGCTGCCGGCTTCAGCGACAAAAGGCCGGATATCGATGTCCTCTTGCACCTCAATCCTGTAACCCGACGGGCAGGATGGCAGCCGCCACCATTTCTCTCCCTTGACTAGCATCGGAGGAGCGCACCATATATGCACCGGCGTGATGTTGCACTGAGCGCGCACCGCGATATTCGCCGCGCCCCGCTTAAGGGTGATCGAGCCGTTCGCGGGCGTGCGCGTACCTTCGGGGAAGATGATCAAATTGCCGCCACCGCGAACTGCTGCAACGCAATCTTCAATCAGCTGGACACCGTAATCATCATTGCGAACATAGGCCGCGGCACGAACCGTGGCATGGGTGAACGGGTTGCGCCAAAGCTTGCTCTTGACGATGCAGTCGGCCCGCTTGACAAAGGCCATGAGAAACACAATATCGATGAGCGTCGGATGATTGGCAAGAATCAGCAGCCCGTGGCGCTCCAGTCGTTCCAATCCGCTAATTTCATACTGGAACACACCCATCACGCGCATCAGGCCAAGGATACAGCGGAAAGTAAACCTGATTACGCGGCGAGCGATGGCTGACCGTTGCTGACGGCTTCGAATGACTATGTTGAGTACGGGAAATACAAAAACTCCGCCGATCCCGACTGCAGCGAAACTCAACCCGGTGCCGAACACGCGCCAATAACGGACAATACGACTAAACATGACGGGACCAAAGCCACCGACGCGTATCACATATTCGTTCGAGAGTGGGATCTTTACGCAAATAGAAACGTAGGACCTCTAATCCGGCCGGCAAGCGCTCAAAATTTGGAGGACTATGTTGTAAGGCATCTAACCAGGTAAGCGAGACCACCTCATCGGCAGGGGGTCGAATTAACCAAGCCCACGCAAAGGGTTGTTCGTCGCAATCTTGAAATACACAATACGGAGTCGGCAAAAGACAATCGTATGCTACGAGCAACACTGCAGGCTCACCCTCCGCAAGCAGTCCGCAGGCCTCAATAACAGCATGTTCAATAGTGCTTTTACCGGCCGCCAG
>DASRIZ010000066.1:0-19828 GCA_035649735.1 Blastocatellia bacterium | reverse complement strand
CTAAATTACTGAAACCTCTGAATTACTGAAACCTCTGAATTACTGAAACCTCTGAATTACTGGAACTGCTGAATTACTGGAACTTCTAGCGCCTCGCTTCGTCGCCCCGTAGACATCGCCAAATTTGCAATTTGCAATTTTCAATTCTCAATTCTTCCTTCGCCCCGTCGCCCCCTCCCCCCCGTCTCCTCGTGGCCCCGTTTCCCCTATCCCCGGCGCCCCGTCGCCCCCCTCCCTCAGAAAAAAATAATCCCACAGGCTACGTTCTCCGAATCTCAAAACATCCAAATCCAGGGATATGATTAGCGAGCCGCCGACGTCAAAACGCATATCGCCGCTAGCCAATTCCCCAATTGCTTAAGCGAGCCGCTCGCGCTTAGAATCAACGCCAAGGGAGTCCACAATGAAGCTCAATGCTGTACGAGCGTCGCTTGCCGCTGTTTTGACCGCTACACTTTTGATATCGCTTCTTCCGGTGGCATTTGCCCATTCCACAGTAAGCTGGACTCAGCAGACTGCTTCTTCAAAAGCACGGCGAGGCAAGAACGGCGAGCTCGTCAGGACTCTGGCCGGTCAGGAACTACCTTTGGCACCCAGTTCAGGTACCGAGCCAAACCCTGAATCCTCCAAGGCTGTGTCTGGTGCTCAACCGAATCGTGAGCCAGCGGCCACGGGAGAGACTTTTCAAAGCGCCGATCCGCTGGCAGCGAAAGCGGACGACCCTCGCCAATTTGCAGCGTCATTGGACACGGGCCCTCCTGATGGCGCTTCCCAATCGCAATCAAAGCGTGAGCCTCCGCCGTTCGACCGGCCGCCGCTTAGAACGGGGCGGCAGAACGGAAGCGATTCTTCTGACCGCAGCGCTGATTCGTCGTCGCAGACCGGATCGCGCCCAACAAATCCCGGTGCTGACTCGACTTCTCGCGGCGACTCTCGTGGTTCGTCCGGGTCTCAGGGTTCGACCTCACCGGACGGTCAACGCGGCAGGTCATCCGACCCCTCGAGTGCCGGGAGCGCTGATCCAGAGCGAACAACAGGAGCACCGCCTGTTCTCCAGCGTCCCGCGGACGGGCGATCTCAGGGTGATGGCGCGGCGCAACGACCGCCGGTACTACGACGACCTACCGACGCTCAGGAAGCTCCGCCCGACGGTGCGACTCCGAGAACTCCCGGCTCCGGACAACAACAGGGCGGAGAAGGCCCAGACGATGTGGTTAAGCTTGAGTCCACGCTCGTCAACCTGCCTTTACTGGTGAGCGATCGCTCGGGCCGCTATATTCCGCAATTAAGCGGGCGTGACTTTTCGCTTTTCGAGGACGGCGTTCAGCAGACGATTGCGTCGTTTGGCAGCGAGGAGGTTCCATTCAGCGTAGTGTTAATGCTCGACGTAAGCCCGAGCGTCCAGGGAAACGTCGAAGACATTCAGGACGCGGCAATCGCCTTTGTCCGGCAATTGCGCAGTCAGGATCGAGTGATGGTTGTCTCATTCGATCGTCGCGTTCATTACCTGAGTGACTTCACAAACGATCGTCGTGAGCTCGAAGGAGCCATACGCCAGGCAAACACAGGTTCGGGCACAAGCGTCTACGATGCCGTCTTCGAAGTTGTGCAGCGACGACTCCGGAATATTGAAGGAAGAAAGGCTCTCATTCTGTTTTCCGACGGGGAAGACACAACCAGCAGTCGAGCTGAATATGACGATGCGATCAATGCTGTCACCGAATCCGATGTCCTTGTTTACGGGTTGCGTTATCCGGGCAGCGGTGGTCGCGGCGGCGTTCGAGTCGACCCCTGGCCTCGGAGTCCGATCCCCGGCATACAACTTCCGTTTCCGTTTCCCTGGCCGTTCCCTCGACGGCGCCGTGGGCCTTTCAGGCTGACCGACCCAACTTCCGGTAAAAACAACGCGGCGACGACCAGCCCACAGTGGTCACGAAGGGGAACCCGCGGAGGCGGAGACTTTATGGCTGATATCACCACCGCGGGCGGCGGTCCGGTCTACGATGCCGAGAAGATCAGCGATTTGGGCCGGCTTGCGAACCGTATCGCGGAAGAACTGCGGCACGTGTATGTGATCAGTTACTATCCGACGAATCCTCTTTCCAAAGGCGGTTATCGATCTGTTCGTGTGAGCGTAAAGGGCCGCGATGACATTGCAGTGCGCCATCGACGCGGTTACAACGCTCGGCCGAACGGATCTGCGAAGTCAACAATCTAGTCTCTCCGAGGGGGGCGCTCTGTGTCGCCCTCCTCTCCTTTCATTGCGTGCTCCTCTTGCCAAGAGTGACGGCTAGCCTTTGCCCAAATGAGCCATATTGATCCGACACTTCAAACTAACGAACCCGTTCAAATGCCTACCTAAATAGGGTATATACTCTTTGTTTGACTGGCCCGGAGAGGTTGTACGAGAATCGATTTATTGGTCCTTCAAGCCGCGGTTCAGCGCTCGCGTGGATGCCGGTGGCCGCGACTACATTGTTGGTTCTCGAGTCAGATTAGCGGAGGTCGGTCATGAAAAGTTTAGCCCCCACGAATCGGCGTGGCGTTAGCCGCGTGTTTTCGTTTCTTTTGCTTTCGCTCGTGGTTGTCGTTGCTTCGGCAACGCTTCTTGCGCAGGAAAGCGCGGTTCGCGTTGAGACGTTTTCCCTCAAGCTCGACGGGGAGGTTGTTGTCGAAAATCCGCGAGGCGCAACTCGCATTGAAACGTGGGATTATCAAACAGTGCGGGTGATCGCCGAGAAGAAGGGCGCCACCGGAAGCGCAATCAGCCCGGGAGAACTGGTGCTGATGGGCGCAATGAACTCCGTTATCGTGCAGTGCAAACCGGGAGCCGGTTTGATCGATCTCTCGATCTATTTGCCGCGAAACGCTCGGCTGCAAGTTACAGGAGGCGGGCACCCCGTTGAGATCAGAGGCTCACTGGCGAGTGCGGTCGTGGATACTACAAGCGGCAGCATCGCTTATCAACTACCTGCCAATGATGACGCGCGCGTCACAATGCGTTCGGCGCGAGGCACGGTTCGTTCGACGGTCGCGTTGACGGCGGTCGAAAGAGTCGGGAGTCGCAGCATTCAGGGTCAACTCGGGAGTGGCGTTTCCCAGGTTATTCTGAACAGTCAGAACGGGAATGTGACGCTTAGCCCGGGGCCGAACCTGTCGACGGTTGCGAAGATCTCGCTAAGCGAGTCACGTGCTGCGGCGGCCAACTCTTCTCAGGTTCGAGGCCCGTCGTCATCAGACTCTGACATCGACAGCCATTCTTCAGCCGCTCAGCGGCCTGGTGGAGCATCGCCATCGGTCCGGCGCGACCCGGCTCAACAGGAAGAAGCTGATGTGAACGATTCTCGTACCACCAGACAAGCGGTCCAGAGCAACGGCTCGGTCGTTTTCGCCGGAAGCGATCGAAGCGATGATTCGAGTATGACTCAAACCAGTGGTCCATTTACCCGGCCGCGAACTGAGCGAAATACAGGTGGCGGGAACTCCGGTCTAAAGGTTCGAATAATTCCATCCGACGCGCCGCCACGCCAGTCCCCGGACAGCACCGGATCGGTCTTTGATCAAACCACCGACGATGAGGATGGGCGAAAGACCGGTCATGCCACCGCGAATCAATCAGGAGGAGGAGGTATGCAGGGCGGCAACCAGCCGTCGAACGGATCAGTCGTGTTTGGCGGAAGCAACCGGTCCAATGACGGCTCTACGAAGTCGCGTGTTGGTCCGTTGGAACGCGATCGACAGGCAAGAGAAACCAGCGGAGGCGACTCAGGTCTGCGGGTGAGGATTATTCCATCGACTGCGCCTCCTGGTCCGTCGCGCCAATCGAGCGCAGTGTTTGATCAGCGCGATGAATCCGTTCCCGAGTCTTCCAAAGCCGGCGGTTCGACGACAGGGTCTTCGCAATCTTCCGGGAACGCCCGTTCCGCCGACTCCGCCGTGCAGGACCCCCGTCCACGTCGCTCAGATATCGCCGACGAAGTTGCCTCTGGTTCGCGTGTTGGCGCGCCGCCGGTTTTGAATCGAAGCAGGACCGAGGAATCAAACGCCCCGGTGACCGAATCCGAAGCGAGAACTACACCGGACGAAGATGCGATCGTGCTCAAGGCGGCCCTTGTAAACCTGAACGTTTTGGTCACCAATCGTTCCGGTGTCGCATTGGCCAATCTGAAAAAGGAGGATTTCGAGGTTGCGGAGAACAGCGAGCCACAGAAGATCGAGTTCTTCCAGCCGACAACGGCCCCGTTCAATCTGGTGTTGGCGCTTGACCTGTCGGGCTCGATAAAAGACAAGCTCGACATAGTTAAGTCCGCCGCTCTGCGTTTTGTCGACCTGGTGGGTCCGCAGGACAAAGTTGCTGTTGTCACTTTCACTGACGAAATTCGAGTCGTATCGCAACTGACTAACGATCGCGAAGAGCTCAAGCGACGCATCAAGGCAGTTGATCGATCGCAGGGCGGCACTGCGTTTTATGAAGCGATGTGGTTCTCGCTGATGGACACGCTCCGTGGGACGCGGGGACAACGCAACGCGATCGTTGTGATGACCGACGGAGTAGACAGCTCGCTCGATCGTTACAACCCGATGCAGAGTCGAGTGTCGTTTAATCAACTCGCGCGACGACTCGAGGAGTCCGACGTGATTGTGTTCCCTCTCTATCTGGACACAGAGTACGAAGAAGTCTTTGAACGCGGAAACAGCTCGTCGGAGGCTTACTCTGTTGCGCGCGATCAGCTTGATCGAATCAGTGAGTTGACCGGCGGTCAGGTGTTTAAAGCTGAGAAGGCCGGAGACCTGTCAGGCGTCTACAAACAGGTTGTCGCCGCGATCAGGACGGTCTATAGCGTGGGATACTATCCGACAAATCCGGAGCGGGATGGGACCTTCCGCAGGGTCAGGGTAGGGGTTAATCGCGCTGACGCGGCGGTGCGAACGCGGAAGGGCTACTACGCGAAATGATAAGTGATGCGTGAACATTAGCCAGTGGTCCGTAGTCCGTGGTCCGTAGTCCGTGATCATTAGTGATTGGTCATTCTACGGACCAGTGACTAATGACCAATGACTACGGACCAATGACTACGGACCAATGACTACGGACTAATGACTACGGACCACGGACTACAGACTAATGTTTCGAGCATCACGCCTCTGCGTTCTTTCCTTTTGGTCGCTGATTCGACGCGAGAGTTTTCTTGCGCATCCGGATTGAAGAGGGGGTTACTTCTACCAATTCGTCTTCACGAATAAACTCAAGCGCCTGTTCAAGCGACAACTCTCTGAACGGAACGAGCCGCATAGCTTCATCCGCCGACGACGCCCGCATATTCGTAAGCTTCTTTTCCCTGACGACGTTTACGTCCAAATCCACGTCGCGAGCGTTCTCGCCTATAACCATTCCTTCATAGACTTCGGTTCCGGGTCTAACAAATAGCTCGCCCCGTTCCTGAAGGTTGTAAAGCGCATAAGTCGTGGCGGGTCCGCGCCGATCCGCGACCAGGGCCCCGGTGATTCTCTGCGAGATGGTGCCCTGCCATTCATCCCACCGCAGGAAGAGAGTGTTCAACAGTCCGGTGCCTTTGGTATCGGTCAGAAACTCGCTTCGGAATCCGATCAGCCCACGCGAGGGAATCTCGAATTCCATGCGAACTCGGCCGGTTCCGTGGTTGATCATCTTGGTAAGCCGGCCCTTGCGCCGTCCCAACGCCTCGGTAACGACCCCAATGAAGGTGTCGGGGCAGTCGATTACCGTGAGTTCGATCGGCTCGAGAACCTTTCCATTCTCACGTCGAGTGATTACCTCCGGCTTTGACACCTGAAGCTCATAACCTTCTCGCCGCATCATCTCGATCATGATTGCAAGCTGGAGTTCACCACGCCCGGACACCTTGAACGTGTCCATCGCCTCAGTCGACTCTACTCGAATTGCGACGTTGGCGAGTGCCTCCTTGTCGAGTCGTTCTCTGACCTTTCGAGAGGTGACATACTTTCCTTCGCGGCCGGCGAAGGGCGAGGTGTTGACGCTGAACAGCATGGAGATAGTCGGCTCATCGACCGTGATTCGAGGAAGCGGTTGCGGGTCTTCGGCGGAAGAGACGGTTTCGCCGATGTAAATGTCTTCGATTCCTGCGAGCGCGACTATCTCGCCTGCTTCGGCGCGATCGATCGGTACCTGCTTCAAGCCCTCAAAGGCGTACAGCTTAGTCACCTTTGTTTTCTCGATCCTTCCGTCGAGCTTGCAGATTGATATTTGATCGCCGACCGCAACAGCGCCGGAGAAGATTCGGCCGATTGCCAGTCTCCCAACATAATCGTTGTAATCGAGGTTTGCCACGAGGAGCTGCAGCACGCCGTCGACTGGCGCGGCGGGCTTTGGAATCGTGGTGAGTATCTGATTAAACAACGGGCGAAGGTCTGAGCTTGCGTCGGCCAGCTCGTGTTTTGCCGTGCCGTCACGCGCCACGGTATAGATCACCGGGAAATCGACTTGTTCTTCGGTTGCGTCCAGGTCGATAAACAGATCAAAGACTTCGCTAACTACCTCTTCGGCCCGGGCGTCCTGACGATCTATTTTGTTGATGACGACGATCGAGGGTAGCTTCTGTGCGAGCGCCTTTGACAAGACGTAACGGGTTTGTGGAAGTGGACCTTCGCTGGCGTCCACCAGAAGCATTACGCCGTCTACCATCATCAGGACGCGTTCAACTTCGCCGCCGAAATCGGAGTGGCCCGGAGTATCAACTATGTTTATCTTGACGCCGCCGTAATGGACTGACGCGTTCTTAGCCATGATGGTGATTCCGCGCTCGCGTTCGAGATCCATCGAGTCCATCATTCGGTCCACTACTGCTTCATTGGCGCGAAACAACCCCGACTGTTTGAGCATCGCGTCGACAAGGGTGGTTTTACCGTGGTCGACGTGCGCGATGATTGCTATGTTGCGAATATCTTCTCGTAACTGCATGCTGTCCTCATTGCTCCTTAAAGAAACGAACATCATAGCAGAGTGTGGCGTCGGCTGTCAGGGGGTAGTCCGTGGTCCGTAGTCCGTGGTCCGTAGTCCGTAGTCCGTAGTTAGTAGTCCGTGGTCCGTAGTCCGTGATGCGTAGTCCTTAGTCCGTAGTCCGTGGTCCGTGGTCCGTAGTTCGTAGTTCGTAGCCCGTGGTCCGTAGTCCTAGTCGTTAATGATCGCAACGCTATTGGCTGCGGGCTACGAGCTACCGACTACGGACCACGGACTATTACGGACTACGGACCACGGACTACGGACTACGGACTACCGATGGTATAATTCTGCCCAAAGCCACCTGAGACGAAGGAAGGGAGTTAGCACTCTTGGAGCACATCTTGATCAAGCGGCAGGGCAGCTACTTGTACGCGAGATCATTCGGAAAAATAGTGATGCTGTTGACGCTGATCTACGGCGGGCTCGGTGCTGTGTTCGCAATTATAACTGAGTCGGATCTCGACGATGTGCTGGATCAGATCATTTTTCCGATCCTGGCGTTTATCCCGGTTCTAATGATGTGGCTCGGATACGCGGGGTTGTTGTGGGCATTCAAGCGCGAAGCCCGATCGGCCATTGAACTCACCGAGGAGGGAGTTAGAGAGACTCGCGGGAGCCGCGAATATGGGTTCATTCCGTGGGCCGGCGTGCGCGAGATCGAAATAGCGGCCGATCTTTTCGGAGGCATGAGTCTCAAAGCGAAGGGGGCGTTCTCGGAAATCGCGATTTCGAACGTCGACCTTGAAATCACCAGACCTATGAGTCTGATGAAGATGCACCGGGCGCTTAGCAGAGCAAGCGAGATGCGTAAGCTGTTTGAGATGTTAAAAACCGAGGCGCCGCAGGCTGTGTTGCGGACCAACAAGCTCGCGAAACGCCGCCTGCGCGGATACGCAGTCGTGGATGGCCGTTAGATGAGAGACAAGTACGAGACGGTGATTGGGCTGGAGATTCACGCCCAGCTAAACACGGAATCGAAGATCTTTTGCGGGTGTTCAACCAGGTTTGGCGATGAGGCCAACTCCAACGTCTGTCCTGTGTGCTTAGGGTTGCCGGGCGCTTTGCCGGTGTTGAACCGGCGAGTGGTCGAGCTCGCCGCCCGAGCGGCACTGGCTCTCAATCTCAACATCAATAGCCGCTCGATTTTTTCCCGCAAGAACTACTTTTATCCGGATC
Organism: Blastocatellia bacterium; assembly: GCA_035649735.1. Taxonomy (GTDB): domain Bacteria; phylum Acidobacteriota; class Blastocatellia; order UBA7656; family UBA7656; genus Onstottus_A. The sequence continues at coordinate 11,652 of DASRIZ010000066.1, read as the reverse complement.
TACCGAAGGGCTATCAAATCTCTCAGTACGATCGCCCGTTTTCGGAGCACGGCTGGGTCGAGATACCCACCTCGGAACGCGACGAACTCGGGCACGCCACCGAGTGGCGCACGAAAAAGTTCTGCATCACCAGGTTGCATCTTGAAGAGGACGCGGGGAAGTCGCTCCACGAGGGCATGCCCGATCCGACCAGGTCCTACGTCGATCTCAATAGAAGCGGCGTGCCGTTGGCTGAAATAGTCTCAGAGCCCGACTTTCGATCGTCATGGGAAGCCTACGATTACATGCAGTATCTACGTCGCACGCTGTCATACATCGGAGTCTGCGACGGCAACATGGAAGAGGGCAGCCTGCGGTGCGACGCCAACGTGTCTGTGCGTCTTAGAGGCGCCAATGAGTTTGGAACAAGGGTCGAGCTCAAGAACCTCAACTCGTTTAGATTTCTTCAGAAGGCCCTCGAATATGAGATCGATCGACAAATCGCAACGATCGAAGCGGGCGGTAAAGTCGTTCAAGAGACGAGGCTTTGGAACGAGCACGAATCAAAGACCTATTCGATGCGCTCAAAGGAAGAGGCTCACGACTATCGCTATTTCCCCGAGCCGGATTTGCCGCCGCTGGTAATCGACGACAACCTGATCGAGAAACAACGCGCCGCGCTGCCCGAGCTATCGGAGGCCCGTCGCCGGCGATTTATTGATGAGTATGGGTTATCGCTCGATGATGCGTCCCAATTAACTGACGCGCGCGAGACGGCTGAGTACTTTGAGGCGGCGGCGCGAACGTCCGGCAACGCAAAGGCCTCGGCAAATTGGATTCTCAACGAACTCGTTCGTGAGATGAAGTCTTCGGCTACTGATTTCAGCTCAGTGCCCGTTTCGCCGGAGGCGCTGGCCGCGATGATCAAAATGATCGACAGTGGCGGAATCAGCGGAAAGATGGCCAAGGACGTATTGGTTAGAATGTATCAAACTGGAAGAACTGCCGAAGAAATAGTCAGCGAAATGGGCGGTTCGCAGGTTTCCGACGAAGCAGCGATCCGCGAGTTTGTAGATCGGGCGATCGCGGCCAACCCAAAACAGTTGGAGCAGTATCGCGCTGGAAAAACCAGTCTGGTCGGGTTCTTTGTTGGCCAGGTTATGAAGCTTAGCTCCGGTCGTGCGAACCCGCAGGTTGTTAACGATGTCCTGAAGAAAGCTCTTGAAAGCTGAGGATCCGAGATTTGATGAAGATCATTTCCGGGTTGGTGTTGGTGATTACCGTCGTTTTTGGCTCGAGCGCCTGCGGGCACAATCCACAAACTGAGGATGAGGTCGCTGTGCTCGACACCAGCTATGGACGGATCGTGATTGAATTTCTTCCGGATGTCGCGCCGAAACACGTTCGGAACTTCAAGGGTCTGGCCGCCGCCGGATTCTACGACGGCACCCGATTCCATCTAATTGAAAAGGACAAGACGGCGCCGGCTGCGATTCAAGGCGGTGATCCTAATACGATCAACGGTGACCCCTCGATTTGGGGACAGGGCCAGCCGGCACAGCGACCAGTGCCCGCGGAGATCTCAACGATGACCCATCAGCGCGGGATAGTATCCGCAGCGCGAAGGACAGACGACATCAATAGCGCAACGAGTCAGTTCTTTATTTGTGTGGCTACGCACCCGGGGTTTGACGGACAGTATTCTATTTTTGGCCGGGTGATCGAAGGAATGAATGTAGTGGACTCGATTGCGCGCGCACCACTCGCGGCCAAGAGCGGGAGGCCTATTGATCCGGTGGTGGTTAATCGGGCATATCTGGTCAGGCGGGCCGAGTTGAAATAGGAGGCGGATGTGAACAGGAGCGATATTCAATATCTCTTCGAATACAACAATTGGGCTAACGGCAAGACTCTAGATGCTGTTTCGCAACTCACTCCGGAGCAGTTCTTAAAAGACCTTCACAGCAGTCACCGTTCGGTGAGAGATACGTTGTCGCACATTCTCGCAGCCGAGTGGATCTGGCTTGAGCGGTGGAAGGGCACATCGCCAAAGGCGTTGCTGGATCCGGCTGAGTTTCCGACCGCCGAATCAGTGAGAAGGAAGCTGAGCCAGGTTGAAACCGAGCGCGCCGAATTCATCAATGGCCTGACGGACGAATCGCTGGCCCAGCCGATCACCTACACAAACACCAAAGGCGAGCAGTGGACTTATCAACTCGGACACATGCTGCAGCACGTCGCGAATCACTCCAGTTACCATCGCGGACAGGTAACGACAATGCTTCGTCAACTCGGGTTCGAGCCGGCTCCGGTGGATCTGCTGGTTTTCATGGATGTGAAGAGAAGCTAGATGAAAATGACAAATGAAAAATGTCCAAGCGAAAATGGAAAACCTATTTTGGGCGTCAATCTTCAATTTGTCTTTTTCAAATCGCGTGGTCTTAGGTCTGGATTCTTGACAAGCAAAGGATACCAGCGCAAGCTGATATGCGATTGAGTCGCTCCCCCGGAAGGTCTAGAAATGCAATTTGCTCGCGTGCTGGGAACGGTAGTCGCAACGGTCAAAAGTGAGTCGCTCGAAGGCCGCAAGCTTTTAGTAATTCAGCCGCTTGATGCTTCACTCGATGTAAAAGGCCGGCCGATGGTCGCAATAGACTCCGTCGGCGCCGGCAAAGGGGAGATTGTTTTCTGGTGCCGTGGCCGCGAAGCCTCATTTCCGTTCTTGCCTTCCGAGGTGCCCAGCGATTGCACTATTGTCGGTATCGTTGATTCGGTGTTTCTTGATTCGAGATTCACCGGCTAAACCCAAACCGAGGCGTGAAGACCGATGATTCTAGGGCGAGTGGTAGGCAACGTCGTTGCCACGCAAAAAGACGAACGGTATGAGGGAGGGCGGATAATGGTCGTCCGTCCCATCAACCCTGACGGTTCAGACGCCGGCGACGAGCTGCTTGCGCTCGACGCCGTCGACTCCGGCGTTGGCGACACAGTTGTTGTCGTTCGCGAAGGTTGGTCAGCCTCTACGACGTCGACAGGAAGTCCTGGCGCGGCAATCGATTCTGCCATCATCGGCGTCGTCGACACAGTCGAGGAGAACGCGTGACAAGCGCGATCGAATAATGAGGAAGCAAGGAATAGACATCAGGCAGGTGCTCGAGGCCGCTCTCAAGGGTCTGGAGGAAAGCGCAATAAACGTAGCGCCGCCGGCGCCACTGATTGTCGACGGATCGGCATCGTCTGAAAACAGTGAAGTTGGAGCGCCGGTTATCGTGATCGTGTCTGGCGCGTCCAAAGCGCATTCACAACATAATGCGCATCAGACTGTGCGCGAAGATGCGCAAGAGAAAACCACGCTGAATTTCCCCATTTCCCACCCCGAAAGAAAACACTCACACCCTGGGCTGGAACGCTTTACAATAGGAGCTGACTTGCAGCCCTCTGTCCCTAAGTGTTGTTTTATGGAACCCGGCCGCCCTTGTGTCAACTCAGGAGCCTGCGAAATGCGAGGCTTCTAGCGAACGTCAACATTCGTTCGTTTGGCGAGTTCGGGAATGATGGTGAAATATGGGCGAGCAATCAAGCTTGACTCTCAAGGACGGGAATGGTGAGCGTGTACTGGCGCTTGAAGAGGGGACCCTTACTATTGGTCGTCACGAGGACAACGACATTGTAATCGAGAATCCGTACATTTCTCGTTACCACGCGCAAATCATTTCAGAAGGGAAGCGACATTTAATCCGGGACGTTGGAAGCACCTCCGGAACATTTGCCAATGGAGAGCGAATAACCCAGCGACGGATGAAAAACGGCGACTGCATTAGGCTGGGCAGGGGACGAGGCGTCGAGTTGCATTTTTACTCCAGCAATATAGACACAAACCCGGGTGAGGACGGCGATTTCAAACCGGTGCGGATAATTGCGCCTGACGAAACGATGTTCCTCAACTCGTCCAAGCTGCCGCCTTCCGGCGATCTCGGCAATCAGACAATCGAGAGACTCCGCGCGCTTTACCAGTTCACAAGCGATCTTCTGACAGCGCAATCGCCGGAGGATCTTAGCGAACAGCTTGCAGCGTTTATGAAACGCAACATAAAGGCCGATCGCTGCGCGGTGCTGTTATGGAATTCGAACCGACGCATGCTCAAGGTTTCGGCTACGTGCGGCGCTCATTCGCTCGGCGCACCCAGCCGGAGCATTACCGAGCTCACCTACAACGACAATGTAGCGGTGCTCAGCCTGGACGCAAGCTCGGATGCCCGTTTTCACGGAGGCGAGTCGATCAAATTTGGATCTATTCGATCGGTGATGTGTGCGCCAATGGGATCAAAGACCCGGCTGTGGGGTGTCTGCTACGTCGACAACGCCAGCGCCGAGCGGGTTTTCGACGACGAGTCTCTGGACTTTTTGACGGCCGTCGCGAGACAGGCCGGAACCGCGATAGAGAACTTTTACCTCCTGGATGAGCAGCGACGTGCGCTCGAGAGTTTTATGCGCACGCTGGCCGCTTCGCTTGATGCGCGCGACGACAGCACCGCTGGCCACTCCGCGAGAGTAGCAGCAATCGCTGCGGGGATCGCGCGCGAGATGGGGTTCAACGATTCGGAGACTCGGGCCGTCTACTATGCCGGCCTCCTTCACGACTACGGCAAGATCGGCGTACGAGACGATGTTTTGCTGAAGCCGGCGGGGCTTACCCCGGAAGAATATGAACACGTGAAACAGCATCCCGAGCACACCTACAGGCTGCTTTCCAAGATGCGGTTCCCTGAAGACCTGGCGGACATTCCGCTGGTTGCCGCATCCCACCACGAAAGGTGGGATGGATCGGGGTACCCACGCGGTCTAAGCGAAGAACAGATCCCACTAGGAAGCCGGATTGTAGCCGTTGCCGACGCTTACGATGCGATCACCGAAGAACGGTGCTACAACGAGCCAATGTCGCCAGAGGACGCTTTCAACGAGCTAATGTTGCGGTCGGGAACCTACTTTGATCCGGATGTTTTGGAGGCGTTTAGGGTCTACTTCGATGAAGAAATTGAACCACGTAACCGGCGTTTAAGTGAGAGAACGACGATGAAGGAGGCAGCTCTTAAGGTTTAGAGGGAACTATTTCTTATTTGCGATTTATTATTTTCTATTTGCTATTTGGCGTGGTGCTTTAAGCTTCTAAAGGCGCTGGAGGGTAATAGTAAATAGAAAATAGCTCCCTTCACTCATCGTTTCTCAACGCGTTCTGACGGATCAGCGAGCTCACAATTCTGACCAACCCTTCTACGACCGCCAATCCGGCGCTGTCCTCGCGATGAAATACCGCGGTGCGGGTTTCATCCGCTTCCTTGTATTTAATCGCCAGGATATAGTCATACGTCCTTACTTCCGGCCTTGTTGGGGCGCTCCGCCTCAAGGAAAGCCACCATCCCTTCCGGCGAGCGGGTGTGTCTATTATGGTGCTGGCATCAGCGCAGCTGGCCTCGAGAATTGATGAGGCGGGAATCTTGACTGATCGCGAACCGGGTATCAGTTCGGCAATTTCGATACCTTCGGCACTGATGATCAGACGAACTGGCGCGGCATCCAGGAATCTGTCGATACCGTCAAGATAGCCGATCTCGACACTGGTAGTCTGGATAGAGCCGGGTGTCGTGCGATTGAACATTGGCACGCCGCACCATATGCAGGTCCTTGCGCTGGCCCCATTGGCGCGCCCGCATTCATCGCAGTAAATTGGACTCATAAATAATGACTAGTGATGCGTCAAACGTGATGGGTGATGCGTGATGCGTGAAACGTAGTGTTGAAGCAAAAAACGCTCAGTAGCATTGTCACGCATCACGCATCTCGTTTCACGCATCACGTTTCACGCATCACGTTTCACTCATCACGCATCACGCATCACGCATCACGTTTCACGCATCACGTTTCACGCATCTCGTTTCTTTATTGCTTCCGATACCCCGGGCCCCTCAGCGGCTTGCCTGGAAGTGCATTTGTTTGCTTGCCGGCGAAGACGACCATCGCGCCGTTGACGATGACATAACGCATGCCGGTTGATAATCGGTTTGGGTCTTCAAACGTGGCGACATCACCCACCTGTCGCGGGTCAAACACGACGACGTCGGCAAAGTAGCCTTGCTTGAGCAGCCCGCGATCAATCAAATTGACTCGATTAGCCGCCAGCGATGTCATTTTTCTGATGGCATCCTCAAGCGAGAGAATGCGCTCATCTCGAACGTAACGACCGAGTATTCTCGGGAACGAGCCATAACCGCGCGGGTGAGCTCTGCCTTCGGCCAGCGGCCCGCTAAGCGCCACCGCGCCGTGATCCACCCCAATGCTCACCCACGGTTGTTTCAACGCGAGCTTTACATCGTCCTCATTCATCAGAAATACGACCATGCCGGTCTGCGCGTTGTCATCGATCAACAGGTCAAACAAAGCATCAATCTCATCGTTCTTGCCCATCAGCTTTGCGACTTCGTTGAGGCGCTTACCTTCATACCTGGCAAGCTCGCGGTTCAACACGCTGGAGATCAGAATGCCTTCACCTCCGCCGGCCCCGAGGTAAAAATTCTCCCAGTTGGCGGATGGTGCGCGCATCTCCGTTTTTAACTTAGCGCGCGTTGCCGGATCTTTTAGTCTCTCCAGGAACCTTGCCGTTCCTCCCTCGTGTGCCCACGGAGGTACGTTAGCGCCAAGCGAAGTCGCACCGGCGACATATGGATACTGATCGGCGGTGATGTCCAGACCTCGCGCCCGGGCCGCTTCAATCCTGGATATCACGTCACGCATTTTTCCCCAGTTTGGTTTTCCCGCCATCTTCAAATGAAAAACCTCAACCGGGATGTTTGCCTCGGTACCGATGCGTATCGCCTCGTCGAGCGCCGTCATGATCGAGTTGCTTTCATTACGTATATGGCTCGCGTAGACGCCGCCGTAGCGCGCCGCAACCTTCGCCAGCTCAATCAACTCTTCTGTTTTTGCGTAAAAGGCCGGCGCGTACACAAGCGACGTGCTCAGGCCAACCGCTCCGTCTTCCATCGCCTGGGCGACGAGCTTCCGCATCTCGTCAAGTTCAGCGGCCGTTGGCGCCCGATTCTCATCTCGAAGCACGTACTGTCGTATCTGGGTTGCGCCGACATAGGTCGCCAGGTTGATCGCCATATGGCTGCGTTCGAGCCGAGAAAAGTACTCAGCTAAAGTCCTCCAGTCTGCGGTGATCTTGAAGTGCTTGAAGAAAGACTCGCTTTCCTTGACGATGTACTCATTCAAAGGAGCAGCCGAGCTGCCCTCGCCGGTGATTTCCGTGGTAATTCCCTGGAAGACTTTCGACTCGGCTCGCGGATCGATTAACAGGTTGAGTTCGGACTGGCCGAGCATGTCGATAAAGCCCGGGGCAACGATCAATCCGCGAGCATCGATTCGACGCACTGCTCGCCCAAAACTGATTCTACCGACTTTCACGATCCGGTCGCCCCGTATCGCAACATCACCGTAGAACCAGGGATTGCCTGTGCCGTCGACGATGCGCCCGTTCATAATGATGAGGTCGTATGCTTCGACTTGAGCCTCGAGCGGTAGTGTTTGAAGCGCAACCGCAAGGACAAGCGCGATCGCAATCGCGAGTGGCTTCATTGATCCTCCAAATTTGGTCTCTAGTTTCTGGTTTGTGGTTCTGGCGTTAGAGGTACAATTGCCAGGAACCAGAAACGACAAACTAAGAACCAGAAACCGATGTTTTGCGCGATGATTATAGTGACCTTGGACAGACTTCAACAATGGTTGCTGCGAGCCGGGCTAGCAATGTCCGTAGTCCTGCTGGTTCGTTTCGCGATCGATTTTTATGAGGAAATGCCGTGGTGGTTAGCCGTCCCCTTCTGTGCGCTGGTGATCATCGCGCTTTGGGTGAGCGCCGCAAACGTGTTCGGGGTAACGAAGACAGACGCTGATTATCCGCATCATTGGGGTACAAAGCGACTGATGTTGCTGGCGTTGATCCCGCTCGGGTTTCTGGCGTCATCGCTTGATTGTACGGGGTTGAGCTTGCGAGGCTGTTCTTTGTTCTGCACCTTAGTCAAGCTAGCGTGGATTCCTCTGATGGCCGCGTCGTGCGTGGTCTACTTTGTTACGAAGAAGCGCGGCTGGTTAGTGGCAATTGCGGGTATGTCGTTTGTCCCGCTTTTCCCGCATTGCGTGTGTTACAACGTCGGGAACACCTGGTGGATCGATCGAATCGGAGCGAGTCCGCTCTGCTACGGATGGGGGTTCACGGTTAGCTTGGTAGCGGTAGCGTCGCTTACTAAAGGCCGCGGCGTCGGTTTGTCGCTAGCTGTTTGTCTCGCGATCATAGTAGGAGCCTTTGGGTTCTTCGTCTCTCACCACTACTTTCAAATGCCATGGTGAACCGGGGCAATGAACGTCAGAGGATCTCTCTGTTCGCTGCAGTACAGACCGTGGCTCCTGCCTAGCTTACACTGAACGGCGACTTCGTAAAATCTGGCATGGAGCCCCCCTCCAATGCTTTCGCTTGCTGACCTGAATCCAGGGACGTGGTACATTCCGGTCGTGTGCGCCTGCAAGGAGAGGCTAATTCTCTTTCCTGATCTCACCGAGGGGAAGAGTGCCAACCAACGCAAGTAGAATCACTTCTGAGGCTCGTGTGGAAACTGCTGGCTAACTAGGCTTACCGGCTTGGCTCCTACCGCTTTCATGGTCAACAAAACGAGACACGCTCTGTAACAGATCTTGCAGGTCAACCGGTTTGACCAGGAAGCCTTGTGCACCTGCTTGCATCGCCGCGTCCATTTCAGCCTTCTCGGCGATACCCGAGTAGAAGAGTATTGGCGTATTCGAATTCGCGCTCGCGAGCGCTTTACAAAGCTCGATACCTGACCCGTCTTTTAAGACCCAGTCCAGTAAGATCAAATCGAAGTTGTTGGTAGTTGCGGTGATAAGACTGTCGGCAATGTTGTTAGTTTGAATTACCTCATAACCTTCGAGGCCAAGCAGAGCCGTTAGCATCTCGCAGGTGTCCTGATGATCGTCAACGCAGAGGATACGTCCTCTAGCCTTTTGCATGCGCATACTCCGGGACAAAATGTTGGGAAGTACCACGACCATATCAGCCCCCTGAAACTCAGGTCTGTACGCTATCAAACATAAGTCGGGTTGTATCTGGACCCGCCGAGTGTTAGGCTTAGGTTAGATAAAGCTCTTTAACAATTCAGCCTTCGACATCCGGATAGGGCATAACAAACCTTCTCCTCGTGCCGTCTGTTGGTTAACCACACGACTGGTCATATGAGGTAAGAACTATGTCTCTATCCGAGATAATTACATCCCACAACAAGCTACTCTCGGCGCTCTCCGCGCAATGTCGGGACAGGCTGAGTTCTGACCTCGAGTTCACGCACCTTCCGCTCGGAGAGATTCTCTATCATCAAAAACAGGCCATAAAGTATGTCTATTTCCCGCGTCGGGTCGCCGTTTCTATGGTCAACCTGTTCGAAGACGGCTCCACGGTAGAGGTTGGCGTTGTGGGACGCGAGGGAGTGGTTGGCTCATCGCTCATGTCGGGAGACGACATAAGCCCGCATCAAGCAATAGTGCAGTGCGCTGATGGCGCCTGGCGTATGAAAGCGCGCATTTTCAAAAATGAGATCGCAAGGAATGGAGAAATGACCGGTCTGATAAGACGATACTCGCAAGCGCTGTTTACACAGGTGGCGCAAACGGCAGCTTGCAATCGACTTCATCCGATTGTCCAGCGGCTGGCTCGATGGATGCTGTTGATGCAAGAACGCGTGGAATCAGACACGCTTAATCTCACTCACGATTTTATTGCGACGATGCTTGGGTCGCGCCGCGCTGGCGTGACGCTGGCTGCCGGCTCGTTACAGAGGGCCGGGATCATTAGCTACAGCCGAGGCAAAGTCATCATTCTCGATCGACAGAAACTTGAACGGGTATCCTGCGAATGTCACAGAATCGTTAAGGACGAATACGAACGACTGCTGGGGAACGGTATTCCAGTGAGGAATCAGTGACTTCCCGGTCTCTAACAAATCGAGCCGCTGCCGATGGGTACCGGCTCAACGAATCTGAGTTCTCCCAAAAGAACGGAGAAGTTTGAGTTAGGTACGCTGTCAAACCGACTGAACCTTCGTGATGTTGTTAGTGTGGCTTCTCAATGACGAAAAAAGACGGGGGGCGCCATCGCTGTTTTAAAACCAGCCTTCGAAATCCGACTCGGCTTAGCAACCTTCTATTGGTTGGCCCGTCGGACCGCTTGGCAAATATTCAGGATCGTACGGAGAACTAATGTCGCGTTCGGCCATAGCCATCAGTGAAAACAAACTGCTTGCTGCACTTTCCGGGAATTCGCAAAAACGACTTGAGCCTGAGCTCGAGTTTGTCCTGCTTCCGCTTGGCGAAATCCTCTACAATCCTTTCGAGGAGATAAAGTACGTATACTTTCCGCGTCGGTCCGCCGTCTCCATGGTTAATATTTTCGAAGACGGATCGATGGTAGAGGTAGGGGTGATTGGGAACGAGGGAATGGTGGGCACCGGGGTGCTATCGGGAGACGAAGTGAGCGTGCATCAAGCGATCGTGCAAGTCGCCGATGGAGCATGGCGGATGAAGACGCAGGTCTTCAAAGCCGAAATTGACAACGATGGGGAACTGAGTAAGCTTGTCAAACGATTCTCACAAGCGTTGTTCACGCAGGTTGCACAAACAGCCGCGTGCAATCGGCGACATACTATTGTAGAGCGGCTGGCTCGCTGGATGCTGTTAATGCAAGATCGCATTGACTCAGACACCCTGCAGCTAACTCATGAATTCATTGCGATAATGCTGGGCGCGAGACGCGCAGGAGTGACCGTTGCTGCCGGTTCGCTGCAGAGAGACAAGGTAATCAACTACAAGCGCGGGAGAGTTACGATCCTAGACCGCCGGAAGCTCGAAGAGGCTTCGTGCGAGTGTCATAGAGTTGTTAAAGAGGAGTACGCCAGATTGCTCGGCAAGAAGCCCCGTAAGTGACGTTGAGCCGCCACAGATTCTATCCGTTCGCCAATAGGATTACTCCGGCCTTTTGATGCAGGATTCCCGGCAATTCACCCAATAACAAACCGGGCAAGAGGAATACTCCGTCCCGGTTTGAATTCTAGAGTACCGCTAACGGGACTCGAACCCGTACTCTCCGCCTTGAGAGAGCGAATTAGGCTTTTAGGACGGGTTTACACTGGATAGCAACAGGGCGCATAAACCGCGACAACTCGCGGCTCTGTGCGCCTTTTTGCATTGTAGCGGTTTGCGTAGGTTTGTACCCGCATGTAGACATCCGCGTTGCCATCGCGTTGCCAGATTTGAACGACTATTGAGTCAAAACCCTCGCGATGCTTCACTGAACATCAGTTTTGGGTTGTTGGTCTACCGTTCGCAAGTCACGCATTAACCGGGCAAAGGCTTTCCGATATGAGCTATAGTCGTTCCACTTCCTGAAGTCCCCGATATGCCGACTGTTTCGTATCAGTGCTGGCCATCCAGAGTGCACGCAGTGTCTATCTCACAGCGTGTGCCAATATAGTCATCCATTCTGCCGCTATTTAAGCCTCTAAGAAACACATTGAGTAAGGCAGGATCGTAATCCTCAATCGTGAGAAGGTTGGTTGT
>DASRIZ010000065.1:0-2309 GCA_035649735.1 Blastocatellia bacterium | reverse complement strand
CGAATTCGAGATCATGATCATGTGCTGGAAGGCAGGCCAGCGTTCCTCGATTCATGACCATGCCGGCTCACTGGGAGGAATAAGGATTCTTCAAGGCGAGCTCACTGAGTCACTGTTTGGAAAAGCCGCCAATGGCATGATCAAAGCGCTGAGCTCATGCGACTATACTATCGAAGACACCCGAGTGGAGGAGACGTCTCTCATACACCAGATCTCGAACCTTCAGACAGAAAATGGCAAGACCGTTTCGGTCCATATTTACATTCCTCCGCTGGTGCGCATGAACGTTTACTCGTTAGAAGACCCCGCGGTTCGGAATATCCTGCCCCAATATTTCAGCCTTGGCTCCGGGATATAGCTTCGGCGCGTGATGAGCTTCCCGAACAGGGAGAAAATCGACGGGAGGAATGATGGTAATGCCCGATAAACTCGACGGTCGAATCCGGCTAGTTGAGGAGCATGTCCAGGCTGAGAATGCCCACGACCTGGACCGAATAATGACTACGTTTGGGGAGCAGGCGCGTTATGAGGATCAACCCTGGGATGAACAACATCAAGGTCCTGGCGGAGTACGAGCGTACTACATGCAGCTGCTCGCGGCATTACCGGATTTGCATATCGCCGTCGAGCGCCGACACGTGACCAACGATGATATAATTCTCGAGGTCACGATTACCGGAACGCACCGGGGGGAGTGGCGTGGTCTGCCGGCGACCGGTCGACGCGTGCGGATTCCGCTCTGCGCCGTTTACACATTTGATGAAGCGGGCAAGTTGGCCGGAGAGCGCATATATTATGATCGGGCAGCAATCTTAGGACAGATCGGGCTTTTTCATGAGCCGTCGACTGCACTCGGGCGATCCTTGACCGCGCTAACCCATCCGGTTACGGTTCTACGAGCTTACGCGAGCGCCGCGGTTAGGCGCATGCGTAACAGACCCGTTACGATCTGAGTACATATTTCATTCAATTCGGCCAAGTGCTTCTATCTCATTTGGATCTCAGCAGCGCCGATGCAACTTCGCGCCACTGGGGCAGCGGGAGCGCCTGCGGATCCGGTGGCAGCACCTGAAGGCAGACGTGATTCGCGCCCGCGGACTGATGCGCGCGAACCCGATCGATAACAGCATTCATATCACCCCAGGCGACGATGGCGTCCACCAGCCGGTCACTACCAGCGCCCACGAGGTCCGCGTCACTGAACCCGAGGCGCCGCAAATTATTCACATAGTTGGGCAACGTGAGATACCGTGAGGTGTGCGTTCGCGCGATCTCTCGTGCTTTGGCCGAATCGGTTTCAAGTACGACGGCCTGCTCGACAGCCAGGAGCCGATCGCTGCCTAAAATCTCACGGGCTCGCGCTGTGTGTTCCGGCGGGACGAAATAAGAATGCGCGCCGCCGGCTCGCTCTGCGGCTAGCCGCAGCATTTGAGGTCCAAGCGCCGCCAAGACTCTCATGGGGCTCACAGGAGGAGGTACTGCACGATAGGGAGCGCGGTCCATTCCATCCAGATACCCCCGCATTGAAGCGACGGGTTTGCCGTAACTATGGCCTCTTATCTGTTCGACCAGGGGAATGTGACTGACACCTAGACCGAGGAGAAACCGCCCCGGATAGGCCTCGGCAAGAGTTTTCTGCCCGGCGGCCATCGTCACCGCATCGCGGGCGTAAATGTTTGCGATGCCGGTGGCAATAACGATTTGGCTGGTGGCACCGAGAAGTAACGCAGCATTGGTCATCGCCTCGCGGCCCACGCTTTCGGGAAACCAGATCGCTCCAAACCCGAGCTGTTCGAGTTCCGCGGCAGCCTCTTTCGCCTTGGCGGCAGGCTGATAATCAAGCTGGGCCGTCCAGATTCCGATCGGTCCTAGCTCCATCGGCGAGGAGTTCATATAGTAGTGCTCCTTTCGTTCGGGAATCGACTCAGGAATGTTTGCAGCTGGCGATGCCGCTACTGAATACTCTACCAAACGGGAGCGGTAAGGAAAGGCATGACTGCAGAGAATCGCCGCGCGCCGTGTTCCACGACCATTGTCAGCCCGTTCACGGTGCAGGAGGATTTAAATCGGGTGTTGTCGAACAGGTCGATCATGCACCAGACTCCGATCCGCTGCCCGTACTCGCACCAGGTCCAGTTCTTTCCCAGGAGTTCGCGCCGTTCAGAAAGCACAGCGGGCGACGATCCCGGAGCACGACGTATTCGTAGGACGACGGTGTTTTTTCTGCGCTCATTTGACGTGACCGCTCGTCGGAACGGGATGGGTCGGATCATCCCGCGCCGGACTTACGCTACTTGATCTTGGCTAAC
>DASRIZ010000064.1:0-2119 GCA_035649735.1 Blastocatellia bacterium | reverse complement strand
GAGCGGTTTGCTGATTTTTATTTTTTATTCGCTCGGGTTTTGTCAGACACCGTTTTTTCAGGGAAAAACTATCACGATCATTCGCGGCAGCGCACCCGGCGGCGTCGGCGAAATGCGCACGCGCGCTGTGGCGAACTATCTAAAGAAACATGTTCCGGGAAATCCAACCATCTTGATCGAGTTCATGGCGGGCGCAGGCGGCACCAAGGCCGCTAACCATCTTTATCGCGGCGCGCGCGCCGACGGCCTTATCATTGGCAGCGCGCCCAGCGGGATGGTGTCATCTGCGATCCTGGGAGAGGCGGGCGTTCAATACGATCTCGACAAGTTCATCTATCTCGGCTCGCCGAACAGCGAATCGCATTACGTGTTTTTCACCAATCGAAAACTCGGTTTGGGCAGCCTGGAAAAATTGCGTGCTCACGCGGGATTGCGGATCGGCGCGCAGACTGTTGGCCACCCGATCTACCTTACCGGTCGCCTGTTCGCTTTGATCCTCGGCTTGAAGGAACCCAAGTTTGTCGTTGGCTACTCTTCCCCGGAGCTGGATGTGGCGCTGCTGAGCGGAGAACTCGATGCAGTGCCAGGCGTCGCCAGCAATGTCGTTAAGCAAAACCCTGAGTTTCTGGACAAGGGTTTAGTCGATTTCCATGCCATCGTGGAGATTCCTCGAGGGGACAAGCATCCCCGCTTTGCCCGGCTGCCGGAGTTGGATAGCTTCGTCAAGTCGGACAAGGAACGCAAGCTGCTCGAGCTGCACCGCACCTTCAGGCTCGCCGGCTCGCCCTTCGTACTGCCCCCCGGCACGCCAAAAGACCGGGCGGACATCTTGCGCGAGGCAATGCGAAAAATTTACGCCGATCGGGAATTTCTTGCGGAGTATCAGAAGATGACCGGAGAAGAGGCGTCGCCGCTTTTGCCGGACGCCAATGACAAGGCGATCAAAGAATTGCCCCGAGACCCTGAGATCGTTGAATTCTACAAGTTGTTAGGGAGCACTCAACCGCTGCCGGCGCGTTGAAATGCCCGCTGATGGCGGAGAGAACCTTGCGGTCGACTAGTCAGGAAAGGGAGGGAGGATGATCGGCAGTATTGGACAAAGCAGCAGATCATTTTTCCTGGCTTTTTTGTGCGTAGCCGTTTCCGCGTGGCCATCCGTCGGCGCGACAGTAGAAGAGACGCTCACTGCGCTCAATGCCAAGCCGGCGGAAGAGCGACAAAAGGTGTTGATTGAAAACGCCCGGAAGGAAGCTAGCGTCACTCTCTATGCGGCCACCAACCTGCGTGATACGCAGGAAGTCGTTGGGGGATTTAACCAGCGCTATCCGTTTATCAAGGTGGCGTTTTCCAGCCTCGGAGCGCCGGGTGTCCTTAACAAAGTTACTACCGAGTATCGCGCAGGAGGCTATCAAGCCGACGTGCTGACTCTGACCGGTTTGTACGTTCCCGAGTTGATCGACAAGAAAATTCTCGCGCGCTACAGAAGCCCGTTGGTTCCTTTCCTGCGCAAAGGCTTCGTCGACCCGGAAGGGTATTGGCCGGGGATTTTTGCCATCGGCATGACGATCATCTACAACACCCGACAAGTGGCGGCGAAGGATGTGCCCAAGCGTTATGAGGATCTTCTCGCGGCGAGGTGGAAAGACAATATGATCATGGACGGCGAAGCTCACGACCTGTTTGCCGGACTCATCGATCTTTGGGGAGAGGCCAAGGCAATGAGCTTTCTGAGGAGTCTGGCCACGGAACAGAAGGTCCGATTTTCGCGACAATCGCATACCTTTATGACTCAGCTGGTGGCTACCGGCGAGCATGACTTGATCGTCGATGGCTATGTGCATAACGCGGTTGCCTTCAAGGAGAAAAAGGCTCCAATAGATTTTGTCACGATAAATCCAACGATTATCAGGCCACCATCGACCATCGCGATTACCTCACGAGCGCCGCATCCCTATGCAGCGGCGTTACTTTTGGACTATTACCTCTCCAAAGAAGCAAGCGAAATTATGGTGAAGAATCAGGGACGGTGGGCGCCGCGCAAAGACGTGCCCTGGAGCGTGGAACCCCAGGGCGAAACCCATGTTGTTTCTGCATTGCGTTGGGGGCCAAAAATCAGACA
>DASRIZ010000063.1:0-33442 GCA_035649735.1 Blastocatellia bacterium | reverse complement strand
TGGTCTCCTCTTCCGGTCGATAGCGCCACTTGCTGTCCACCCGCAAAAAACACCTGCGTACCTCCGGAGGACAGTACTCGAGGCGCGGTTGTGAAGGTGGCGAGCGTTACGCCCGGACGGAATCTCAGCAAATCAAGCAACGAAACGGCGATCCCGGAAGTTGGATTCAATTCTTTTATGCCGACCTCCGAGGCGAAGCCGAGCGCGTGGCCGATCTCGTGCACTACGGTGGCATCGAAATCATACTTAGTGGCGTCGATGCCATCGCTGGGATCGAAGTCAAACGGATTCGCAGAGTTGAATCCGATTGAAGGAACGGGTCCGAAGTTGGTCTCGGTCGCCGGATTGGCCACCGGGCCGATTATTCCTATGGCCCGGAACACCGAAGACGGTCCATTCAGCCGCGTAGTGTTGCCCAGTTCTGTAGGAACTGCTCCGACGGGCAGGGCATTGTAGAGCTGGGATTCTCTGGGGCTCGAAGCACCCGAGATCAGGTTGCTGCGTACCTCCGGGTAGACAGAGCCGCCGATATCTTGTGAGAACGTAGATCCCAACACGTTTGAGGGGTACGGTATCCCAAATCTCGTGGGCCCATAATCCACATCGATGATCATCGTGATCGGATTTCGAATCAGCGCTTCCCATGTCTGCGCCGCTCTGACGAACGCGTTTTTCGCCTGCGGGAAGTTCTCGAGTTGCGGGGTCCCACGCAAGATGATCTTCAACCCTGCTTCTTGTGGACCAATCTCGTCCGAAGGAGCAGCAGAGATTACGTGAAGCGGAAGGAGCTCATCGCGCTTAGTGAGAGCTTGTGACTCTTCCTGAGTTGCGTTCTGGCAAGAGGCTCCGTCCTGGTTGGCATGAATAATGTAGTTGCCCGCTCCTGACGCTGACATCAAATGAGCAGCATTACTCGCGACCGGTTTATAGCTCGCCGTCTCCTGTTGCTGCGACTTCGCCGCCGGGGCAACTCCCGTCGAGCTCAGCAGCAGTATTAGACTCATAGCTGTTGTTTTAAGATTCTTCTTTGACATATCAGTCTCCATTCTCAGATTGATCTGCGGTACATATTTGAGCCGAGGTGACCTGATTGGCCGTTGCAGGCAGTGATTTCAAACACACCAACATCGAGCCGTCAGGAGCCTCCTTGTAATGAATCACCCCGGTCTCGACCCAGCGATAGATCGTTCTCACCGGGACGTGCGTTACTACTGCGGCTTGTTCGGCGGCGACCATAATCGCGTCACCGGTTCCGCAATCGCCGCACAGCGCCGGCAATGAGCCGCTCGTCCTGATGACATAGAATTCGTGGATCTCGACCGACTTTTCCGTTTTGCGCGTTTTCGCCACGGTTTCTCCTTTTATTCATTCCGAGCTGGATGATTCGTTTGGTATCATTCCAGCCCGCAGCATGGTCAGCGAGACTTTGGGGATTGGGTCTTGAAACCGTATCCCGTCGGCCTCGTCAACGCGGCCGAGGATAGGGCTGGAAGGTGTCAGAAGTCTTTTGGATTTTCTGAAAAGTGGGCTGATAAAATTCTCAGCGAGTTATCAGAGAATTCTCAGAGCCGTTATGAATCAGCAAGATAAACACTTATATGAGTTCGAGGGGTTCGTCCTCGATGCAGGCAATCGGATCCTTCTCAAAGACGGCGTCAATGTGCGTCTGACTCCTAAGGCTTTCGAGACACTGTTGCTACTCGTACAGAACTCGGTTCAGGTGATTGAGAAGGAGCAGTTTCTGAAAGAGGTGTGGCGCGGCAGCTTCGTCGAGGAAGGGAGCCTCGCGCAGAACATACACGAATTGAGGAAGGCGTTGGGGGACAACTCTTCTGAGCCTCGCTACATTGAGACGATCCCCAAGCGCGGCTACCGGTTTGTGGCGCAAGTAAGAGTATCTGCAGCCAAATCCGAGCAAATGGGTCTCATCGGCACAACGGACGAAACTACGGTAATCGAAAAGCACACTTTTGCCAGAGTCATCAGCCACGAGCTTGAGGATGACGAGCTACCTTCCGAGGTTGTGCCGGCACCATCTATTGATGTGGAGAAACTGGCGTTGCCAGCCGTTTCGCGGCAACTAAAACTAAATAGAATCCTGGCGGCACTCGTGGTTATCCTGCTGCTCGCGGGTGCGTTTGTCTTTTTCTATCTGAATCGCGCCCCCGCCGCTCCGGCGCCATCGTCACGCGGAAAGAGCACGCTGGTTAGGCTGACAAACAACAAAACGATAGATGTTGGACCGGTATGGTCACCGGATGGAAAGAAGATCGCCTTCTCCAGCAATAGAGATGGCAAGAACGAGATCTACGTGATGGACGTCGATGGATCGAATGTCAGGCGACTCACCGACAATCTCTCTGACGACGTCGGTCCAAGATGGTCGCCCGACGGTCGCAAGATCCTTTTCGATAGTGATCGTGACGGCAATAGAGAAGCCTACGTAATGGACGCTGACGGCAGCAACCAAACCAGGCTCACAAATCACAATGCGTTTGATAGTGCGACCTCGTGGTCTCCTGACGGCAGCAAGATTGCGTTTGCCAGTAATCGCGACAAAAACAATCCCAACAACTTCGACCTCTACAACTTCGACATCTATATAATGAATGCCGACGGTTCTGGAGTTAAGAGAATAGTTGACGACCCTGAGTATGATGCTGAACCTGTTTGGTCGCCCGACGGACGGAAGATCCTGTTCGTGACCGGAAGGAGCGGCAACTTCGACGTGTACGAAATGAACCCGGATGGCACGGGGCAGAGGAACCTGACTGCCGATAACGACAAAGCGGATGGTGCGCCGGCCTGGTCACTTGACAGCCGCAGCATTGCATTTGACAGGAAATTTGAAGCCAAAGATCAAATCTATGTGATGGATGCTGGTGGGAAGAACCTCAAGCGCGTAACCGACAAATCTGCAAATTATTCGCACGCCTCCTGGTCACCCGACGGTTCGAAACTGCTTTTTCAGACCGATCGAGACGGCAATATGGAGATATACGTGATGAGCGTTGACGGCGAGCTGTTTCAGCTCACCGATGACCGTGCGGACGACCTCTCGCCAGCATGGTCACCCGACGGAAGCAAGATTGCGTTTTCAAGCAATCGCGACGGCAAGCAGCACATTTACGTCATGAATGCCGATGGAAGCTCGCCCGTGGAAATAACCCACTCGCACGCCGAAGATACTGAGCCGACCTGGTCACCGGACGGTAAGCGAATCGCGTTTACGAGATCGAAGGACGGAAACAATGAAATATATTTGATGAATGCGGACGGCAGCGGCCAGACGGCCCTGACCTCGGGGCCGGCGGTTAACTCGTCCCCCAAATGGTCGTCGGACGGAAGAATCCTATTTATCAGCAGACGAGAGGGTCGAAGAGGTATTTACGTGATGGGCGATGATGGAACCAATGTCACCATGCTGGCTCAAGTAAGAGTCAGTCAGGCCGACTGGTCTCCGGATGCAAAGAAGATTGCGTTCAACGGCATTCTTGAGGAAATCGAGGGCCTTACGATATACGTGATGGATTCCGATGGCCGCAACCTGAGGATGATAGCGAGGCTCCCGAACTCGGCCTTTGTACCGTGCTGGTCATCCGACGGTGCATCGATAGCGTTTGATATGGAAATGCTGCCGAAGTCAAATATCTTTCAAGTAGATTTGGATGGGGGGAACTTCCGGCGCCTCACCGCGGGTCCCAAGCATGACGAACGACCGGCCTTCTCACCCGACGGTTCAAAGCTCGCGTTTCAGAGCAACCGCGACGGTAATTATGAGATATACGTAATGAATCTTCGTTGAAACTAAAACTCCCGGGGGTGTGCAATATGCAATTTGAGGAGTCAAAATAATCAGATACAAATTGCAGATTGCACGCCTGACCCTCTGCTATTTTAGAACACACTAATCATTTAATCCCTTTCCATTGAGAATGTGCGGCATACATTTTTTAACCCTTGATTCGCGGGTTTTGGATTGTTTTGGCGCAGAAAAATAGAGGATGTAGGCTCTCTGCCGTCCCGGCGTCAATGCATCAAAAGCCGTTTCCAACGCGGGCATTTCATCTAATCTATTTTGAAATTCTTCAGGAATCCTGAATTCTGAAGTCTTTTTAAACTTCACTTTCAAACCGGCTTTTTCCACTTCAATGGCTTCGCGGATATAGCCTTTCAAGATGGTTTCCTTCTCAACTATTTCTCGAAGGCCGGCGAACCGAATCTGGCGCGCCGCCTGCACATTCTTCGTTTGTTGGATTAGAAGACCCTCGGCATCCTTTAACAACGCGCCTTTGAAAAACAAAAGCGCACAGTATTCTTTAAACACGTGTATTAGAACGATGTTTCTTTTCTCAAACGTGTAACAAGGAACACCCCACTTCAATTCTTCGGTCAGCTGACAGCCAAGAATTATTTTTCTCAATCTCCCCAATTCTTTCTGCCAGTTTTTGGCTTTCTTAAAATAAAAGTCGACCTTAGGATTCATTTTTGTTCCTCTATTGATTTACTGGAATGAGTTTTCTATCCGTAGGCCTGAAATACCACGATGCGACCGTCAGTCCTAGAAGTAACACGGCCTTACGATGTTTCTTGAGCGATTAGCCGGCTGCTTGCGGCCGTCGCTACGAGACCCACCCGGGCAGCTTCGATGCCTGCTTAATCCAACTCGCCACCAGCTCCTCGGCGAGCTGGTCGTCCTGGTAGATGTCGAGGTATCGCGCTTCCTTTTGCTTCGACTCGCCTGGAGGGAGTGGACGTAGCGACGTGCCGCGAAAGAAACCCACCTTGACGTACTTCGTCAGGCAATGGAAGCTGAGGAACCAGCCCTTGCCCTCGATGCCATAGAAGGGCGAGTTCCACTTCACGGCTTTGCGCACATGAGGCACAGTGCGCACGATGAGGGCGTCGAGGCGGAGCCCGACGTCGCGTTTCCATCCAGGCATGGCCGCGATGTAAGCCTGCACGGGCGCATCGCCGTCGGCCTTCGCGATCTGCGGGTTGCCGCCTGCGAGAATGACGGGCTTCGCGGCCGCCGGGCGACTCTTGCTTTGAGTTGCGGCAATTCTATTTATCTTCGCCATGAGGTGCTATTTCGATTTGCTCAAGATGTCTTGTATACATGAAGTCTTTTAACTGCGCAACGATTTTTTATGCGATGTTTCTAACGTATTAATGTCCCCGCACAACCGCTGATGCAAATTGACGAACGAATAAATTCGTTACTGTGGGTAGAAATGGCGAGCGAATAAATTCGTTACTACGTGTGGGTAGAAAACTGAACGAATAAATTCGTTACTATTGGCTACTCCCATGTGCTACTGTCGCCGCTGTCGCGGGTTTCACCCAGGACGCCCGCCGCCGCATGAATCTGCTTCGTTCCCGGAGGACTCAAATGATCGCTGGTTTTTGGCAAGACCTGCGCTACGGTGCAAGAACCCTGGCAAAGAATTCAGGCTTTACGTTGATCGCGATTCTAATGTTGGCGGCGGGCATCGGCGCGAATACTGCTGTTTTTAGCGTCGTCAACGCGGTTCTGTTGAAGCCGCTTCCGGTCGCACATCCGGATGAACTCGTGTTCCTCTACACCAGCGATTTCAGCGGCCCTCGTTACGGCGGATCTTCTTATCTCGACTACGTAGACCTCCGCGACCGCGCAGACGTGATGAACGGTCTGATCGCTTACTTTCGACAATCAGTGAGACTAAAGAGCGCCGAGCAAGCCGAAGACTTCATCTCAGCGGACATAGTCACGGGCAATTACTTTGATGTGTTGGGAGTGCGACCGGTGGTGGGGCGGACGTTTCTGCCCGAAGAGGATCGAACGACGGGTACGCACCCGGTCGCGGTCATTAGTTATGGCTGCTGGCAACGCCGTTTCGGCGGCGACCCGGGCGTAGTTGGGAAAACGATTGAGCTGAGCAATATCCAATATACCGTGATTGGAATCGCACCGGCTGGATTCGCCGGGCTGTTGCGAGGGTTTAGTAGTGATGTCTGGGTGCCAATGATGATGGCGTCACAGGTCATTCGTGCCGACGACACGCTGCACAGCAGAGGCACGCGGACCTTATCTTTGCTCGGACGCCTCAAATCCGGAGTCACTGTGAAACAGGCACAAGCTCAGTTTTCGGCCCTGGCCGAGCAGCAATTTGCCGCATATCCCCAGGACTGGCGAGACGTGAGCGGCGCGGGCCGAGTCATCACGGTGCTTCCCGAAAGTCAGTCGCGCATCCCACCCGAAGCTCACGACGCGGCGTTGGGTGTCGCCGGCCTAATCACGGTTGTGATGCTATTAGTGTTATTCCTGGCATGTGCGAACCTGGCGGGGTTGTTTTTGGCGCGAGCCATCTTGCGGCAAAAGGAGATGGCTGTACGACTGGCGCTCGGAGCATCCAGGTGGCGACTGATTCGCCAGTTGCTAAGTGAAAGTTTGTTGGTTGCCTTGCTAGGCGGGATAGCTGGAGCCGTTTTCGCGTGGCAGGCGCTCAATCTGGTTGTCGGGTTGGTCCCGCCCATGGGATTTGACCTCTCTCCGGATTTCCGCGTCTTCGTTTTCGCACTCGGGGTTTCACTTGCCACGACGATAGCCTTTGGTTTGGCCCCAGCTTTTCAGGCGACAAAGGTTGATCTGATTTCCACGCTTAAGGACGAGGGCAGTCTTAGGGGTTATCGCCGCTCGCGATTGCGCAGTGGGTTGGTTGTTGCCCAGATAGCAGTCTCAGTATTGCTATTGAGTGTGTCAGGGCTATTTTTGCGAAGTCTGGTAAAGGCCGCTTCGATTGATCCGGGATTCAATTCGAACAACCTGGTGCTCGCGGAGGTAATGCTGAACGATTACAAGGAAGCGAAGGGAAGCGCTGTATTACAACAGATGCTGGGACGGCTCGAGACTCTCCCTGGCGTGCGTGAGGTGAGCCTGGTCAATAGAGCAGGACTCGATTTCGATGGAACGCGTCGCAACGTGAATATCGAAGGCTACACGGCACAGCGTGGCGAAGATATGGAAGTGGCTTTCAACATCGTCGGCCCGCATTATTTTCAGACCATGCAGACGCCGCTGCTCCGCGGCCGCGATTTCGATGAGCGCGATGTAACAGGGGCGCCTGGCGTGGTGATCATCAATGAGACTTTTGCGCGGCGTTATTTCCCCGATCAGGAGGCTCTCGGAAAGCGGCTCAGTCTCACAGGTCGAGAAGGGAAGTTTCTGGAGATCGTTGGCATTGCGCGCGATGGCAAATACTGGTCGCTGTTCGAGGAGACTCGCCCGTTCTTTTCACTGCCATTACTCCAAAACTATCAGGATTTCGCCATCGTGTTGCTCCGTCACGAAGGTGATCACCGGCAGTTGATTGAAGCGATTCGCCCGGCGATTCTGGATGTGGATCGCGATCTGTTAATCGTCAACCTGACAACAATGAGTGATCACATCGGAATGTCACTACTGCCGATTCGGATTGCCGGCATCGCTTCGCTCATCTTTGGAGGCTTGGCGCTGTTGTTGTCGGGATTAGGTATCTACGGTCTGATCGCATATTTCGCGGGGCAGCGAACACGCGAGATCGGGGTCCGTCTGGCACTTGGCGCGCAAACGAAAGACATCCTCAAACTGGTTCTCAGCCAGGGCATCGCGATCGTGGTGATCGGCATGTCGCTTGGAATTGCAGGCGCCTTTGCAACCACACGACTGTTGACCAGTTTCTTGATCGGCGTCGGAGGGACCGATGCTCTGACTTTCATTTTGGTGGCAGTATCGCTGGCCTCAGTCGCGTTGCTGGCCTGTTGGATTCCCGCCCGTCGGGCTACGAGGGTCGATCCGCTGGTGGCGTTGCGATATGAATAAACAGCGCGATTGCGGTTCATGCGGTATAGCGACGGTTAAGGCACCAGCCTGGGAAGTTCAACGGAGGGACGATGGGAAAGGGACGGCTAGAGGCATTCAGCGACGGCGTGCTCGCAATCATCATCACGATCATGGTCCTTGAGATGAAGGTACCGCACGGCGCGAGCCTGCACGATCTGTTGCCGTTACTGCCGGTGTTCTTCAGCTACGTCCTGAGTTTTGTTTATGTGGGCATCTACTGGAACAACCACCACCACATGCTGCACGCCACCACCACGGTGACCGGAGCGATGCTCTGGGCCAACCTGCACCTGTTGTTCTGGCTTTCGCTGTTTCCGTTTGCCACTGGCTGGATGGGTGAGAACCATTTCGCGATGGCGCCCACCGCAATCTACGGTGTGGTGCTGCTGATGGCCGCGATGGCGTACTACATCCTCGAGCTGGCGATCATTCGCGCGCAAGGGCCGGACTCTATTCTGAAAAAAGCGGTGGGGCGCGACTTGAAGGGCAAGCTGTCGCCGCTGCTTTATATCCTGGCGATCGTTGGGACACTGGTTTCGCCGTGGATCGCGGAGGCGATCTACGTGGCGGTGGCGCTGGTCTGGCTGATTCCGGACCGCAGGATCGAAAAAGTCCTGTCGAGCGACGAGGTCTAGCGATCGGGCGAATCCGTTTTGCTCGCCTGACACATTAAATCTTATTGGCCCCCATCTTCAGTTACAATTCCCGAACGTGGGCAACTGAGTCCGTCCGTAGAGATCTTGATAAATCTTGCTCTCTTTTCATCAATCTTCCATGCGGCCTTTGCTGACAGCGCAGCCTTTCCTTGTTCATTATTCAGAATCGCAACAATTGCACCCGGCATCTTGGTACCGTTGTTTGTGCATTCCCCAATAAATTCTGGCGACGCCCTCGAATGTTCGGGAACCTTCAGAACATCGCGGACGACCGAATGGCCATCCTCGAGTAACATATATTCATCTCCGCAAATCTTCCACGATGCGGCGAACAAAGGGGGGCTGTCCGAGATTTCAATTCCTCCTAGATTTTTAAGCCCCAGATCCTTGTGTCTATTCTCGATTACGACAACCCTTTCATTGCGCATGAGGCGGCCAATAAGCGCCTTGGGGACGTCAGCACCGCATCGGATACCGCTGAATCCGTCCGGAGGACCTGCGGCTCCTGTACAAAATACAAAAAGCATTAGAGGCAAAATGGTTGTGAACT
This sequence comes from Blastocatellia bacterium, assembly GCA_035649735.1. Taxonomy (GTDB): domain Bacteria; phylum Acidobacteriota; class Blastocatellia; order UBA7656; family UBA7656; genus Onstottus_A. The sequence goes on along the minus strand of DASRIZ010000063.1, from coordinate 24,375 downwards.
TTCTCATAGCCTGTATCCTCTTTACCCAGAGACCTCCGCTGCATCTATCTTCCTCAGTCAATATAACGACCTCGCGTTGCCGCAGCCAGTGCTGGAATCACACGGATCTTTACCAATACGCTGATATGCACAGTCACGACCGATTTCGGAGAACGCATGCCCCGCCAGCACGCATGTGAGCGCGATAACCCGCCTGTAGCCCGTCAAGTCTCGTTCGCACGCGCAACCATCGCACCCGAACGGTCTCGGCGCCTCTGCCAGAAAGGACTGTCGCGGCCCTCGATTTCGTACAAGCGAGCGCGGGTTTCGGCGTAGATGCGAAAGCGAGCCGCAATCTGTTCGCTGTAAGAGCTCGTATCTTGCCTCCGTTCCGGGTTGCGCCCGCCTCCGGCAAGCGCGTCCTCGAGATCCTCGATGATGCGGCGGCCAGCAGTCACTCCGTCTTCGAGAGCCTTGGTGATGCCCCGAGCGACGATTGGATCATAGCTCGACGCGGCGTCGCCGACTGCAAGCCACCCAGCCCCTTCGGGTCGATCAAGCCCTGATGAGTAGATCGGCGTTGCGAAGTACCCTCTCCGCTCGAGCTCGAGTTTCCCGAGTATTGGGGCGATGAGCCTTGTCGCTCCCAGCGATCGCTCGAATCCTTCGTGGCCTCGTGATTTTAGGCGGCGCGCAGTTTCGACTTCGGTTGCAAACAAGATGACGACGCGATCGTCAGGCAACCGCGCGGCATACCACCAACCGTCCTCATCCGCCTCCATAAGAATTTGCATCGTCATGTTCCCGGCGAGAATCGTCGCATAGCGGGCAAGCCCGTACATGCGATCGTCCACAATTCGTCGCGCGCCGGCGTGTAGGCCGAAGCGCGCGGCCGACCCGGTCGCGTCAACGATCCATCTTCCACGAACTTCGCTCTTGCCTTTGGGACTACTCAAGAGCAGACGGCGCCCCTTTTTGTCGGGCATGCTTTGGAGATAGCGCGTGGCCCAGCACAACTCGACGCCAGATTCGGCGGCGGCGCGGGTAAGCATTTCATCAAAAGCCCTGCGTTGGAGCCGCCACGCCAGGCCCGCAGGATTCAAAATGTAATCATTGTAGCCAACTCGGTCTCCGCCCCAGATGGACGCGCTGCCCGGGCACGGCGCGTGCGCCCCGGCACGAAACTGGTCGAGCAAGCCAAGCTGTTTCAGCGGGACTAGGAGATCCGGCGCCACGCTCTCGCCAAACCGTTCGCGCGCGGCAGCCCGGGCATCGGCGACCAGTACGCTCGCCCGCGTTTCGCGCCGAATGGTGATCGCCGTCGCCAGTCCGGCGGGTCCCGCACCCAGCACGATGACGTCGTATTGCGCGCGCATTGTCGGCTAGAGCTTCTGCCCTTTATGAGGGTTGGCATTGAAGGGCCACGCCAAAACCGGATTGGTCGGTATGCCCGGCACCTGAAGCCGGCTCTTTGCTTCAAGGTAGTATTCGGGAATGTCTTCGTGACCGGGGATAGCGGTCCCCTGCAGGACGATGCCGATGCGATCCCACTGCGTCACCGCTTGAAGCGGGTTCTGAAATGTCGCTGCGGTCGCCGGATTATCGGAATAGGTGCCCGCTCCGCGAATGGACCATTGTTGAGCGGGAAGCACACCGTTGATGACTTCATCGGCGAGGTAGACGGCATCCGGACGCTGCGACGGCCAGGACCAGTAAAGCATCGTTGGAGTGCTGGTGGAGGTATTCACTCCATCAGTGTTGATGCTGGTCTGATGAATCGAGCACGAGTTGTAATCCGTCTGCCATGGAACAGCCATGAACTTCGACAGATCGCCCGGCTGCAGGCCGTCATTCATATTGTGCAATGGAATCCAGCCTCCGGTTAGAAACGGCTCCTGTTTTTGAGCCTTCGAGTAATCGAGCTTTTGATGTTTTACGCGGAAGGGGCCCGACCCCGAGTCTCGCCAGTCAGTGTTGTAAATATCCGGTTGACGCACCGGATAACTCATCTCGATGCCGGGCACGTAGCGCCCACCAAGGCAATTGCTAAGCGACGCGAAATCCAATTGCTCCCCCGGACCAAGCGCTGTTCCGCCCGGCGTGAATTTCTTTCGGCTCCATTGTTCGAGGAAGAAATACTGTGTCTTGGTCACCGTCAGGAATGCCCTGCCCGCATCGCCAACCGAGAGCGGCATCAATGGAACGGCGATGTTTGTCTCACCCGGAATGTTCGGATTGCGAATAAAGCTGAGCCCGGCCATTATCGTCTTGTTTGGATCGTCTTCAGCGGTTATGTCGTCCACGGCGTCGTGAGCTCTCAGCGCGATCTCCGGCAGATTCGCGGTCCAGCGCTGTAGGGTTGATGCGCGAAACACGGGCAGGATCTGCGAGTCGAAGGCCGGCTTGAACTCAGGATCAAACTGTCGGGTTTCATCATTGTACAAATCCGGCTGGAGGTTCAGCTCGCGCACAAAGGTGTCGTAAACATCGTCCCAAATCGAAACCACGTTTCGAATCTGTGGCGCGTATGAGGGATCACAACACACGACCCACGCGCCGAACGCTTCCTCTGTCGTGCCGTCGGCGAAAACGAGCGTCGCCGAAACAGGGCCATCCGCCTGATCGTCAAACCAGCCGACATTGTTGAGATCACCGGTGAGTGGGATTGGCACGTTGTACTCGTCGATCTGAGCGGCAGTGCGCCCCTTTCCAGGAAGCACCAACAGCCGGCCTTTATTATCGATCCGCAGCTCCCCCAGAAAATCCAACGGTCCGCTGGGTTCATACAGTTGAGAGTTGGTAGTGGACGGAAACACCTGCGGGTAATCGAGAAGCTGGATGATTTTATCCCCGTCGCCGTAAGAAGCCGGGGTGGTCGCGTTGAACACGACTGGTTGCGTGCTCGAAGTAGCGATCGCCCGCGGGCCGGGATCGATCATCAACTGATGCAGACGAACCTTGTCGTCAACATCGCCGTTCTGGCCGTACGTCGCGGGGTTTCGGAGCGGTGGGAACTTCCCGTCGGCGAAGGCATCGACACCTCTGCTGGGTATGACACAGAAGGCCGCGGCTTTTTTATTCGCCAGGTGTACCGTCCAGATTATTTCCTGCAGCACGCGCCCGTCCGAAAGCGGACCTGGGACGATCTCCGTCCCGCCGCCGTTGGGATAGGAGTCCGGCCCGTCGATGTCGTAAGCGAACAGCCGGAAGCGTGCGGCCTGCCGCTTGAGCGCTCCGTTGGCGTCGCGCAACTCCTCGCTGTTTATGAACTCGCTTTCGGTGCCTGGCTTGATTGGAAGACCGCCTGTCGTCGTCGTATTCGGCAGCGGCAAGCCGGCGCTTGTCTCGGGCGAAAGATAATACTCGTCGCTCGTCCCAACCCGCGCGAGATTGATGGTGGGATGAATCCGAAACACTCTTTTAGTGGTCATGATGCTGGTCCTCTGTTGCATTGTGTACAGCGAGATTAGTCGAAGCGGGGTGTCACGCCGTGCTTCCAGCAGTTTTGAATATCCGCTCCCACAGACAGCATGAGCGGCAGGAATTCACCGGGGTCCCTTCCGGAGAATAACTCTGTCAGCCTATTACGCAGGCTCGCGAAGTCCGCAAGCAAAATCTTCAGGAGCTCCTGATCATCAGGCGAGTAGTCTCCTTCCGCCTTCACCGAATAGGTGTCCGGCAATTTGTTACGCACCTTGATGAACTTTTCAAAATGGCTCAACTGCGGGGCCGGGTCGGTGGCGGTGTTCTGAAAAGAGTAAACGATATCTTCGCGAGCGCTGGAGATGCCTTCGCCTTGCTCGGTGATTGCGTGAATTAGCAAGCGGACCTGACGGAACCCGATTTCGCCGCTGTCGGTCACAGTCAACGAAGGCAGATTGCGATAGTAGGCCGAGAACAAATCCAACTGGTTTCGACCTCCGTGCAGATGATCCGTGAGCTGAGCTGCGCCGTAAGCTACCGCGTTATAGAATTCGCCGATGTTGCCGTATTCCGTTACGGTGTCGCTCAGATCCGGAGGCACACTGCTCTCCCAATCGGGATACTCGATCAGGCACATAGCGTTGATTCGCTTCTGGTCCAGGGGACCGATCTCCGATGAATAAGGACTGAACTGCTGAATCGGATTGGGGACGTCGAGATCAAACTCCAGGTGGGGGATCTGCTGGCCGTAGACCGGGGCAGCAAAGACGGGCGAAAGCTCATAAGCATTTGCGATGTTCGCGGCAAGCTGCAGGTGAAGCATTTCCTGATTCACCACCGACTGAACAAACTGGAATGCATCGGAGGTGCGATCGACGATCGAATAGAGAGCGGACATATAAAACGGGATGGTCCAAAACTCGAGATCGATGGCGTACTGTAAATGCCGTTGCAGATGTTCGAGCGTCCATTTGTCGATCTTCATTGCATCCGACCTCCGGTTGTGTCCTTGCGTGACGAATAGTCGAATCGGGTATTTCAGTGCGGCGTTAAACAGACCGATTCTGGCGCCTGCAGAGGTCAGGCAAGAATCAACGCCGTAGCAGTCTGTCAGGCGGTTCTCTCTGGCTGCGCAACGGATATAGGCCTTCCCGGTTGAGTAGCCCCCATCACTCAGCGTTCGGGATTCTATCATCCATTCGAGGGATTACAAGCTGGAGAAGGCAGAAAGCAGAAGGCAGAAGGCAGAAAGCAGAAGGCAGAAAGCAGAAAGCAGAAGGCAGAAGGCAGAGTTGAGAAGCTGACCTGAGGAAAATCGTTCTGCCTTCTGCTTTCTGCCTTCTGCTTTCTGCCTCCTGCTTTCTGCCTCCTGCTTTCTGCCTCCTGCTTTCTGCCTCCTGCTTTCTGCCTTCTGCTTTCTGCCTTCTGCCTTCTGCGCCTCTGCACCGAGTCAGGCTACTGCAGAACCCTTAATTCTCTCAGCTTGGATCCGGCCGACGCAGACACGTTTTCCAACTGTACCAGCACTGGGCTCAGGGCTACCTCGCTCGCACCTCGAAACGTTGCCGCACAACTCGCACCAGGTGCCTTCCAACTCGGGTCGAGCGCTCGTCCCTGGGCAATTGTCGCCGCCACGTCCTCCACATGCCTGAACAAAGATTTGTAGAGATGGCAGTAAGGGTCTTTTTCAAAAAGGGTGCCGCTAAAGGTGTACGTCCTGACCGGGCACCCGCCGTGGCATATTGATAGGTAATCGCATTCGAGGCAATCCTGCTGGATGTTCACTGTCGGCCGCGCAAGAAACTGCTGGCGCGCCGGGCTTTGCTTTAGCATGTCCGTCAGGTTGTCGCACTCAAAGATGTTGCCAAAAAAGTACTCCGGATAACTAGTCACCCAGCAATCACATTGCGCCACAAAACCCCGCGCATCAATCGCTATGAATTGATCCGCACAGTTCTTTTGCCAGATACAGGGAAGGCACGCGTTCCCGCCAATGAATTGCTGTACCAACTCGTCAACCGGGCCGACTCTCACGCCCTGGCCATATCCTCGCTCTATCCACACGTCCGTCAGGTCAATAAAGAACCGAGCCAGGTCTTGTACATCCAGCGGCATGCTTCTCTTGACATCGTTTCCTTCTCCGCCTGGGAACGGAGTGTTGACCTGAAAGTCGTGGATGCTCAACTCATCAACGAAATAAGAATAGAACCGCTCCGCGCCAACCGCTAACGTGCCCTGGTTTGCGACGGCGATGACCGAGAGGTCAATCCCCGTCGCGCGCGCCGCCTGAACGTTCTGATACCAGAGGCGGGTGTAATCATCCGGTCCGCCGCGAAACATCTTTCGGTGCAGGTTTGGGTAGTCCATCGAAGTACCCACAGAATTTCCAAACATCTCTGCAATAATCTTGTTCCACTTGCTGCTGTAGCCAATCATGTTCGTCTGCAGGCTGTGCGCGACGTGCTTGTTCCGCGCCGCGGCGGCGGTCTGAATCATCTCGTAGGCCCGCTCGAACCAACTCGGCGGCATCGTCATGATTTCGCCGCCCTGCCAATAGATGGTCAACGCCCCGACGCGGCTTCGCTCCATGTGATCAAGCACTTTGTCGATGACAATTGAGAGCCGGTCCAGCGGCATGCTGTCACGGGTCTTGTCCTCAAAACAATAGTCGCAATTAACGTTACACTTGTTGGTGGGGAGCAAAATGATTGAAAAGTGATTTCCCCTCATTGCCGAGTTCCTCCGCGCGACTTCTCAAATGATTTGAGCTGGCTCTGCAATTCGGCTGCGCCTGCCTTAATCGAGCGAAACAGGCTCTTCACGCCGTCGCAGCTATATTGCTTTTCTGGCCATTTGAAATATCCGCCGCAGTTATCCCAAAACTCGCAACTCTCGCATTCGCTTTCCTTGGCCAGCAAGGCTCGCTGATAGCCGGCTAGCACTGATCCGCAGTCTGCGCGTGAGGCGATTCCTTCAAGGCGCGGCGAGACAGTATCCTCGCCGTCATCGGTGATGTAACGAATCACCGCCGGGTCGTCCTCCTGCACTAACCAAAGAGCGTTAGGGACTCCCTGGTAGAAGGACAAAAAGGTACTGTGGAAATATTCAACAGGTTGCGCAACGTTGGGACGATAAAGATACAGATCAAGGACCCGAGCCAATTCTGCGATCAGCGAGTGATCGGGTTGACCTATGAGCAGCTTGACGCCGAAATTCAGCGAGACGGCCAGCTTTACTGCTTTGTAGCAGCCCGGCGCTGCCGGGATCGAGACGCGCACAGGGTGGTTTTCGAGCAAATCCGAGTAACGGTAGAGCTTGGGAAACTCCGCCGGATCTTGCATCACGATGTCTATCGGCGCGGACTCTCCCCAATGAATCAGTTGATCCACTTCGCAGTCCAGAGAGAGTAGTTGCACATACATAAGTTGCTTGACCGGCTCTTTAGTCAGGCACGCTACAATCTCGGAAGCGCTGTGAGAGCGAACGATGACGCGGCTATCGCGATATTCGTCTATCATCCGCACCGGAATATTGTATGCGAGGTCAACCATCGTCCATTGCCCTCAACAATCTCAGAACGTTGCTGTCGGTTCTTTAGAGAGACTGAAAGCAGCAGCTGTCTTGCCTGCGCAAGAACAATTCTCCGGCGTAAGGTAGTCGATGCTCCGATTCCGGAGGCAGGCCCGACAGCTTTTTTGCGCTGAAGTTGACTAGATCCTCTCGGAGAGGGCCCAGGAAGCAGGCGCCCAAGGTTGCGGCGATCCGCAGCCTTGTCGCTACCTGTTGATCCAGCCTCCGCCGCCACCTCGGCCGTTTATCCAGCCGCCGCCGCCGCCGGATCTGTTGACCCAGCCGCCGCCGCCGCCACCCCTGCCGTTTATCCAGCCGGCCGCGCGGGCTTCCTGCGACGGCAAGGCGCCGCCAACAAGCGCACCCCCTATGATGATGGCCGACCATTTGTGAAGACCGACAAGAAAATCTCTTCGGCTCAGCTGTCCATCTTCTTCATCGGTGTGATTGACGTTGTCGTCGCGTTTAATCGTTGGATCATCAGCCATCGCATAAACCTCCTAAGGCGGATAGTTGCCTTGACGGCAAAGTTGTTTGCGCCGTGCTCATTGTTCCTTTGGTCTAAGGAGTAATGGGGTTGGGCGGATTAGACATGTGGAGCATCACAAAGCGCCACTTGCCGTCTTGCTTCAACATCGAAGCGGTGACGTTGAGTTCGTACTGCCTCATCTTGCCTTTCATTGAGTCCTTGGCCTGACAAGTCGCCGCCATCCAAGCCATGTCACCGAGGTGCTGCCCGGTTTTCCAGTTACACTCGACATCGAGCGTGTTGGGGTCGTAGTCCTTGAATATCTGGGTGTAGGCCTCCTTGATAGCCTCAGTTCCTACCCAGCGCTCTCCATTACCGGTGCCAAGAGCGACGGTCTCGGGATCGTCGACGAAGGTATCCATGACAGCCGCGAGGTTCTTATCCCGGAGGGCTTTATCGTGCTGCGCAAGCGTGCCGCGGATTTCTTCGATCACCTTGGGGTCTCGTTCCGGTTTGATTAAAGTTTGGGTTGGCTTGTCCGCCGTTTTGTCAGCCCGTGAAGGCGACCCACATCCACCTAAAAAACTCAGGGCGACGAACGTAAGCCCCACTGACAATAACTTTTTCATCTTCGGCCTCCTGCGTAACTGTTGTAGATCTAATGCCTTGTAAACTGAGGACACCGCCGCAAAGCAGGCTTCTGCGTGCTCGTTGCCATCGTTCTGATGGGATTATCGGACCGAAGTGAACGCAAAGATACTGCAAAAAATTACAGCTTTGGAGCAGAGTTCAACCAGTGCTTACAGTTGAACCGGATGCGCATCAGGTTTTCGCGCATACTCAGATCGTAAGAGGTGGGTCGCTGATGTTGGAGCTACCTAGAGCGCCGCGAACAGCAAAGGCGCAGAGCCCGACGCCACAATCTCCCAACAGGGAAGGTTGGGGGATTTGAACAGCGTGTCTTCCTTTGCCGTAGGCGGCCGTGAATGATCCCCAACCTTCCATAGCGCGGGTAGCCTGACGCTCGCTCACTACTTATTGCGTCGGCCCTCGGCTACCGCGAAGAGCTGAAGCAGTACAATGCGCCGCGCGTTCGCACGTACACCCGTCCATCACTAAGCGCCGGCGTTGCACTGATCTCGTCGCCCATTTCGTTGACCGCGAGCACCTCCCACTCCCCTCCCGCTTTGAGAACGGTGATCTTGCCTTCCGTATTCGCAAGGAACACTTTTCCGTCGGCAGCCACCGGTGAAGCGTAATACTCGCCCAGCGCGCCCGGGCTCCGGCCCACCTTCAGAATGCGGCCCGTCTCTGGATCAAGCGATGTGATGATGCCGCCGGTTTTCACCATGTAGAACACGCCCTGGTACAACAGCGGCGTCGGAATATATGGAATGTTTCTCTGAAGGCGCCATCGAATGGCCTTCGCCTCGAGCTGGCCCCGAGCGTTGCCCGGGCGAACGGCGATCGCCCCCCACTCGCCCACGTCGAACGCCCGCATTTTGTTCCATTCCTCGGCAACTATGAATTTGTCGTCGTTTTCATCGATCCACCCGAAGTGCTCGCCCAGGTCTGCATCACCGCGAAACTCCTCGAATGACAGTCGCCCGTCCTTGTCCTTGTCGTATTGAGACAACACCGCTGCCAAAGTTGGTACCGCCGGCTCATTGCTGCCAAGGGTGGAGATCATCAGGGTGTCACCATGAGCCAAAGGCGTGCCGAGCGCTCCCGCGGATGCCACCGGCAGCCACCAGCGCTGGGTGCCGGTTGCGAGATCGTAGGCGTCAAGCCGCGACGAGCCCAGCACAATCAGGTCCGCGCCAGTCCCGGCTGTTCGAAAGACCATCGGTGTCGACCACCCGATAATCATCCCTGACCGGGCGGTCTTCCATAGCTGACGCCCGGTCGAGCGGTCGAGCGCGATAACAAATGAGCCCGTCTGCTGATCGCATACCAGCACGACCGTGCTCCCGTCGATGATTGGCGAGCCTGCCATGCCGTAGAAATTCTTGAAGGGACCGAGGCGCGAGGTCCATCGGACTTGGCCGTCAATGTTGTACGACACCAATCCAAACTCAGGGAAGAAGGCCACGACGCCGGTCTGGTCGGCAGCCGGAGTTGGCGACGCCGGATCGTTGGCTTTGTATGCGATCTGCGCCCGTTCGCGCCGAAGATCCCGGCGCCATAATTCGCGGCCGGTCCGCGTGTCCATGCAGAGTGTGATCAACCGGTCGCCTTCGCTCGCAGTGACATAGAGCCGGGTGCCAACTACAACGGGCGACGATTGCCCGTAGGGCACCGCCGCCTTCCACGACATATTCTTTGCGGGCGAAAACTCGACGGGGTACCCTGCGGACGAATCGACGCCAGACCCGTTGGGCCCGCGAAATCTCGCCCATTGCGCGTCGGCTTGGCCAGCGGTAACGATCAACAGCAACAGATAGGAAACAGCAAAAGCAAAGAACCGGTTCATAGAAATTGTAGCCTCCTGAGGGTCAAGCGATGATCAGAACTATAGCACCTATATGCCTAAGCGACCTATTACTCTTCTCCTCAATTCATTAAGCGCAAATTGACAACCGAATCCCTCAAAGATTCGTGGATGAGTTGCTGGGTGATTTCGTTTGGTAAGGGTGCATCCAAGGAACCGCAAGAACGTGGACGAAAAAGTTTTTGGTCTATGGAAGTTTTAACGCTTGTTTGTCGCGTTATTCAATGGATGCCGCGATAGAGTTTCAAAGCCGTGTGACTTTAACACGCATCGCGTTTCTGCGGCTACAAAACAAATGTTCCGATCGAGCCAAACTATCGAGGTGAAAGGAGACAACATGTCAATCAACTTAACTCTACGAAACTCCATATTCCAGAAGACATTGGTGACACTTGCGGCTTTGAGTTTGTTACAGCTGGCGGTGAGTGCTCAGTCAAGCAATGAACTCATTGTTGGTCAAACCGCTTTGGCCGGGCTCGCCAGAGGAGAACTGATTCGGTTTACGGCTTTCAACCCGGTGTTGACAGATGCGGGTCATCCGAACGAACCAATAAGTCTTAAGTTGAGAGTCTTTGACGCACTCGGCAATGTAATCGCCGAGAGCCCTGAAGTAACAATACCACCCGGGCAGTTTCGCTGGATTGACTTTGACTACGACGATCTGCCGATAACGGGAGAGGCCGGTACACTGCGAAAGCAATTCAGAACAATTCCGCTGTGGGGACTCAGGTCAAGAAGCCGCCTCCATGTTTCAACGTCGCTCGACGCCCTCAACAGCAGCACCGGTGCAGGCACCTTTAAATTCTTTTTCACTGTCGAAGCGCTGCCTTGACCGTCAATGAGGTCTATTTCGCTTAGCCGGGGCAGAAACCGTGAGGCAGCAAACAGTTCCCAACCCCGTCAGGGGTTGCATGTTTATAGCAGGCGTGAGGTGAGACCGGCTCTCCGCCATGAGGGCAATGTGGGTTGGGCTTTTATGAAACCTAATCGATTGATCAGCACATTGCCCTCCGGGCGGAGGGCGGACTAATTCAACCTCGACTGGGACCGCCTTATCGACGACCGCCGCTTTCACGGAGACCTCGCAACAGCTTCTTCATCATCTCTAATGTATTTGCCTGGTTGGGATCGCCGCCAAGATTCCGCAGCTCCTGTGGGTCGCGATCGTAATCGTAAAGTTCAGTACCCTTCCGCCCGTCGTCCCATTCAGTGTAACGGTATCGCTCCGTCCGAACGCTATAACCCATGAAAACGTTGGCGCCCGCGCCGCGCTGAACCTGCGTAAGAGCCGGCTTGTCCCATTTATCCTGGGGATTCTTTAGCAAAGGCCGCAGGCTGCGGCCTGCGAGGTTCTTCGGAGTATCGGACAGACTGCATAAGTCGGCCAGCGTTGGATAGAGGTCGACCAGTTCAACGGTACGCCCGCTTGCTTTTCCTTTTGCGGCGCCAGGAGCGGCAATAATCACGGGGTTGCGCGCTGAACCCTCGAACAGTGTCATCTTCATCCAGTGACCATGCTGGCCAAGCAGATAACCGTGGTCACTCCAAAAGACGATGATCGTATTGTCCGCGAGCCCGAGCCTCTGGAGTGCATCCAGCAGACGTCCTACGTTTGCATCGAGAAAGCTAATGGATGCGTAGTAAGCCTGGATCGACTCACGCTGTGCCTGTGTGCTCACGCCGAAATGCGGGTTGTTTATCCAGAGGGCAGCGGGCGGAATAGTCTTCCATTCGTCAGTTGAAAAAGAGGGAGCTGCGATCTTGTCAAGCGGATACAGATCGAAGTACTTCCGGGGCGCAATGTAGGGGCAATGCGGGCGATAAAAACCCGCGGCTATGAAGAACGGACGATCTCGATTCTGCTCGATCAATCGAATCGTTTCGGATGCAACTTTTCCGTCGGTGTGTTGTTCATCGGGAGCGGGAGATGCGTAAAGCGAAAGCGAACTGCCCAGCCCGCGCCCGGGCGTGTGGTTGGTGAGCACGCTCTCTTCATCCCTGTCCACGCCCCTCGGGTTTATCCGCACATTCCAGGAAGGTTCATCATCAAGCCCGTTCGTCCCGATCCCTCCCGGATTACCGTAGTGGTAGATCTTGCCGACGCGCGCGGCAAAGTATCCGTTGTGCTGAAAGAGCTGAGGCAGCGTGACCACATCAGGCAGCGTCTCGCGAAAATGCTTCTGAAGGTCGTACACCTTGGTCGCATCAGGACGCAGCCCAGTCATCAGCGAGGATCGACTGGGGCTGCACAACGGGAACTGGCAATAAGCTCGATCGAATCGCACCCCACGCGCCGCCAACCGATCGATGTGCGGCGTCTTCACAAGCGGATGACCGTAACAACCGAGATCGTTGTTCAGGTCGTCAGCAGAGATAAACAAGACATTTAACTTTCTTTGAGTCGATGAAGAGGACCGCTGCGTCTTGCCAAACGATAGTGGACCACTCAACAGAATTGTTACGACGCAGAGCGTCACCTGAAAATGGTGCCAGGCCTGCGAGTCTGCGATTCTAGAGTTTGCTCGATGTCGCTGATCTCTCATAAATTCACTCCTGATTACTCTGTGTGACCATGGCTCTCTCAAGCTCAGTACGAATTGCTTTTATTGCCGCGTCAATATCCGCCTCAGTGTTGAAAATATGCGGCGAGATGCGAGTTCCGTTAAACACCCTTTTCGGCTCTACCTTGACCACGATTCTATATTTTTTGAGCAGAACATCGCGGAAAGCCACGCTGTTAACCGAGTCAGGAAGTTTGAACGCAACAAGCGCCGTCGTGAGCGGCCCGGGCGGCGGACTGACCATCTGAATCTTTGAGATTTTGCTGAGACCCGCATACGCCCGGTCAGCGTGAGGTCCGTTCAGGGCCACTAGCAAAATGACCATTCTCTGCAGCTTTGCGGTCCTTTGCGTCTTTGCGCTATGTGTTTAACTTTGGACTCGGTATCGCGCAAAGACGCAAAGGACCGCGAAGCTCGCCAAGGGACAGACCCTAACAACTCGCCGCGGCGCTAGAGGTTAGGGCGCCAGCGGCATTATTGCCTCCCAGAACCAATTTGCCGTTTCACATCTTCGATCCAATTCACCACCACCTCTATTTCCTCTCGCGCACCCGGCGCTGCTTGCGACTGAATCATTAGAAACCGGCCATCTGGAAAAACATCGTATCCTGTGTGGCTGCCGGACTGCGGATTCTCAAAACGATCCGTGAAGAGCGATGCGACCGAACCTATCGACGGTGGCGCGCCTGGACGGAAAGGGACTTCCTGTATCGCCCCGCCGCCTCGCATAAACAGCTTGTAGCCGTCTCGTGACCACACCGGTTGGTCGGCGCCGCTTGTGGAAACCTGAAGCTTCGAGCCCCCTTGAGGAAAGGCCTGGATGTACACCTCATCGCGGCCCGACTCGTCTGAAACGTAAGCCAACCAGTGGCCATCGGGCGATAGCCTCGAATTGCGCTCGTTGAACGGAGTTTGAAGAATGACGGAAACTGAAGGTGTTCCTTGCAAATCCAGCCGCCAGAGGTCGCCGCTGGAATCAGGATCGATAATCTCGAGCACCAGAAATCGGCCGTCGGGCGACCAGTCGTGTAAGTGACAATGTTTGTCCAGCCGCCAGACCAGCTCTTCACTACCGCTTCCATCCGCCCGCCTGCGGAATATTCCGCGGATCAGATTGGAACGCGAAGAAGACCACGCGACGCTGCGGCCATCAGGCGACCACACCGGTGTTTCGTCCTCTCCCGCATCGTATGAGAGCCGTGTGAGCGCCCCTCGCGTGACGTCCGCAACCCAGATATCGTTTTGATCGCCCTGTAGATGAGCTGCTACCAATCGTCCGTCAGGAGAAAGGCGAGGATCCGAATACTCGCGCGCTTCTGTGGGTAATATCGACGACTTGCCCGAACGGTCGACAGCCGATATCTTCGTGCCCGAAGCCTCCACTTGCGACGATGAGAAATAGATCAACGTGCCAAAGTCCGAAACGGCAAAGTTGCTGACGCCGCCCGAGCTCGCGACCCTCACGTTACGAACAACTGTAACCGGATTCCCGACTATTGCGCGCGCTTTCACATCGAAGCCCACGGCCGACAGATCCAAACGCTGATTGGGTTCGCCCTGCGCGAAGAGCAGGTATCCGGATTTCAAATACTGATAATGGTAACCGCCCCGCATCACGACGGTCTCGTCGTTGTTATCAAGCGACCGCATTACAAGCTCATCCTGATCTGAGTTGCCCATCCGGCCGCGGTGGAAAAAGAATGACTTGCCGTCAGGCAGAAACTGCGGATGCACGTATGAGAACGAGGGGTCCGGGGATACGACAACAGAGGGGGTGCCGCCGTTCGCGGAAACACTGAGGATGCCGGCGGAAAGCGCTCCGATGAGGATTATGTTGTCAGGTCCCCAGCTTACGCCAAGCGGCAACACAATCGAGCAAATAGTGACAGGAGCCCCGCCGTTGATCGACACTTTCTTTAACTGCGGAATGGTCAAGAACCCAATCCACTGACCGTCGGGCGAAAAAAACGGAGACATTGCTCCATCAGTCCCTGGGATCTCTCTTGCATCCAGCGTTTCGAGAGCACGCAGGTATAACCGCTGGTTTGCGACGTACACCATTTTGGAGCCATCGGGCGAGATTGCCAGTCGGTTGCGTGACTGACCGCTGGCTGGTTGTTCGGTCGGAATTGCGTATAAGAGGCGCACTACAGGCGGCGGCGCTGATCCCCTGGGACCAAACCATCGACTGAGTAGGAAGCCGGCCGCCAGAGCCGCAACGATAAACAGTCCAAATGCGATGCGCGTTCGCCAACGGCGACCGGGTTCCGCGACAGGCGACACGACGCTGCGTCGGGGTTCGTCCGCGCGGTCCATTTCGAAACGAGCGTCTCCTATATCACGGATTCGCTGCTTTGCGTCCTTGTTCAAGCACCGCTGCAGTAATTGAAGAATCGCAGTTGGCGTCTCCGCCGGCAGGTTATCCCAGTCGGGCTCCGCGCGCACAACAGCCGCCAGCGTGTCCGTCAATGTCTCGCCACAGAAACATTGTTTTCCCGACAGCATTTCAAATATCAGGCAGCCGAACGCCCAGATGTCTGAGCGCTTGTCTACAACCTTGCCCTTGGCCTGTTCCGGGCTCATATAAGCGGCAGTGCCGAGGATCACCCCAGCTTCCGTTCCTCGGATCATAGTGGGCGAGTGCGACAGCTCACTGCTCGGAGTTTCATTCGAGGCGATCTTCGCCAGCCCGAAATCCAACACCTTGACCTTGTCGTCAGGTGTTACTTTTACATTCGCCGGTTTCAGATCACGATGGATGATTCCGCGTTCGTGGGCGACCTCGAGAGCATCGGCGATTTGCCGAACGATCGTCAGCGTTTCATCCAGAGGTATTGGACCCGCAGCGATCCGATCGGCCAGCGTTGGGCCTTCGACGAGTTCCATTACGAGGGCGCGAATTCCATCGGACTCTTCAAGACCGTAAATGGCGGCAATGTTCGGATGGTTGAGCGAAGCGAGAACCTGGGCTTCACGTTGAAAACGTGCAACGCGCTCGGGATCCCGAGCGAACCCCTCGGGCAACACCTTGATGGCCACTTCGCGGTCGAGCCGCGTATCGCGGGCACGATAGACCTCACCCATGCCGCCCGCGCCGAGTGGGGAAAGAATTTCATACGACCCAATCTGCTTGCCCATCGGTATTGTCATTTTCTTGAGACAGCTACACTCGATCCGGCGCACCGGCCGCAGCTTCCAACGGCGCGGGGCGAGTGGCGGCGGGACTCACGGTCTGAGTCCCATGCGCCGTAACAGATCCGCGTAGCGCGGATCGTCTCGAAGAGGATCGTAGGTCGCGTCAACTGCCACAAAGCTCAATACACCGCACTTATCCTGGAAACCCTTTTCGAGCCACGCAAACGCCTGATCCTTATCACCAAGTCCCGCATACACCGCAGCAACATATTGCGCGAGAGACTCTCGCGTCTTGTACTTTTCTTCGAGCTCCTTTAACAACGCCATGGCTTCATCGCGTCGGCCTGCCCTCGCATAAGAGTGGCCCAGGAACGAAAGTGTGTAAGCCGTCCGATCCTTCGCCGCATCCTGCTGATACTCGGCGATCGCTTCCGCATATCTGCGTTGCTTGAGATACACCAGGGCATAGACGTGGTGGGCGAGCGGGAAGTTCGGATCGAGTTGCGCCAACCGTTTTCCATGCTCCATCGCGCTATCGAGATCACCCTTTTCTGTGTACAAAAGGGCAATGTTGACTTCCAGGACCGGCGAGAGGGGATCGAGTTCCTGAGCGCGCTTAATCTCCGCCAGGGCCTCGTCGTCCCGGCCCAGGCTCCGAAGGAGAATCTGATACCAGTGGTGCGCGGTCGGGTAGTTCGGATTCAGACTGATTGCCCGCTTGAACTCTTTTTCGGCTTCTTCCCAACGCCACGATTGATGATAATGAAATGCAAGCGAGGTATGCGCCTCGGCCAACGAATCATCAATCGCCAACGCGCGCTCGGCGGCCGCTTTGGCTTTCGGCCCAGCTTCGCTCGAAGGAACGCCGGCATATTGCTCCAGCAGCATGTGGCAATCGGCCAGTCCGGTGTAAGCAAGTGCGTAATTCGAATCGCGGTTTATCGCTTGCTGGAACTGCTCGATCGCCTTCTTCAATTCGTCGCCGGTCCTCTTGTTCCAGTGATAGCGACCTCTCAAATACGACTGGTAGGCTTCGGCGTTGGTCGTGTCGCGTCCTGTGATTTGTTTCTGCTCTTCCCCGGTCAATCTCAACCGGAGCTTATCGGTAATCTCCCGCGATATTTCCTGCTTCACGGCGAGAATGTCAGAGAGCTTCCGGTTATATTCCTCGCCCCAGAGCTGAGCGCCGGTTGTGGCATCGACCAGATCCACCTGAATGTTCAGCTTGTCGCCAACCTGTCGCACGCGACCCATCAGCACCGCGCGCACGTTGAGCTCACGACCAACCTGCTGCGGGTCAACTTCTTTGCCTTTGTATCGAAAAGCGGTGGTGCGGGCTGTAACCCGCAACCGCTGAAGCTGCGAGAGGCTGTTGATCAAGCTTTCGCTGACGCCATCCGACACATACTCCAGGTTCGGATCTCCGCCGGCGTTCGCAAGCGGCAAAACCGCGATCGAGTTAATTGCGCCGCTAGTGCTTGCGGGGTAGAAGAAGTAGATAAGCGCGACAATTCCGATAACCAATAACGCCGAAGCACCGATAACGCCGCGCTTATGTTGCTTGATTCCGCTTACCAGGTATTCGGCGCTCGAGGTGGTTCGACCCGGTACTTCACCGCTCGATATGGAGGAGTGCTTTGTCGCTGTGGCCAACACTTGACCGCTGGTTGTTACAACCGCGGATCGGGTTAGCGTGTCTGGTGATATGGACCGCTCTATCTCGGCGTCGACGTCGCGGCGTTGTTTCAGCCTCTTCAAATCAATGAGCAAGTCTTTTACGGTTTGGTAACGCTCCTCCTTGTCCTTGGCCAAAGCCTTGCTCACAATTCTTTCAAGCTCACCCGGCGCATCGGGCGAACTGCGCATCAACGGCGCGGGCTCCTTCTCGAGGATCGAGACGATCACGTGGCTGGCAGTCTCGCCGTCAAACGGGGCGCGGCCCGCGATCATCTCGTAGATCGCGACTCCGAGGCTGAAGATATCGGTTCGGGCGTCGACTGTCTGTCCTCGCGCTTGTTCGGGCGACATATAAGCCGCTGTTCCCATCACCGTGCCCGGATCGGTGTTAGCTTTGGCGATGGTTCGCGCTCCGCTATCGGCGGATGGAGCCGGTTCTTCAATCAGCTTGGCCAGGCCGAAGTCCAGAGTTTTCACCAGGCCGTCCGGGCGCACCATAATGTTTTCGGGCTTGATGTCGCGATGAATGATTCCCGCCGCATGAGCCGCCGCGAGCGCGCTTGCCGCCTGCAGCGCGATGTCCAATACTTCGCCCACCTTCATTCGCCCGCGCGTTAGAACCGACCTGAGTGTCTGCCCTTCGATGAACTCGGTGGCGATGAAGTGAGTCGAGTCTTCCTTGCCGATGTCAAAAATCGTCAGGATGTTTGGATGGGAGAGCGCGGACGCGGCCCGGGCCTCCTGTTCGAATCGCCGCACTCGGTCTTCGTTCCTGGTGAGATCGGCGCTTAAGACCTTGAGTGCGACCTTGCGTCCGAGCCGGGAGTCTTCGGCGAGGTATACTTCGCCCATCCCGCCCGCGCCGATTTTCGAGATGATGCGGTAATGCGACAGAATAGTGTTGGCTGCTAGCTCCGTGGTCATCTGATTCAGACTTCTTAACTTTATGCAAACTATTTGGGATTCGGGTCGGTATTACCAGCAGAATAAAACTGGCCCAATCCGACCTCACCAGCATTGGAAACGATGAGATAGCGATAGATGCTCGTTCCGTCGTATCGCCACTAGATTTCGCCAACAATACTCCCTGAGGTGTTCGGAGCTTAACCCAAAATCTCGCGAACTGGCTAGTGCTTGCGGGATTAGTGCCGGCG
Organism: Blastocatellia bacterium; assembly: GCA_035649735.1. Classification (GTDB taxonomy): domain Bacteria; phylum Acidobacteriota; class Blastocatellia; order UBA7656; family UBA7656; genus Onstottus_A. The sequence goes on along the minus strand of DASRIZ010000063.1, from coordinate 5,916 downwards.
GGATGATTCGTTGCTGAGAGATAGAGGTGTTGGCATCGTCCGATTACTGCGAAACGAACTTGATGGCGACCTTGCGGTCAAGCGTGATGTCTTTGGCGAGATAAGCCCCTCACAACCCGCCCGCCCGGTTGCTCAGGCTGCTGTGATGACTGATGTCCGTTCTTAATCGGAACTGCTTCCGTAGGCTTACCCACGGCTCTTTAATCTCATTTCAGAGCCGCGTACTCTTTCTTCGCGTCAATCAGGACTGGCAGATCAGCATCGGCATCTTTCCATAATGCGAAGAAGTCCTGATACGTCTTTCGGCTCGTAGCCACATCCCCCGTGAGCGCCGCCGCACGGGCAAGCCCCAGGTGTGCAAGCGGATACAGATAGGAAGTTGGATCCCAGCCCCGGTGATCGAGAATCTTTTGAAACTCAGCCGCCGCTTCTGAACCCTTTCGGAGTTTCAGATAAGCCTGACCGCGCGTGTACGGTGGCAAAAACTTGGCCGCGGCTTCGTACTGCTTCGTGCCCTCTAACAAATCAATCGCACGCGCCGGATTATTGCGTCGAAGCTCGATCGTGGCCCTAATAGTAGGGAGCCAAATCGCCTTGCCCAATGTATTCTTCGGAAACCGCTTTGAATACTCATCGACAAGCGCCTCCGCCCGCCCGACTTCGCTGCAAGTGGCCAGGGCGACCGCCGCGTTCCAAAGAGGAGACGCGGTGTGCGCAAGGGCGATTCCCTTTGCCGTGCCCTCTTTCACTTGCTCGCAATTCCCGAACGCACCATCAGTCAACGCTTGTGTAATAGCAATATTGGCTGCGTCCTCTTTCGCATTGCGGCCTTCTGCCGCGTCAAAAGCCCGGTTTGAGAATGCGCGTGCCTGACGCCCCTGGCCCGCGAAAGCCGCCGTCCACGACTGCCAATTCAGAGGGCCAAACTCGCCTTGCTTCGAATTCGCCCAGTCAACTTGCTGCTTCATCTCGGCGCGATCCCCGTTGATGAAGGCAATCACATAAAGGAGGAAGTGGTATGGAGGAATATCGAGTTTCAGTGCAAACGCCTGGTTAAGAATCTCTTTGGCCTCGGCGATTCGGTTGAGGTAAACGAACGAACGCGCCAGATTGTAATAGCAAATCGCCACCTTGGGGTTAAGCGTAATGGCCTCGCGATATGCTTCAATAGCCTTTTCGTATTGACCGGAGACCGCGTATTGATTACCCAGATTGTTGTTCGCTCCAGAGCGGGGATAGGTCTTCTTCATGTACTCCAGCGTTTCAGTGGCTTTGTCCAATTCGCCTGTGATGGAAATGTAGTACCCCTGAGAGATCTGGAGCCGCTCCAACTCGCTGACCCGGTCGCGAAGCTCAAACGCCTTTGTCGCAAGTTGTATGGAAAGCTCCCACTGCCCGAGAGAAGCGTAATTCGATGCCTGCGTCTGGTAGGCGCGCATAAAGTTGGGATCGAGATCGAGCGCACGGTTTGCCTGCTTGATCGATTCCTCATGATTGCCCCTGAGGTTCGCTTCATGAGCCAAGTCGTAGGCTTTGAGAGCCTCCAGTGAGGTAGTCGTGACCTGCTCAATTGGCGCGTCAAATTTCTGGATAGAGCTGAGTGATTCCCCTAGCTTCTCTCGCAGCTTGATCGCGGCCTGCCCTAATGTCCGCAGCACTTGTTCCTTGCTCTCGGCCTCCTCCTGTACGCGGACCAGCACATCGCGCGTGTGAGCGTTGATTACTTCCAGGGCAATGACGTAGTGGCTGCCGAGGTTTGAAACCCGCCCTGCCATCAAGGCTTTGAGTCCCTGGCGTTCGCAAATCTCGCGCGCGATCTCTTTCGTCACGCGCTCGTCGGGCGAGCGTTCCATGTAACGCAGCGTCTCGCGCACTCGCTCGTCCGAGAACAGGTTCAAGAAGGGGGATTGCTCCAGTTGCACAGCCAGCGCCATTTTCAGCGTGCCGTCAAGGTCAGCATCGCCCGTGGTGTTCACAAAATCCGCGAGCAGGATTGTGTCCTTGTCCGTCAAGACCGGGGGGCGGTTGAAGTAGAAGTAACCGGCGCCGGCCGCGACAACCATAGCTGCAAGGGTAAGCGAAACGCCTAGCTTGTGGCGCCTGATTTCGCCGATAACAACCCTGGTGCTGGAGGTCGTGCTCTTGGTGAGTGCTTCGCCGGTGTGAACCGTCTGCTGGGGCCTCGCCTCCGGTTCCGCCCGGCCACCGGTCTCACCTTGTTCGGGGGTCGCTGATCGATCGCGGCGCAGCGGCTCGATCGAGCGCTCGAGCTTCGCTTCGAACTCCAACTCTTGTTTGAGCTCCCGGAGATCGATCAGCAGGTCCTTGATCCCCTGATACCTTCCCTCCTTGTCCTTGCTCAGCGCTTTGCGGACTACCCGTTGCAGTTCATCGGGAACCTCCGACGCGTAGCGCGCAAGCGGCGCCGGGTCCTTCGTCAAGATCGACGACAGCGTCGCTCCCACGCTCTCGCCTTGAAACGGTTGTCTACCGCTGAGCATCTCGTAGAGCACCGCCCCAAAACTGAAGATGTCGCTGCGGCCATCGAGCGCTTCCCCGCGCACCTGCTCGGGCGACATGTAGGGAACTGTCCCGATCACTGACCCAGGCGCGGTCAGAAGGCTCTCAGTCTCCCCGATGCTATCAATCAGAGAGCCTTCGTGAACCACTCTTGCCAACCCGAAGTCGAGCACCTTTACTTGCCCGCTCGTTGTCAGCATAACGTTCTGCGGCTTTACGTCGCGGTGGATGATTCTGTGTGAGTGAGCTTCCGCTAACGCGTCAACGATCTGCACAGCGATCTCGAGCGCCTCGCGAACCTCAAGGGGTCGCCGTTGAATTCGGCTTGCGAGCGTTTCGCCTTCGACATACTGCATCACGATGAAGCTGCGACCGCCCTCTTCGCAAACTTCGTAGACGGCACAGATATGAGGATGATCGAGCGCGGCGGCTGCTTTTGCCTCCCTGACCAGACGTTTCCTACCTTGTTCGCCGGCGATCGAATTCTGCGAAAGGAACTTGATGGCGACCTTGCGGTTGAGCGAAGTATCTTGAGCGAGATAGACCTCTCCCATCCCGCCCGCGCCTAGTTTGCGCAGGATGCTGTAATGACTGATCGTCCGCCCTTCCATCGATTCAGTTTCAGTTTGAGGATCTGCGATCGACTCCGCGGCGTGCTTGAACGCAGGTTCTTCGAGGAACTTGCTAGCTTGCTGCTGATAAGCAATCTGCGATTCAACTTCACGCCGCAGCGCAACATCGCCATTGCAGACGTCATCGAGAAAGCTGGCGCGTTCACCGCCTGCGTGTTCGAGCGCGGCCTGGGCCAATTCATCTATCTGCTTCCATCGTTCAGGAGTCATTGCTCGCTCTTGCTGATCGCTCTCAGCAGCCAGCCTTTGGCGCTTCGCCATTCGCGCATTACTGTGACAGACGACACTCCAACCACCTCTGCGGTTTCATCTACGCTGAGTCCGCCGAAATATCTCAACTCAACTATCTGACACTTGCGCGGGTCGATTGCCGCCAAATCTTTCAGCGCATCGTCAAGCGCAATCAGTTCCGCCGCTCGCTCTTCGGCGCCGACGACCGCTTCATCAAACGATACCTTAAGCGCGCCTCCTCCTCGTTTCTGGTAGCCTCGGCTTCGAGCGTGATCTACCAGGATGCGACGCATCGCCTGCGCAGCCACCGCGTAAAAGTGAGCTCGATTCTCCCATCTCATGTTCTTGTGATCGATGAGTCTCAGATAAGCCTCATTAATCAGCGCCGATGTTTGTAGAGTATGGTCGGCGCGCTGCCGCCGCATGTAATAGCCAGCTAACCGGCGCATCTCCCGATAGACCAGAGGAACCAGCCTAACGAGCGCAGTCTTATCACCATCGCGCCAATCCACTAATAACCTGGTAATTGTTCCGGGTGAGGGAGTCATGAGGCCCTCATTGCAGTGACGGATTGAAAAACAGGCGACGTGAGTATACCACGTCCGCCCCCGCATATTTGGCATTCCTGAAAGAGTTGACCGGCCAATGATAGTTCTCAGATGCGATTCCCGACCTGGTAAGCGAAGGGCAGAAACACAGTGCCCTCAAGTTCAACGAAGGAGATGGTTGAGATTCAATTTTCGACAGGAGGAAAAGATCATGAAATCAAGAACGATCGTAGTAGCGCTGATGTTTTCTTCGCTGCTTGTCGTAGCAGCGAGCGGGCAAGTCAACAACGCGAACATTTTTCCCAGACCTATTGGTGAACTCGTTTTGCAAGATGACGATTCCGGCGATTACCTCTTAATTGACCTGTCAAGTGGCGGGTACAAATTCAAGTCGTGCACGTCGGACTTCGTTCTGGGCGGCATCGCGCAAGGAGGGTTTTCAGGATGTAGCGTTTCGCTCAAAGAGGTTACTGAATCACGGCTGGTGCTGATCGAGGCGGACCTTTGCAGCGGGCAGGGCAGAGCCTACATCGAAGTGGCGATTGGCGGTTCGTATTCTACAGATCGCTCCTACACGCGTGTGTTTATTGTCACCGACACAAACACAAAAAGCAGCGCGCCGGAGTGCAAGGCTGAAGGAAAATGAGAACAGTATCAGGGTCGCTGTTGAACCGCGTCGGGAACAAGCCCGAAACGGCTCGCTGCCTGGTTCAAGCAGTGGGCCGTTTCTCATTCGCCCCAGCGATTGAATAACTCTTTAGCCGATGCTCGACGACCTACGGTGAGCGCATTGCGATTGAGCTGCTTGCTGACCTTCCACCAAAATGACCCGCACAGCGCCGGATGGACTCATTGGCTCAAATTCCCAGGATCGAAACAAGGCTAGCAACTAGCAAAGCTTAGGTTAGTCCTTAACCTTTGCCAATTGGCATTCCTCAAGGGCCGACCGGCCAATGATAGGTCTCACACGCGATTCCCGACCTAGTAGGCGAGGGCAGAAGGACAGTGCCCTCCAGTTCAACGGAGCCGCCGCCAACACGAACGCTTCGCAAAGGGGATCGCTGATGAAAACCAGTCGCCGATACTCGACAGCCTTTACCTTCCTATCCGTTATCTTTTCGCTAACATTCATCTTGGGCGGAGCCTCGGCGCTCGCCCAGCCGAAGAGCAGGTCCTATGGAGAAAAGACAGCGTTCATAATCTCAAAGATAGACGCCGCCGCAACAATAGAGTTTCAAGAAGCCTGGCGCCTCTCCCGCAACGGCTCCGACGGGTTCGAAGGATTGGTTCTAGTGTACCTATCCACGGACGGTTCGATCTTAGCGAGATCACAGGGTAAGAGCAGCGAGCAAAACAAATTCACGTTCGGTTGGACATCAAACATCATTGGGGTAGTGCACACTCACCCCAACGACATTGATCCAAAGCCTGCCGGGCTCGACTTGCAATTGGCCGACAGGTTTGGCGTTCCGGTTTTCACTATTACTCAACGTGGAATGTATGTGTACGACCCCGAAACCAGGAAGATCAGCATGGTCCAAGACGGGCTCGACTGGCTCGATTCATCGAAGTGGGATCATGACCGGTGGGTAGTAGCCCAGAAAAAATAGGAGCATGAGCTGAAAACTCCAGCAATACCCCGCCCTCCGTCAGGAGGGCCATGTTTATAGACGCCGAACCCGACCGCGATCCGCCCTCCGTCAGGAGGGCAATGTTTATAGACGCCAGCGCCGAGCCAATCCGCCCTCCGTCAGGAGGGCCATGTTTATAGACGCCGAACCCGACCGCCATCCGCCCTCCGTCAGGAGGGCCATGTTTATAGACGCCGCCGAGCCAATCCGCCCTCCGTCAGAAGGCACATGTAGCTATTCATCAGTAAAGAACTCCAAAACATTCTTGGGCTCGTAAGCAATATCGAAATTCTTCAACATAGTCACGGATTCACTCCTGAAACTTCTCCTTGCATGATGCTTGTACTGGTTGCG
>DASRIZ010000062.1:0-12816 GCA_035649735.1 Blastocatellia bacterium | reverse complement strand
GCTCGCGTGGATAGATCACAGATTGCTCGGTATACACCCGACGGTCTGGATCGAGAGATTCACCACGCCGCTGCTAACCGAAGTCCTTCAGCTCACTTACTCGACTTATTATTTTCTGCCACTCGTCCTGGGAATTGTTTTGTGGCGAAAGCGCTTATTTGAAAAGTTTCATTTCTGGGTTTTCATCGTTGTGTTGGGGTTTTATCTGTCGTACCTCGGTTATATTTCGGTTCCGGTGATTGGCCCTCGGTTTCTGCCAGCGATTGTCGAAGCCCAAACCAAGCCGTTAACCGGTGTCTGGCTTTTTCAAACGGTGCGCGAGGCCCTTGACCGCGCTGAAGGCATTACTCGCGATTGCTTTCCGAGCGGTCACACCGAACTGACGCTTCTTGTGCTCTTTTATGCACGCAGGTTCCATAGGAAAGTTTTTTGGTGGCTGCTGCCATTGGGAATTGGGGTCATAGTTTCGACAGTGTATCTACGCTACCACTACGTGATGGATGTGGTTGCCGGAGCGCTCGTGGCGGTTCTGGTGGTGATGATTGCCGGGCCGTTGTATCGCGCGCTCGGTGGAAATGAAGTCCGGGAAGCGCAATGATTGACGTTTCAACGCGCTGCAACTCGAGCGCTAGTGGGTTATAATCGCGACGTCGAGAGACAACAATCCGAATCGCGTCTACCTGGGGGACGAGTACAGAGTTGATATGAGCACACAGACTGAAGCAACAATCGAAGACCTCTACCGTGTTCGCGGTAAGGCCGAGATTGTGAATGGAGAAATCGTGCTTGTGAGCCCCACGGGAGACTTGCCCAACGCAGCGGCAGGCGAGGTCTTCGCAAGCCTGCGCGAATATGCGCGACGCACAAACCTAGGCCGCGCGTACACCGACAACGCGGCATTTATTGTTAATCTACCTAATCGAAGATCCTTCAGCCCGGATGCCGCTTTCTACATTGGTCCGCGCGCCGGCGGTAAGTTACTTGAAGGCGCGCCAATCTTTGCAGTCGAAGTGCGGAGTGAGAGCGACTACGGCTCAAGGGCTGAGGAGAACATGGCCAGAAAGCGCGCGGACTACTTTTCCGCGGGCACACTGACCGTTTGGGACGTCGACGTGTTGCGGGACAAGGTCATCAGATGTCATCGTTCCGACGATCCCGATAACCCGACGGTTTTTCATTGCGGCGAGATCGCCGACGCCGGATCGGCGCTACCAGGTTGGTCGATGGCGGTTGATGATCTATTCGGTTGATTGATAAGGTGAGGTTGACGCGTAATCAGATTTCTTCAATAAGACTTTCCGGGGGAGCTTCATAACGAGGCTGAGAGTCCCGCTCGGGAGACCCCTTGAACCTGATACGGATAATGCCGTCGAAGGGAGAAACAATGACCACTTCAAAGAACTCAGAACCACACACCGAAAGCAAGTTTCAGTTTCCAAGCTCAGCCAGAATCTACATCGAGGGCAACGGCTCGAACATCCGCGTCCCGATGCGCGAAGTGCACCTCAACGTAACGCGAGGGATGAACGGCTCGGTTGAGGAGAATTCACCGGTCCGCCTTTACGACTCGAGCGGTCCGTGGGGTGATCCTAACGAGACGTGCAGCGTTCACGACGGCTTGCCTGGGCTTCGCCGCCAATGGATCATCGAACGCGACGACGTTGAAGAGTACGACGGCCGCGACGTCGCGCCGCAAGATGACGGATATCTTACCGAAGGGGCTCGAGAATACGCGCTGATCAAGGACAAAGGACGGCTCGATCCATTCCCCGGAGCGCGCCGCCGGCCGCTTCGCGCAAAACCCGGTCGCGCGGTCACCCAGCTCCACTACGCCAGACGCGGTGTCGTAACGCCGGAAATGGAGTTTATTGCGATTCGAGAGAACATGGGTCGCGCCAAAGCATTCGAATCAGCAAAAGACGATCGAAGCGCGCTCGACTTTCAACATACAGGTCAATCGTTCGGCGCGAAGCTTCCTTCTCACGTCACGCCGGAGTTCGTTCGGGACGAAGTAGCCCGCGGGCGCGCCATCATCCCGGCTAATATCAATCACCCCGAGAGCGAACCGATGATCATCGGCCGCAACTTCCTGGTTAAAATAAACGCCAACATCGGTAACTCCGCGGTTGCTTCTTCGATCGAAGAGGAGGTCGAGAAGATGCGATGGTCGATCAAGTGGGGCTCCGATACGGTGATGGATCTTTCAACCGGCCGCAATATCCACACGACCCGCGAATGGATCATTCGCAACTCCCCGGTGCCTATTGGGACCGTACCGATTTATCAGGCCCTTGAGAAGGTAAACGGCAAAGCCGAGGATCTCACTTGGGAGATCTATCGCGACACGTTGATCGAACAAGCCGAGCAGGGCGTAGATTACTTCACGATCCACGCAGGTGTCCTGCTGCGCTATATTCCGATGACCGCGAAGCGGACTACCGGAATCGTCTCGCGCGGCGGTTCGATCATGGCGAAATGGTGTTTGTCTCATCATCAGGAGAGCTTTCTCTATACGCACTTCCGTGAAATCTGCGAGATCATGCGCGCGTACGATGTTTCGTTCAGCCTGGGCGACGGTCTGCGGCCCGGCTCAATCGCCGACGCGAATGATGAGGCTCAGTTTGCGGAGCTTGATACGCTGGGTGAGCTTACAAAGATCGCGTGGGAGATGGATTGTCAGGTAATGATCGAGGGCCCGGGGCATGTTCCGTTGCACCTGATCAAAGAAAACGTAGATCGACAACTCGAAGTGTGCAGTGAGGCTCCGTTTTATACGCTTGGGCCGCTGGTGACCGACGTCGCGCCGGGTTACGATCACATCACTTCGGCGATCGGCGCGGCGATGATTGGATGGTTTGGTACCGCGATGCTCTGCTATGTAACACCAAAGGAACACCTTGGATTACCCGATAAGCAAGATGTCAAAGACGGGGTGATCGCCTACAAGATTGCGGCTCACGCGGCCGATCTGGCGAAGGGTCATCCGGGCGCGCAGTACTGGGACAACGCGCTGTCGAAAGCTCGATTCGAGTTTCGATGGGAGGACCAATTTAATCTGGCTCTGGACCCTGAGCTCGCGCAACAATATCACGACGAGACTCTGCCTCAAGAAGGCGCCAAGCTTGCGCACTTCTGCTCGATGTGTGGCCCGCATTTTTGCTCGATGAAGATCACACAAGAGGTAAGGGATTATGCGGCGCAACACAACGTAAATGAAGTTGTAGCCCTCGAGAGCGGTCTTAAGGAGAAGGCTGAGGAGTTTAAGCAAGCGGGCGCCGAGATCTATTCGAAGGCTTAAACTTCGCTTCTACTAGCTTATCTACCATCGCGCTTTCGCTGCTAAAACGACTGATCGAGAGGGGGAGACGGGTGCGGGAATCAATCAAATGCCAACGCATAGGATCGTTTCGCTAATCGCAAGCGCAACCGAGATCGTCTGCGCCCTGGGGTTCGAGCAGCAACTTGTCGGCCGTTCTCACGAGTGCGACCATCCCCCAACAGTCAAACTGCTGCCCCAACTCACCAGCCCAAAGTTCAAAGTCGAAGGCACCAGCCGCGAGATCGACCAGCGGGTGAAGTCCATCCTGCTTGAAGCGCTCAGTGTTTATCGCGTCGATCCGCTGATGCTTGAAGAGCTCAAGCCCACCCATATCATTACTCAATCACAATGCGAGGTCTGCGCAGTCAGTCTCAAGGACGTCGAAGCCGCGGTTTGTCAACTGACCAGCTCAAAGCCGGTAATCGTGTCTCTCGAGCCTAATTCACTGGATGACGTGTGGACCGATATTCTGCGGGTGGGCGAAGCTCTTGGAGCTGTCGAGCGCGCCGAACAACTTATCGACGAGCTACAAAGCCGAATGGACGACATCGTGCAGCGAACCCATTGGCTCGATTCGAATCCGACCGTCGCGTACATCGAATGGATCGATCCGCTGATGGCCGGCGGCAACTGGATGCCCGAACTGGTAGAAAAGGCGGGCGGCGTAAACCTGTTTGGCGAAGCGGGAAAGCATTCCCCGTGGATGACCTGGGAAGACCTGGTGACGAATGATCCAGACATAATCTTCGTTTCTCCCTGCGGGTTCGACATTCCCAGGACGCTCGAAGAGATGCACCTGCTGAGCAACAAACCTGAGTGGCACGCCCTACGGGCCGTTGCGTCCAGACGCGTATTCGTGGCGGACGGGAATCAGTATTTCAATCGACCAGGGCCGCGGCTGGCCGAGTCGCTCGAGATACTGGCGGAAATCATAAATCCAAATGTGTTTCACTTTGGTCACGAGGGTACGGGTTGGGTGAGGTATTCTCCTCAAGTAGCATAGACTTTAGTTTGCGTCCCGTGCCTTTGCGCTTTTGGAATGACCAGCCACAAACTAAAGTCTATGCTACTTTGCGGAGGTCGATATGCAAAGAAAGAACATCGCCAGCGGCACCACCTGGGAGCCGCTAGTCGGGTATTCGCGCGCGGTTCGCGTCGGCGCCTCGATCCACGTTTCGGGCACGACGGCTACAGACCCGTCCGGCAACATCGTAGGAAAGGGTGATGTTTATGCACAAGCAGTGCAGACACTCAGGAACATCGAAACTGCGCTTCGAGCTGCTGGAGCCAGTTTCAAGGATGTAGTGCGAACGCGAATCTATGTTACCGACATCGACCAGTGGGAGAAGGTGGGGCGCGCACACGGGGAAGTCTTTCACGATATTCGACCGGCGACGAGCATGGTAGAGGTGAGTCGCTTGATTGATCCCGATATGCTTGTCGAGATCGAAGCGGATGCGATTATTCTCTAATCCAGATCGCGAGGGACGACGACGTGACGCATCAGGCGTTCGATCAGGTTTTTACGCCGCTCGACGCGGCGCCGATGTTTATCGGGATCGAAAGCTCCGTTGGGGCTTGGAATGATCGCAGATAAGAACGCCGCCTGATCGGCGCTCAGCGCGCTCGCGGATGTGTTGAAGTAGGTTCGCGCCGCTGCCTCGGCGCCGTATACACCATCACCCCATTCGATGACGTTCAAATAGATCTCCAGTATGCGTCGCTTTCCGAGGATCCACTCCATCTCTTTGGTGATCACCGCTTCGTGAAGCTTGCGCAACGGATTCTTGGAGGTCGATAAAAAAAGGTTCTTGGCCAGTTGCTGCGTTATGGTCGATGCGCCTCGCTTGAACTCACCTTCGTTCCAGTCTTCTTCAAGCGCTTTGCGCATCTCTTCCCAATCAAACCCCGCGTGATCAAAGAAACGTGAGTCTTCTCCTGCTAAGACTGCGCGCGACAGGTTGCGCGAGATCTTATCGTAAGTCACCCACGTCTGAATTCGCTTTACCTCCTCACCCCGCGCTCTGGCTTGCGACGCCCGCTGGTCCATCATTGCGGTAGATGAGGGATTGGCTCTTCGGTATCTAACAATACTAAAGGTAATCCACCCCTGATAGAGAACCGCCAGACCTACTATGACCAGGAGCGAGATCTTTACCCACTTCCGCCATCGAGGACGGCTCTTCCTTACAACAGCGGTTTTGGGTCGAGCTCGGGCGGTCTGAACCATGGCAGGCATTATAACGCCGACGGCATCCTAATCTAACTTCGCTTTGAATGTGCCGCGTTCCAGATAAAATAAGCCGGAATTCCTGCGAGGACTATAGTAAAAACCAGCAGCGCACCGCTCGACTCATAAGGGAGGGGGTTTCCACTGAACAGCGCGCGGTAGTAACTGAAGTTGTCGCGTAAACCATTGCCAAAATCTTCTACAAGCGCGTTCCCGATCAATAGAACAACAGCGAGAATAAAGAGCATCGGCGTAACCGGGTAACCCCACGTCTTGTAGGCGCGCGGAAGATCCGGTCGCTTGCGGCGAAGCGCGTATACAGCGGCCGCGCCGGCGGCATAAAAGGGCCAAATCCCAAGCACGAAGGCGTCGGCCAGCTGCTCGAATGATCTGACCATAACGAACAGGATCGCCAGCGCCGCCGCAAGCGAGATCGCAACATAAGGGGTCTTGAACCGCGGATGAACCGACGCAATCTTTTTGAAGAACAACCCGTCGTCAGCCATAGCAAAGAAGATTCGCGGGCCGGTCATCATTGAGCCGTTGAGCGTTCCAAATGCCGAGATCATCACCGCAATTGATACCAGCTTCACACCGGTTTCGCCGATGATTCTAAAAGCCGTGTCCGCGGCAACCAACCTCGATCCAGCGATCTGTCTGACGTCAAGCAAATGCAAATAAGCAAAGTTCGCGAGCAAATAGATTGCAACCACCGCCAGCGTTCCGCCAATGATCGTTAGCGGCAAGGTTCGCTCGGGGCGCTTCACTTCCCCGCTGACAAACGTAACATCAGCCCATCCGTCGTAGACCCACAACAGGGAGATGAATGCCAGGCCAAACATCACTAGCGATGTTTCATTCGGGATTTCAGCGGTGCGCGTCGGAGCGGGCGCCGGATTGTTTCCCCCAATCAAAAATACCGCCAGCACCAGTATCACCAGCGCTCCGTACTTGGCGCCAGTTGTAAGATTCTGCACGAGCGCGCCCAGCTTGACCCCAATAATATTGAATATCGCGACAAGAAGAATCGCTCCGGCGGCTACGTAGTGTACGGCTGCCGCGCTCTCGTTACCGAGGAGTCGCATGAAGTACTCGGCGAAAACAGTGGCAATGGCGCCCAGCGCCGAAGCCCGGATAATCATCAACTCGGACCACCCGAAGAGAAATGCCGGAAGGCGACCCCATCCTTCACGAAGATAAACAAACACGCCACCGGTGTGCGGCAATGCCCCCGCAAGCTCCGCAAGCGTCAATGCACCGCAGAGGGTAAAGAACCCGCCGAGCGCCCACAGCAACAGGTACAAACCTTCATCCGGGACTCGGCCGGCGATCCCGGCGGGCGAGCGGAAAATACCCGTGCCGATGGTCGATCCAACCAACACCGCTATCGCGCTGATTAAGCCGAGCCTTCTGGGAAGCGCGGTTCGGCCCTGCGTATCGCCTGACGGCGGTCCGTTTTTATCTGATGGTGTCTCCACGAGTTCTGGCGAGATTATAGTTCGCTTCGATAATCGTCAAGGCAGATAGACATAAGCGCTAGCCCCTGGGATCGAACTTGCGCTCACGATGGAAGTTGAACCTGGTAGGTATGGGTGCACGAATGAATCAACGACTGGCCTCAGAATGCCATCATCGAATAGATGCCAGCGGCCTTCAACACGCATAGATTCGTTCGTATCTTTCCTGGGGTATGTACTGCACGAAGGGTTCGTCGTCGGGATGTTTCTGTTTGGCTAGGGTTTGCGCCTCTAAGGCGTCGCTGGAGGCGAAAATCTCGCCTTCAGACACCGCGATGTACTGACCGCGAAATCGCTCGAAAACCGGCGCTCCGTGCTGCGTTAGCCATTGCCCGTTCCGACGGAACTGCGCCAGCCGCAGGTTGAGTTCTAGGTTCTCTGGTTCCTCAGTTATCTTGATCTTGTCGTCCATCGTTACACACCAAGTTCATTTTCCAGATTCCTCCCAAGTCTAACCCGATAATATTGTGGCGTGTCTGTCCAAGTCAATCTGTTGTCTCCTTGCTGGCTAGAGACTCCCGGAGCGTGCCGCTCAATTGTGAACGTGGATTGGCCGACATCCCGACCCGATGTTGCGAAGCCTGAAGGCGCTAACGTCTAAGCCATGATCTAACGGTCAGGAACAGCACTACGAGACCGGAAATCATCGCCGCGCTCATCAGCCCGACCGAATACTGATGCAGATCGTTGAACTGTATTCGCAGAGGATCGGTTGCCGCGACGTCGTCGATCCGTCCTCCCATCTGCGCTCTCAACGACACCATCGCAGGCGAGATCCAAAAACGTGACAGTGCTGCCGACAGCGTCATCACTGTGAGGAGTGCAGCATGCAGCAACTTGACGGCAAAGCTGGAACGCCTGGACCGCCACCTAGTGACGTGTATCAGAATCAGCAACGTACCGACTACCATCCCGAGGACTTCGAGCTTGCTGATCGAGCTCGTCACCATCACGCCAGCCATCTCTCTCGTAGGAAGCACTGCGAACGCGCTCGGCGCGACGGCAAAGCTAAAAAACATCATCGCGCCAAGCCACACCCCGAGCAGCAAAACTTCAATAAACGCGGCGAGCTGCCGGGAGACTCCCAAACGAGCCTCCGGAGCCGTTTCCACGGCGGCGGGTGATTTCAGATCGGTGACCATGTTGGAATACCAGGCACTACTGTGCAGCCAACTCTGTCTCCTTGTGTCCACTTTGAGTGCTGGCCGGGTGGTTATCTAGAAATCGCTCGGCATCGATCGCGGCCATGCAACCGGTACCCGCTGCGGTGACCGCCTGCCGGTAGACCGAATCCTGCGCGTCGCCACAAGCAAACACGCCGGGAATGTTCGTAGCAGTCGAGCGCTCTCTTGTCTTTATGTAGCCAACCTCATCCATGTCCAGCTGGCCTCTGAACAGATCCGTGTTGGGTTTGTGACCAATGGCAATAAACACGCCGCCGGTGGGAAAGACCCGCTCTTCGTCTGTTTTCAGGTTTTTGAGCCGAACCCCGGTCACACCGGCCTCGCGAGTTCCAAGTATCTCCTCAACGCCGGTATCCCAGATGAATTCGATCTTCGAGTTTCCGAAAGCCTTGTCCTGCATTATCTTTGAAGCGCGTAGCGCGTCACGGCGGTGAATAACCGTGACGCCGCTGGCAAACTTGGTAAGAAATGTTGCTTCTTCCATCGCGGTGTCACCGCCGCCCACGACGACCAGCGGTTTCCCCTTGAAAAAAAATCCATCACAGGTTGCGCAAGCGGAAACGCCGTTCCCGCCAAGACCCGCAGGTGTCGGTGCTTCGCCAGGAATGCCGAGCCACTTCGCTGAAGCGCCCGATGCTATTATTAACGCCTCCGCTTTGATTGTGTGATCCTCGGTCTCCAGCGTAAACGGGCGCTGGCTCAAATCGGCCTTGCTGACCCAGCTTACCAGGAACTCAGTGCCGAAGCGCCGCGCCTGTTCTCGAAACTGCTCCATCAGCTCCGGGCCGAGAATTCCTTTCGCGAACCCCGGATAGTTGTCGACATCGGTCGTGATCATCAACTGGCCGCCGGGCTCCGGGCCTTCCACAACCAGCGGTTTGAGATTCGCTCGGCCGGCGTAGATTGCGGCAGTCAACCCCGCCGGTCCCGAACCGAGAATCACAACTTCTTTATGAATTGTTTCTTTAGTCATACCGTGCTCTCCGAACAACCTTAGGCAAGGCGCCGACTCTAAGTCCTGGCCGCCCGATTTAGAACAAACGTCGCCATCAGCCGCACTCCGAACCCGGTCGCGCCCTTTGCAATGTATGGTTTCTCATTCTCGGTCCACGCGGTTCCGGCGATGTCCAGGTGAGCCCACGGGATCGAACCGGCGAAGTGCTTTAAGAAGTACCCGGCAGTGATAGATCCAGCTGTTCGATTACCGACGTTCTTCACATCCGCGATGTCGCTCCTGATAATCTCGCCGTATTCCTTGTCGAGCGGCATCGGCCAAATCCGTTCCCCGCTCTGCTCGCCCGCGGTGACCAGTTCGTCAATCAACCCGCGATCGGTACCCATCACTGCAGCTCGAGCATCCCCAAGCGCAACCACGCAGGCGCCGGTCAGCGTAGCCGCATCTACAATACAGCTCGCCCCGCGACTGATCGCGTAGGTTATTGCGTCTGCAAGTACCAGCCGTCCCTCCGCGTCGGTGTTTACCACCTCGATAGTCTTTCCGCTCAAACTCCGAACCACGTCTCCCGGTTTAACCGCGCGGCCGGACGGCAGATTCTCGGACGCCGGCACAAGCCCCAGAACCCGAATGTCCGGGCGCTGACGCGCAATTACCTGCATGGCTCCGATAACCGCCGCGCCGCCGCCCATGTCATACTTCATGTCCTCCATCTTCGCCGCGGGCTTTATCGAGATTCCTCCCGAGTCAAAAGTGATTCCCTTCCCAACAAGCGCGATTAGTTCATTAGACTCGGTTTTATTTGAACCAGCAGAAGGTTCATAACTCAATACGATCAATCGAGCCGGCTCCTGGCTTCCCCGCGACACCGCCAGCAACGCGCCCATGCCGAGGTCCTTCATTTCGTCTTCAGTCAGCGCTTCAAATCCGAGTCCCTCACGTTCGGCCATTTCTTTTGCCCTACTCGCAAGCTCGGATGGAGTCATCACATTAGAGGGTTCATAGCCAAGCAACCGCGCGAAGTTTGTCGCCTCCGCCATTGCAGTCCCCAGACTGATCGCGTCCTCAAAGTTCGGAGCGTCGGGCAGTTCGCTGATCAGATCGAGAGTCTCGAATCCTGTGATCGAGTCTTCTTTAGAGCCGTAGAGTTCCCCGCTTACCTGGCCCAGCAGTGCGCCTTCGACTATCGCTTTCACAAAGCCGTCGCCCTCGAGCCTGCGGGTCACAAGAAACGCCGCCGAGCGAAGGCCCTTGTTCTTGACGAGGACTCGGGTCGCCGCGCCAGCCATCCGCGCAACGCTGACCGGACCGATATTGTCCGGATTGCCGGCGCCGTACAGCAGCAGGCGTTTTGTTGAATACTCACCGAGATTGTGGAGGAGCACCCACCGATCGCGCTTCCCCGTCATCTCCCCGTCTTCAAACACGGACGCTACCGCGCCGCGAGTAAGGTGATCCAAGGCCGCGAGAGCCGCAGAGTTCTCTGAATCGCTCGGGTTCTCACCCTCAAATACCGGCACAATCAACACGTCATGATTGATCTCCCCGAGGCTGGTGCGGCTTGCTGTTATCTTCATTCGATCCGGTAACTCCTCGCTAATCGTAGCGTAGACTGTCCAGTCTGCGCTTAAAGAACTCGCGAACGTAGCGCAGACTGGACAGTCTACGCTACCAACTACCTAGCATAGATTTTGGCCCCGTCTGCGCTCCAACAACTCGTTAAACCGGGAGGCGCAGACTGGACAGTCTACGTTACCAACTACAAAGCATGGATTATCGACTCCGTGAACTCGAGCGTTGAAGCCTGTCCTCCAAGATCACGGGTTAACACCTTGCCTTCCGCAAAGACCTTTTCCAGGGCGGTCTGAATTCGCGACGCCCTTTCGCGCTCGTTGAGATGCTTCAACATCAGTACGGCGCTGAGCAGCAGAGCCGTGGGGTTGGCGATGCCTCGTCCGGCGATTGACGGCGCGGCTCCGTGTACGGCCTCAAAGACCGCTATCTCTTCTCCGATGTTGGCGCCCGGCGCGACGCCGAGGCCACCGATAAGCCCCGCCCCCAGATCCGAGACAATATCGCCGTACAAATTCTCGAGGAGCAAAATGTCAAACTGGGTCGGGTTTACCACGAGCTGCATACAGCAATTGTCGACTATCAAGTCATCGGCCTGGATTTCCGGATACTCCTCGGCAACCTCGCGAAAACACCGGAGAAAGAGGCCATCGGACAACTTCATTATGTTGGCCTTGTGGACGGCGGTGACTTTCTTGCGTCCTTCGCGTCGCGCAAACTCGAGCGCGAACCTGGCTATTCGGCGAGAGGCCTTGTCGGTAATGATCTTCAAGCTTTCGACGACCCCGGGAACCACTTCGTGCTCCAGACCCGAGTAAAGATCTTCGGTATTCTCGCGGACAACGATCAGATCCACGTCCTCATATCGGCTGGGGACGCCTTTAAGCGATTTGATCGGGCGGAGATTAGCATAGAGGTCGAGAGCCTTTCGCAAGCGGACATTCGAACTGACGAACCCGGTTCCAATCGGAGTCGCCACGGGTCCTTTTAAGGCGATCTTATTACGCTTGATCGAGTCGATCAGCTCCTGGGGCAGCGGATCGCCGCCACGGGAAATCGACTCGGCGCCGACAACAAAAGTTTCCCAGTCGGCTTCAAAGCCCGTGGCTCGAAGGACGGAGATGGTAGCGCCGGTTACTTCGGGGCCTATACCGTCACCTGGTATAAGCGTGATCTTGGGTTTCACCGTGAATGCCTCCTCAAGGACGGGTCCATCGAGCCCGCCGCAAGCGTGTAATGATATACGACGAGAATGTTATTTGTCATTTCTCATTGGTCATTAGTCATTTGTCATTGGTCCGTAGTCCGAATATAGGTCCTATACGTCCTATAGGTCCTATATTCAGACTGCGGACTACTGACTACGGACTAACCCATGATAGAATTTTGCCAACGACGTTTTCGAGAGACGACAAATGTACGAAGTAATGATCGAAGAAGAATTCTCCGCCGCGCACGCGTTGCGCGGGTACCGCGGGAAATGCGAGAACCTTCACGGACACAACTGGAAAGTTGAGGTTTATGTTCGTGGCCAGCAGCTCGATCAGGTCGGTATGCTGGTGGACTTCAAAGAGCTCAAGGCGGCAACGCGCCGGGTGATGAAATACCTCGATCATCAAAACCTCAACGAGCTGAAACCCTTCGACAATGAGATGAATCCTTCAAGCGAACACCTCGCCGGTTTCATCCTTCACAAGGTCTCCGAAGAGATCAGTGACGACCGGGTAAAAGTCTATAAGGTTCGCGTCTGGGAGACCCCTTCGACGTGCGCAACCTATGAATCGAGTTCTTAACACCGCAGCCATCGGCCAACCTGCCTCTGGCCCGTCCAATTCCCAATCTCGGTCGGCGTAAAACATTACTTTGACATTTACCGTTCGGGAACCTACACTCCCGCCGTGCCGGTAATGCACCTCACGAGATGCCGGGCATAATGCGCGCTATAACAGCATCGGCAACCGCCCTATCGCATTGCACACTAAGCAGGAGTCAACTGAAGGACTATGCTCCCGATCCGAGTCGTCAGTGTTGTCTGCCTG
>DASRIZ010000061.1:0-4567 GCA_035649735.1 Blastocatellia bacterium | reverse complement strand
TCTTACCGGAGCCGACGTCGCCCTGCAGCAGCCGGTTCATCGGCTTTGAACCGGTCATATCGCCGACGATTTCGCGGAGCACTCGCTTCTGCGCGTTCGTTGGTTTGAAAGGCAAGATCGTACGCACCGCGGTGCGAATGTGATCGTTAACCTCGATGACTGTTCCTTTCGGTGATTGCTCGCGACCCTGGCGGCGCAACCCAACGGCGAGCGACAACCAAAAAAACTCCTCGAAGATCAACCGTTGGTGAGCGGGTGAAGCGAACCTGTTGTAGACCTCTAGGGGCACATCGTCAGCCGGAAAGTGGACCTGTCGAAAAGCAGCCAGCCTTGAGATGAGCTTGTTCCGGGTGAGCACTTCTTCTGGAATAACCTCCTCGATCTCAGATACATCAATGCGGGCAAGCACGTGATGCATAATCGAACGAAGCTGCTTGGTTCTCAACTCGCCGAGTTTGCGATAGACGGGCACGCGCCGCCCGGTGTGGATCGGATCAACATCGTCGTCATCAACAACAAACTCGTAGTCCGGGTTCTCGACTTCATAAAAGCCTCGGCGGCTGCGCTTCCATTGTCCGTACAACAGCACCCGTCGTCCCTGTTTGAGCGTGGTTTGAAGATAGCCCTGATTCCACCAAAAGGCCCGTACCTGGCCCGTGCCGTCAGTAGCTGAGATCTCAAAAATCCGAAGCTTGCCGCCCTTTACCGGATAGGTTCCGGCAATCCGAACCTCAACTTCAATGGTCGCCCACATCCCGTTCTGAAGGTCGCGGATTCGTGCAAGGTTGGAGCGGTCTTCATAGCGCATCGGCAGATAGTGAATCAGGTCCTCGACCGTAGCTTGATGGGCATTAGCCGCAGACATCGCGCCGGCAGCTCCTTGCGCGAGTTTTTGC
Organism: Blastocatellia bacterium; assembly: GCA_035649735.1. GTDB lineage: Bacteria > Acidobacteriota > Blastocatellia > UBA7656 > UBA7656 > Onstottus_A. The sequence goes on along the minus strand of DASRIZ010000061.1, from coordinate 3,671 downwards.
GAGGTCTTTATTGCGACGCGCGGAATCTCGTGAAGGTGCAGTTCGTAGAGGGGCGTTGACAGGTTGAGCAAGTGCAGCCTCGCGGTGGGTACCCAGGAACCCGGTTAACGGTTGGAATTCTAAGAGAGCCAGCCTCGACGGTCAATATCGGCAACCAGCTACCTCATCCTAAAGCGTGTTGGTACAATCACCTCCATGATCAACAAACTCTCGCTCTCGACCTTGCTTCTTGCCCTTTTGCTTGCCGGTGGAACCGCGGAGGCGGCCTCGTCTACGATGCGACTTGACTATTACCACACCGGCAACGCGGCTCAGGAGATGTTCAGCCTCGACCGGGTAGCGATCGAACCACTCCCCTGGCCCGGCAACCCGCAGAAGAACATCGACGAAACAAACCTGGGCAAATACTTGTTCGAAGTTCGCGACCGAACGACGAATCGGTTGCTCTATTCGCGCGGCTTCGCCTCGATCTACGGAGAATGGGAGACAACCGACGAAGCCAGGAACGTGAATCGATCCTTTCACGAGTCATTGCGATTTCCTGCGCCGCAAGCACCCGTCCAGATCGTGCTGAAGAAGCGTGACGCGAATAACGCATTCCGCGAGATATGGTCAACGATCGTCGATCCCAAAGATATTTTTGTAGACACTTCAAAGCACCCGGTGCCCGGCCCGTTGATCGAGATTCAGAAGAGCGGCGACCCCGCCGTCAAAGTCGACTTCCTGATACTCGGTGACGGCTATACGGTCGCCGAGCGAGGCAAATTCGAAAAGGATGCGCGCCGGCTGGTCGACGTTCTGTTTGCCACCTCGCCGTACAAGGAACGACGAAGAGATTTCAATGTGTGGGCGCTGTGCCCGGCCGCCGCAGCATCGGGCATATCCCGGCCCTCGACTGGAATTCACCTGGCGTCACCCCTGGGCGCGACCTACGATGCGTTCGGCTCAGAGCGGTACGTCCTTACGTTCGAGAATCGCGCGCTTCGCAACGTCGCGCAGTTCGCGCCCTACGAGTTCATCGAGATAATCACCAACTCGCGCACCTACGGCGGCGGTGGAATCTTTGGCTTGTACAGCACCGTAGCGGCCGACAGCGAGCAGGCGCCTTACGTGTTTGTCCACGAGTTCGGGCATCATTTTGCGGGGCTGGCCGACGAGTACTATACGTCGCCCGTTGCATACACGTCGCCAGCGATAAAGACCGAACCGTGGGAGCCGAACGCAACCGCGCTTCTCGATCCCAAGAACCTGAAGTGGAAGGATCTGGTCTCAGCTGGCACGCCGATTCCCACTCCGTGGCAAAAGGAAGAATACGAAAAGCATTCCCGTGGATACGGCGAGCGTCGCGCTAAGATTCGCGCGGAGAATCGCCCCGAAGCCGAGATGGAGGCTCTATTTCGTGAGAACCGCGAGTGGGAGATAAAGTTCTTCGCCGCCGAAAAGTACGCGGGCAAAGTCGGGGCATTCGAAGGCGCAATGTATGAAGCGAAGGGTTACTACCGACCTGAGGTTGACTGCATTATGTTCACCCGCAGCATGTCGTTCTGCGCCGTATGCCGCCGCGCCATTGAACGGGTAGTCGATCTGTACGTCTAAGCTAAAAAGGCCGCTGCAAAATCATTGCAGCGGCCTTCAAGCGTTTGCTGAATCACTTCCGATTTAGAAGTTCAGCTTTAATCCAATCGATGCAGTTCTGGGATCACGGAAGCTTGTCACCTGCCCGAACTGCACGCTCGTTCGTAGCGTTTGCACGCCCGACGGATTCGTGTGGTTCAGCGCGTTGTACAGTTCACCGCGGAGCTGGATCGACACGCCCTCGCGAATCTTGAAACGCTTGGCAAGCGTCACGTCAAACCGCTGGTATCCGGGTCCATAAATCACCCCGCGCGGCGAACTGCCGGTGCGATTCTGACCCACAGGTACCTCGATAAACGCCGTAGTATCAAACCACTTGGACGGCGTGCGCAGACCAGAACCAAGCTCCGGATCGCGGATGACATCGGGTCGCGGCCCGGAAGCGCTCGGTCCAAGGAATCCAAGTCCAGCCGGATCCAGGTTAGCTGTGGTCACTGTCAAAGGAAGTCCCGACGCCAGGCTTACGATTCCCGACAACTGCCAGCCCCCAAAAGCCTGCCCGGTAAACCCGGTCTGGTTCTTGAAGAAAGGAATCTGATAGACGTAGCTCATTGTCAGTATTTGTCGGCGGTCGAACTGGGCCGGGCCGTAGTCAGTTGCGCGGTTGTAGAAGTTCTGCGGCGCGGTGCTGCGGTCGGTCTGGTTGTCGGTGAGCGCCTTGGACCAGGTGTACGCCAGCCTGAACACCGAACCATCGCGCCACCGCTTCTCACTTGCCACCTGCAGAGAGTGGTAGTTCGAGTTGAACCAGGTTTGCGGCGCGTTGATTGAGATAAAGCCCTTGAAAGGTCTTATCGCGTTCAACCGATTTGTTTGCGCTCCCGGTACGACAGGCTGGCCTGCGACCTGGATGCCGGCCGCGATCGCTTCGCCGGGCGGCACGAGATTCAGATCGACGAACCCGAGCAGGTGCACCCCCTTTGAACCGAAGTACCCCACGTCGACGATGAAGTTCTTCGCGACCTCTCGCTGAACGTCCATGCTCCACTGCTGAACATAAGGCGTGTCGTAGTCATACGGTGTGCCGCGAATGTTCTTAGGCGCGGCCGAGATGGTCGGAACTGCCGCACCCGGATTGTCGAGTTTGGTCGCGCTGATCGAGATGCTGTTGACATACGGCGGATTCGCAAAGATGTTTTGCTCGATGATGCCGTACAGCACCGTGTCGTAGCTTAGACCGTAGCCGCCGCGGACTGATGTTTTCCCATCCTTCCACGGATCCCACGCGAACCCGATCACCGGAGCGAAGTCGCTCATGTCCTCGCGCGCGATCTTATTGCCGAAAGGCGAATTGGCGTCCGCAATTATGACCCCGTTGAGTGGATCGCCGGTTCCAGGAACGACGTTCCCGGTCGTCGGATTGATCTGAACCGCGTTCGCGGGGTTATAGGAAGCCGGATTGAAGTTCGTCAACCTCCCGGACACGTCGTAGGGCTGGCGGAACATTGAGTAGCGCAAGCCCATATTGACAGTCAGGTTTGACTTGAATCGGAAGTCATCCTGAACGTAGAACTCCCAGGTCTTTGCGCGAACGTCAGGGAAAAGGTCCTCGGACACCTGGGTGAACGTCGACACGTTACCCAGCAGGAAGTTGGCCCACTGCTGCACCGTCACCGATGTTCCGGTTGGCGTGCCGGTTGAACCAAAGGCGAAACTGCCGACGTTGTTTCCGGCGGCATTCTCGGTCTTCTGATAGTGGTGGAAGCTTGCACCGAACTTCATCGTATGACGACCCAGAATCTTGGTGAAGTTGTCATAGACGTGGTGATTGCGGTTGAAGTCGTCATAAGGACCAAAACCGCTGACTCCGCTGAAACCGGGCGTTATGCTCGGTATGCGCGCGAGCGACGGAGTGAACGGCAGCTTGATCGCCTTGGCCACATTCGGCGAAGCTTCGGTGCCGTTAAGCCCGATCGGGTCGCTGATGATTGCGCCATAAGAGAACGCATAGCCCGCCTCATTGGTCATCGTCGGGCTAATTGTCTGAACGCTTCTAAACACCCAACTATACCCGGGCGAATCGGTCTTTGTGGTTG
>DASRIZ010000060.1:0-3653 GCA_035649735.1 Blastocatellia bacterium | reverse complement strand
GGCTGGAGGACGAAATCCCTTCGGGATTTATACTGCGATTGAATTCTGCAAGATGCCCTGGTGAGTTAACTATATAGATACCGTTTCAGCGGTTTCCGTGGCAGCGGCTGAACTTCACCTCCATCTAATCAACGGCCTCAGTGTTGTGACCACAAGAGGAAACCGTTAAAACGGTTTCGCGTTTCTTATCGTCGTTCGACACCGGGCTGAAACCCGGTGTGAATGAGATGTCACGGTTTCGGCTTTTGAGGCAACACATCCATAGGCCGAGTTGCAGCCTGGTGCTACTTCGGGAAAGTCTTTCAGCCTCATTCCTGGTCTTCCCCTCCCTGTAAAAACTGACAGGTATCAATCCAGGCGACCGATTCTAAGATCCAGCGGATAACAACGAGAGCCCCAGCTCTAATCTCGAACGCTTAGCTTGCGCCACGGAGGATAGAAGTCGCCATGAAACGAACCGTATCGTCATTATTGCTAATTCTTTTGGTCTCCCTTTCATTGGTCTGGCCCGCAGCCATTAGGTCCCGCGCCCAAACCACAAAAACCGCCGCGCCTCAGACGCAAACAGCTCTCCCGGGCGATCGGGCGTGGCCGCGCGGTTACAGCCTGCCGAGCGAGGCCCAGATCGTAATCTTCCAACCCCAGGTCGCCACGTGGGAAGACCAGAAGCACCTGGTGGCCCGGGCGGCGGTTTCGTATGTCAAGAAAGACGAACAGAAACCGGCCATGGGCACTATCAAGCTCGAAGCTGATACGTCGGTAGCTTTGGCTGAACGGCTGGTGAAGTTCTCAACTATCAAGATTACCGAAACAAACTTTCCGACCCTGTCCAAAGAGCAGACACAGGAGATCGTCACCGAGGTAGATAAGGTGATTCCTGACGATGACCGGACGATTGGGCTCGATCGCGTGTTGGCCCAGGTAAACAAGAGCCAGATAATTCCCAAGAACGTCGAAGGCCTAAAGAGCGATCCGCCGCAGATCTTCATGAGCCGGACGCCGGCTATTCTGGTCAGCTTTGATGGTGAGCCCATCTGGAGTCCGATCAAGGACAACGATCTCAAGTTCGCGGTTAATACCAACTGGGATTTCTTTCAGTATGCACCTACCAATACTTACTATCTGCGTAACGATGCCACCTGGTTGAAGGCGACAGCGCTGGGTGGGCCCTGGACTCCGGCCGGCCCCCTGCCTGAGAGCTTTAAGAAACTGCCGGCGACGGACGACAACTGGAAAGAGGTCGTCCTGAATCTGCCCGGCAAACCGATCACCAGCGTTCCCAAAGTTGATGTCACGACGACCCCGGCTGAACTCATTCTGTTTGAGGGCGAGCCTAAGTATGTTCCGGTCCCGGGAACCAAACTGCTCTGGATCAGTAACACTGAAAGTGATGTGTTTCGTATGGGCGAGACCGGAGCGGTGTTCTATCTGGTCGCCGGCAGATGGTTCCGGGCTCCAAACATGAATGGCAACTGGGTTTTTGCCACGCCTGATTTGCCGGAAGACTTCAAGAAGATTTCGCCGGAACATCCGCGCTCGCGCGTGCTGGCGTCGGTGCCCGGAACGGATCAAGCAGCGGAGGCAGTGCTGCTGGCCCAGGTGCCACAGATTGCTCGCGTCAACAAACAGGAGATCAAGGCTCCCGAAGTCATCTATCAGGGCGAACCGAAATTTGAAGCGATCCCGGGGACCCAGCTGCAACGCGCAGTGAATACTGATAAGGAAATTATCAAGTTTAACGAGAGCTACTACATGTGTTATCAGGGGATTTGGTTCGTGTCCACTTCGCCGAAAGGCCCATGGATTCTAGCCGAGAGCGTTCCGCCTGAGATTTATCAAATTCCCGCAAGTTCGCCATCTCACAACGTGACTTATGTAAAGATCGAGAGCAATGAACCCGATTGGGTCACGTACGCTGCCTATGGTGGATACATGGGCATGATGATCGGCTGGGGCTGCGCTGTGTGGGGCTCAGGCTGGTATTACCCGCCCTATTACTGGTCCGGCGGCTACTACCCATATTTTAGAACTTACGGTTATGGCGCCTGGTACAACCCTTACACCGGAATCTACGGGACTGCGGGCCGAATTTACGGACCCTACGGTGGAGTGGGTTTTGGCGCAAGATATAACCCAGGCACCGGAACCTACGCGCGGGGAGCATTCGCGTATGGACCTTACGGCGCGCGCGGCGCGGCGCAGGCTTTTAACCCGCGGACCGGCACTTATGCGCAGACGCGGCAAGGCAGTGGCGTGTACGGCAGTTGGGGTTCGACGCAGGTCCAGCGCGGTGACAGCTGGGCGAGTACGAAGCGCTTCACGGACAGCGCCGGAAACACCACGCGAGTTACTCGGGGCGAACAGGGCGGAATGATCAATCGCCGTGGCGAAGGTTTTGTCGGCAAACAAGGCGACAACGTTTACGCCGGCCGCGACGGCAATGCCTACCGGCGCGACGCTAATGGCAATTGGAGCAAATGGGAGAACGGAAATTGGAGCTCTGCTCGGGACAGCATGCTGAACGATTCTGCGCGGCAAAGAGAGCGAGGCGACCGTCAGAACGGCAGGGCTTCGACCACGGATCGCTCAACCCGCGACAATCTCAACCGCGACAATGCCGCACGGCGCGAAGGAGCACAGCGCGCGCGCGACCAGAGCAATTACCGCAGCACGAGTCGTCCCAGCGCCGGCAGCTATCGCGGTGGCGGCATGTCGCGGGGCGGTGGCATGTCGCGGGGCGGCGGTGGATTCAGAGGCGGCGGGGGGCGGCGTTAACTTTACGGGCGGCGCATGGCTTCGGCTCCAACACCGGATAAACAAAGTCATGCGCCGCCGCGGCATTGCTCCAAAACTGTTTCGTCGTCCGCGAAGCGGACTGAACGAAAATAGCCCAGCGCTTCAGCGCTGGGTAACGGCGGAAGGTTCTTTGGAGTCCGTGAAGCGGACGACTCAACAAACTTGACCCGCAACATTCAAGCTCAGACGTCCGTTTCACGGACTCACATAACTTTCCATCCCAATCCCACCGATGAATCGGTGGGCTATTATCATCCGTCGGCTTCCCCGACTTCTGAGGCACAGCCGGCTGCCGCCACGGCAGATCACTCTCATCACCGACGCAGCAAATACTCCTGCAAGATGTAAACACCGGCGCCGGCAAAATATCCAAGCGCGGCCAGCCAGCCAATCCTCTTGAGATACCAGAAGAAACTGATCTTCTCGATTCCCATTACCGCCACCCCCGCTGCGCTGCCGATGATCAGCAGACTTCCCCCGGTGCCGGCGCAGTAAGCAATGAACTCCCACAAGTAACTATCAGGCGGAAAATTTCGCAGGTCGTACATTCCCATGGTGGCCGCCACCAGCGGGACGTTGTCGACGATCGCAGATAACACTCCGATGCTCATCACGATCAGACTTTGGTTGCCGATCCTTTGATCAAGCAGCTGGGCGAACCGAGTGAGTAGGTGAGTGCTCTCCAGAGAGGCAACCGCCATTAGAATCCCCAAAAAGAACAGAATGCTCGGCACGTCGATTGTGCGCAGCGCCTGTTCAACTGAGAGCTGCTCCTTCTCTTCCACATCTTTCTTTTTATGAATGAACTCGGTGACTATCCAGAGAATACCAAGGGCCAACAGAATGCCCATGTAGGG
>DASRIZ010000059.1:0-3872 GCA_035649735.1 Blastocatellia bacterium | reverse complement strand
GAAAACGCGGTCGCCCTCCGCCAGGAGGGCCATGGTTATAGGCGGTGAACGAAAACGCGGTCGCCCTCCGCCAGGAGGGCCATGTTTATAGGCGGTGAACGAAAACGCGGTCGCCCTCCGTCAGGAGGGCCATGTTTATAGGCGGTGAACGAAAACGCGGTCGCCCTGCGTCAGGAGGGCCATGTCAGTCAGCGAATCCTAAATGTTCGCGAAGACCAGCTTATGACATGGCCCTCCTGACGCAGGGCGATCCATTCCACTGCTCAATTCTATAAACATGGCCCTCCTGACGGAGGGCGACCGCGTTTTCGTTCACCGCCTATAAACATGGCCCTCCTGGCGGAGGGCGACCCATCCCCTGCTCAATTCTATAAACATGTCCCTCCTTGCGGAGGGCCTCCTACATATCTACGAACCTTCGTGGTGACCCCAATCCCCTGCCTGAAGTATCTTCGCCGCGTGGTCAGGAAAGTAAGAACTGACGCGGCCGCAAAGGCCAAGAGCTTTGGAGCATGCGGCATACAGGTAGCAGTTGGTCACGAATGACAAACAGATACGGACTACGGAACTACTGACTACGGACTAAAGCCAAAGGAGAACTCACTATGAAAACAATTGCAAAGTTCACGTCACTAGCGCTGCTGGTGGCAACACTCACGGTCTACGTCGCGAACCATCTTGAGACCGCGGTGAATGCTGCTCCTGCGACCCCGGCGCAGAACCAGACCGCGCCGAACACCGATATCGAATTCGGAGCTGTAAAGATCGGCAAAAGCCAGAATGCCTCTATCATCGCGATATTAGCTACTGACCGAACCGGTCGCGATCAACGGCCCGTCGACGTCGAATTCATTTTCAAGGATTGGGCCGGCAACGTGCTGGCGAGCGAGACGAGGACCCTTATGCCGGGCCAGGCGTCGTCCTTCGAAATCCAGGACGGAATTCGGCTCCCCGGGAAGTCAATCGAATTTGTGGCATCCGCAAAGGTCCTGGTTGATCCGTACGACCCAAGGGCGAATCGTGTAACCGCTACGCTGCAGGTGTCGGACGAGACCGGCAAGGTGCAGTCTCTGCAGTGTCGTAAAGCCGGAGGCGACGCCTGAGCCTTACACGGCTCGAACCAGTTCGTCGTCCCGAAGGACCGGAAAAGGGCGAGCTTGGGAATCAATTCGCGACCAGGTTAGAGACATTAGCGAAAGGTCGCGCCTCTCGCTCGGGACATCATTAATCGATAAGGAGAACGGAAAATGAGATCAAGAATCAGTTTCACACTCAGCGCTTTGATGTGGGCAATCGCACTGATCGTGGCTTACGCGGTAGTCGCGCGAGCTCAGAACAGCACAGGCAAGAACCAACCGTCTGCCAGGAAGACCGAAACGGTTCAACAATCAGCAATCGACGTGTCGGTTGTCGGCACGATCGGGCAGATACCCAAATTCACCGGCGTGAACACGCTTGTCGACTCGGTGATCAGCGAAGACAAGTTCGGCAATGTGGGCATTGGCACGCCCCTACCGCAATCGAAACTCACCGTGAAGGGAATGATCGAAACGACGATGGGCGGGATCAAGTTTCCAGATGGCACGGTTCAGACGACTGCCGCGGTGTCGGGTGGTGGTGGTGGGGTTACGGTGCCGCTTCTCTTGAACGGTGATGTCGCAGTACCGGTTCTTCAAGTTTCAAACCTGTCTGGCATCGGAGCAGAATTTGCCGGCGGCTTGGGTGGCAAAACCGCCTTAGTTGCCCAGGGCGGGCTGAACCTCGGGAATCAGGGAGGCACCGGCGTAATCGCATCGGGCGGTGGCGGTGCGGGATCGGGCGCTGTTGGTGGCATCGGGGTGCTCGCGCAAGGAGGCACGTCGCAATTTCAAACCGGTGGCGTCGGCATATTCGCCTTCCGTGGAACCAGGACGGATGTCAACCCGGCGTTTGATGGATTGGCAGGATATTTTTCGGGAAATGTTCAGATCACCGGCACGATCTCCAAGGCTGGAGGCTCATTCAAGATCGACCATCCGCTCGACCCCGAAAACAAATATCTCTATCACTCGTTCATCGAGTCGCCCGATATGATGAACATCTACAACGGCAACATCACCACAGATGCGAACGGGCAGGCAGTGGTCGAATTGCCCTCTTACTTTGAAGCGTTGAACCGCGACTTCCGCTATCAACTCAGCGTCATTGGCACATTCGCCCAGGCGATAATTGCAGAAGAGATCTCAAACAATCGTTTTACGATCAAGACCAGTGAGCCGCGAGTCAAGGTTTCGTGGCAAGTGACTGGCATTCGTCAGGACGTCTTCGCAAACAGTCATCGCATTCCCGTCGAGGAGCTCAAGAACGAAAACGAGCGTGGTCATTATCTTCATCCAGAACTCTTCAACAAGCCCGAAGAGCAAAGCATCGAGTGGGCGCGCTATAGCGAGGTGATGCAACGAATGAGGGGACAGCGGCAAAAGTAGTTCGATCTTAACGCTGTACTGTAGGGGCGGGCCTCCGTGCCCGCCCTACAAATGACCCGCAAGGGGCGGGCACGGAGCCCGGCCAATACATTAGTGGGAGCTGTGACCGCTGAGGCACGCAAAAAATGAAATACGATCCGGAACAAATTCGTTTTGAGGCTTCGAAGACTGTTGCCAGAATATCACTGGACACGCTGAGCGCGGCCGACTGTCTATCCATCAAGACCGCCGACGAGACCTACGTATTCGTGGTCACTGATCCGGAAGAGCGACGCGGCTTGTTGACCGGCGGCGAGCTGGGATCCAGCTCCGCAGCGTCCGTGTTGCTCGGCGCGCACACGCGACAGAACGACCAGGTGTCCGCTCTTTTTTCGGGTCTGTACCAGGGCTCGCGAGCGATCTTCTTCGTAGAGTCCCGCGATGGTATCCGGCAATTCATCACGTCCGAGATAACCGGGCTGGTTCATATTGAAGCAAATAACGCCCGTGATCGGTTTCATTCAATATGTTTATCTCAGATTGATCATTTTGGCCCTGGTGATGATCGCGAATAAGCTTCGCCTGGCATACCCGATCGTGCCGGCCGCTTTTGCGTCTGACAATCTTGTGACAGTTCTTTCCGAAACCGCTGAGAGCCTCAACTGCTTGGCCCTCGCCCTCGTCTGTTTGTTTTCACTTTTCTTTATGGTCTACTGCTGAGGGCTAACACCTCTATAACGCCGCTTTGAGAGTGAATCCGCTCGATGCTCCACGAGTGCAGAAGACTCTTTCACAGTATTCTGTTTGACAAATCTCTAGCTTATCCATACAGTTGCAACGAACCGAGCATAGCTTACTCCCTTCTTCAGCTTCTCTGGAATCATCCAGTCCATCTGAATCCAACAGCTCACCTTCAAAGGAGCTAAAATGTTTACACGCAATGTGACCATGAAACTGAAGCCGAATACGGCGCCAGAATTCAAGGGGTTAGTCGAGAACGAAATTCTCCCACTGCTTCGCAAGCAGCAGGGGTTCCGTGATGAATTCACCTTTGTCGCCCCGGAGCGCTCAGAAGTTCTAGCAATCAGCATCTGGGAGACGAAAGAGAACGCGGAAGCTTACAACCGCACGGGGTATCCGGAGATACTCAAGATCGTGTCGAAAGTCATCGACGGAACTCCCAAGGTCGAGAACTTCGAGCTTTCTACTTCGACGCTGCACAAGCTTGCTGCCAGGGCCTAATATGTAGTTGCCCATAAAGTTCGAGAGGGTGGACTTGTCTACCCTCTCGTCGCAACCTTGCTCTCCGGCGAATAACGGAGATGCGCCCGCGCTGATGTCGCCCGGGCGATCAATCGCTTGAGAGCAGACAATCGTTCACTCTGTTAGACCGGCAGTATACGCCCGCAACCGTTCTCGCGAACCGCT
>DASRIZ010000058.1:0-16946 GCA_035649735.1 Blastocatellia bacterium | reverse complement strand
TTCAGCCGTGTGGTGCTTCAATTTCTACCTAGGATAAAGCCAGCCGACCCGACCGCGAGTCCGTGACGTAGGTAGAGATTGAAGGACCACACGGCTGAAGCCGGTGGTGTCTAGAACCGCAGCCTCAACGGATTGAAAATTGAAACCCCACGTTCAGCTCTGAACATCAACAACATCCTGTCGGGTCACTATTCCAACGATTCGGCCGTACTCTTCGACCAGCAGTGCCGGTGAGCTTTTTAGATATTTCACCGCGGTCTCCACGCTTAAGTCTTCGTTGACCACCGGGAGCGCTCGATCCATTACATCCGAAACCGGAGACTGCATCAGCTCACGATTCTCCAGCAGTCTGCCCATCAACCGGCCCTCGCGAAGACTGCCGACCGACTTCCCTTCTTCGAGCACCGGCAACTGCGACAGACCGTAGGTCTTCATCATCTGTAGCGCGTCGGCGACCTGCTGTGAAGGACCTACCGATACCAGGTGCGGGGTCGAATCGTCGGCCTTGAGCTGGTTGATCAGCCCAACGGTCATCTTCTCGACGCCCAACATTCGCTTCTCTTTCATCCATTCGTCGGAGTGGAACTTCGAGAGATAACGCTCTCCGGTGTCCGCTACCAGAAACACCACGACATCGTCTTTGCCTAGATCTCGCGCGACCTGCAGCGCGGCAACAGCATTCGTACCTGTAGACCCACCGCAAAAAATTCCCTCTTCGCGCCCGAGCCTCCGCGCCATCTGAAAGGAGTCTTTGTCGGTAACGTTTATTATTTCGTCGATATATTTGAAGTGGACGTTCTCAGGAATGATCTCCTGCCCAATGCCCTCGACCAGGTACGGTGTAGCCTGCATGAGCTTGCCGGTTTCTTTGTAGGTCTTAAACACCGACCCGTAAGGATCCGCGCCGATGACTCGAATCTTAGAGCTCTTTTCTTTCAAAAACCGCCCGGTTCCGCTTATCGTCCCGCCGGTGCCGACCCCTGCCACAAAGTGAGTAATGGTGCCCCCGGTTTGTTCCCAAAGCTCGGGTCCGGTTGTCCGGTAATGCGCTTCCGGGTTGGCCACGTTCCCGTACTGAAAGACAAAGAGCGAGTTGGGGGTCTCCTGAGCGATGCGCCGGGCAGTGTTGACGTAATGATCGGGCGAATCGGGTTTGGCAGCAACCGGGACGACGACGACGTCAGCGCCGAGCGCTTTTAAGTAGCGAACCTTTTCAACCGAGCACTTATCGGTCATCACGAACACTGCCTTATATCCGCGCACCGCGCAGACAATCGCAATGCCGATGCCGGTGTTGCCGCTCGTGGCTTCGACAACGGTGCCGCCCGGCTTGAGTCGGCCGTCTCGCTCCGCCGCATCGATCATCGAGATGCCGATCCGGTCTTTGACCGAGCCGCCCGGATTGAGCGACTCCATTTTTGCGAGCACTACGGCGTCGATGCCTCTGGTCACTTTGTTCAGTCTCACCAGCGGCGTATTGCCTATAAGACCAAGGATGTTCTGTGAGTAGTCCATGATTCCTCAATTGACACGGGGTGTAATCGGTCGCCAGCCCGAAAAGTTTATCATCGCGCATTGCGGCAAGTCACTAACTTGTCTCGATAGCGCAAAATTTGAGATTCAAACATCTGGATGATATCCTCGGAACCGAGCCGAACATACGGTCTAAAGATGGACGCGAAAGCCGGCGGCAATACAAACTACAGCGGATCGGGCCGAGCGCACGCGCCGATGGAGGCATGGGAGCTGGTCGGCAACACTCCTCTGCTCCGGCTTCGGAACATCGGACCTTCCGGCAACGTCCAGATCTTCGCAAAAGCTGAGTGGTTCAACCCCGGTGGCTCGGTAAAAGACCGTCCGGCGCTTAGCATGATATTTGACGGCGAGCGCTCAGGGCGGCTCACTACGCAAAAAATTATTCTCGATGCGACATCCGGAAATACCGGAATAGCCTACTCGTGGATTGGAGCTGCCCGCGGCTACCGAGTGAAACTCGCGCTACCTCAGAACGCAAGTGAAGAACGGAAACGGATCTTGAGAAGCTATGGCGCGGAGCTGGTGTTAACCAGCCCGCTTGAAGGCTCGGACGGCGCGATTCGTGAGGCGCGGAGACTCTACGCGGAGCACCCCGAGCTCTATTTTTACCCGGATCAATACAACAACCCGGCGAACTGGCAAGCTCATTACCAAACAACGGCGGCTGAGATTTGGGAACAGACATCGGGCCGCATTACTCACTTCATCGCCGGTCTGGGCACCAGCGGGACTTTCGTTGGAACGTCGCGACGATTGAAAGAGCTGAACCCCGAGATCAAGGCGATATCCTTCCAACCTGATTCTCCGTTTCACGGTCTCGAAGGGCTCAAGCACATGGAAACCGCGATCGTCCCTGGAATTTATGACTCGTCGATTGCCGACGAGAACCACGAAATCGCAACTGAAACTGCGCACGAGTACACTCGCAGACTTGGCAAGCAGGAAGGTTTGCTCGTAGGAGTCTCATCCGGCGCAGCTCTGGCCTGCGCGCTGAAAGTCGCGGCTCAGATCGAGTCAGGGGTTATCGTGACCGTGTTTCCGGATGCTGGAGACAAGTATCTAAGCGAGCGGTTCTGGGATGAAGGTAATTAAAACATCTTGCTTAGATAATTGGTATGAAGAGGTATGGGATACAAGAACAATCTCAAACTAACGATCATCGCGGCCGTCGCTCTATTCAACCTGGGCCTCAACAACAGTTATGGTTCATTTCCGGCGCAACAAAAGGCCCGGCGATCATCCTACTACGAGACCATCTACTTCAAGATTAATACAACGACCTCACCATTCGATAATGTCGCCGTACGTTACGCTTTAGCCATGGCCACTGACAGACGTGCGATAGCCGATGCGATGCGAGAAGAAAGCTTCAGATACTTTCCGGGAGTTGGATTGGTTCCGCCGTATGACGGATACGAGACACTCAGCCACCTCGCAGCGGTGAGAGACGGAAAAACCTACGATCTGCTGGCTTACAATCCCGCCTCGGCTCGTGACTTACTTGCGAAGGCTGGCTTCCCGGGAGGCATCGCGAAAAATGGACAAAGGGTGAATATTGAAATCCTGGTGTACACCGGAGAGGATACAGACAAGCTAGTGACTATTGTGAAGCAGCAGTGGGAGCAGAACCTCGGACTCGAAGCTACGGTGGTGAGTAGAAAGTGGCACGATTACCTCCGAGAGAAGGATGAGCGCAACTTTAAAGGAGTCGCGTTGGCCGGCAAGTCGCTACTGCTGGCAAACGCCAGCAACTTATTGAGTTTTGCGACCGGGCAGGTCGCAAAGAAACCTAGCTGGGTTGATCAGACCTTCGACCTGATGCTTAGAGAGGCAGCCCAGGCTGCCTCTTCAAACGCGTTTAAAGGCAACTCAAAGTTCCGAGAGTGCGAGGAATATTTACTTAGGTCTATGCCGGTCATACCATTGTATAGCCGATCACTTGAGTAGAATCTGTGCGAATGAAAAGTATGCTTGAGAATGGGAACTGCAGTCTTAATCATTGACGTTCAGGTCGGTATTATCGATGGCTTTCACGCGTATCGAAGCGGCGAAGTCCTTGAACAGATCAACACATTGCGAGCAAAAGCGCGTGCTTCAAACGTGCCGGTTATATACATTCAACACGACGGCGAGGCAGGTGATCCTCTCGAGCCCGGCTCCGAAGGCTGGCCCATTCATCCGGAGATCAAACCTGACGAAGAGGACTTGATCATCCGTAAGCGCGCTTCCGATTCTTTCTTTGAAACGACCCTTGAGAGCGAGCTTAAAGCGAGAGGCATCGAGCGCCTGGTGGTCGCCGGGTGCCAGACCGAATACTGCGTGGATACGACAACACGTCGCGCGGTAACAATGGGCTACGATGTAACGCTGGTGAGCGACGCCCATACCACTATCGACAACAATGTCTTGAGCGCCGCTCAAATCATCGAACATCACAACGCGTTGCTGAACGGTTTCAACGCGGGCCCGCACGCAATCACCGTCAAGCAGGCGGATGAAGTGATTTATTGAGCGAAGGAACGATAAAAAGTGGCAATAAGAGTTAACTCAGCTCACCTCGATGAAATAAGAAAACACGGCGAGACTACTTATCCGCACGAATGCTGCGGGTTTCTTCTCGGAAAACGCGAGGGCGATAGCAATATTCTCGCCGAGGTTCACGCTGCTGAGAACGAGCGCACCGAGTCTCGTGAGACTCGATACTTGATCACGCCTCAGCAATACAAACGCGCCGATGATTATGCGCGCAGCCGAGGGCTCGGCGTAATCGGATACTACCACTCGCATCCCGATCACCCGGCTGCGCCATCCGGTTATGATCTCGATCATTCATGCTGGCCGGGCGAGTCATACATAATCGTCGCGGTCGAGCAGGGGAAGTCTGCGGCGCTGAATTCCTTCACAAAACCCGATTACGAACGCTTCGAGCAGGAAGAGATAGTGATCGAATAAGCACAAGAGCGCGGCTCTCTGAAGTCAACAACAGATTAAGAAAACGAATGAATTCGTTACTACGTGGTTAAGGGCCGCTCACGTTCCAAGCTTGCTTTTCCACGTCCCAACTCTACAATCAAATCTACGGAGAGATAGGCGAACCCTAGAAGGAGACCCCTATGGCTGTGAACATTTTGATCCCGACCGCGCTGCGCAACTATGCCGGCGGCAGCGACTCGGTGGCGGTTGAGGCCACAACGGTCGGCGAAGCGCTGGAAGAGTTGACCAGCAAGTTCCCTGATCTGAAAAAGCATTTGTACGGCGAAGAAGGACGGCTACGGCACTTCGTTAACATCTACGTCAACGACGAGGATATTCGCTACGCTGAAAAAACGGCCACGCCAATCAAGGACGGCGATGCGCTGAGTATTGTGCCTTCGATCGCCGGAGGTGTTGCGGTAATAGAAGAAAAAGCCGCTCAAGCGGTTGAGCTCGATCACGATGAGATACTTCGGTACAGCCGCCACCTGATAATGCCTGAAGTCGCGTTGGAAGGTCAGAAGAAGATCAAGGCGGCAAGAGTCCTGTGTATAGGCGCCGGAGGTCTGGGATCTCCGCTGGCGTTGTATCTGGCAGCGGCGGGAGTTGGCCGTCTTGGGATCGTCGACTTCGACGTCGTCGATTTCACGAACCTCCAGCGGCAAATTATTCACTCGACCGCAAACGTCGGACGCTCGAAGCTCGATTCCGCCAAAGAGCGCATCGCTGAGATCAACCCTTACGTGCAAGTAGAACCTCATGAAGTGGCGCTTACATCTGAAAACGCGCTTGAGCTGTTTGCCGATTACGACATCATCGTGGACGGCACGGATAACTTCCCTACTCGATACCTGGTCAACGACGCTTGCGTTCTTAGCGGCAAGCCCAACGTGTACGGCTCGATCTTCAGATTCGAGGGACAAGCCACCGTTTTCTACGCCAAAGAAGGACCCTGTTACCGCTGTCTATATCCGGAACCGCCTCCGCCGGGACTCGTGCCCAGCTGTGCCGAGGGCGGAGTGCTCGGAGTGTTGCCGGGGATAATCGGCGTGGTTCAGGCGATCGAAACCGTGAAGCTGATCCTTGGGAAGGGCGATTCGCTGATTGGACGATTGATGCTGTTCGACGCGCTGAAGATGAAATTCCGGGAGCTGAAGCTCAGGAAGAATCCTGAGTGCCCAATCTGCGGTGTGAATCCAACCATACATGAGCTAATCGATTACCAGGAATTCTGCGGCGTAACTCATCAGCCTCAGGTTGATGTTGGACAAGACTTCGAGATCACGCCTCTCGAGCTCAAAACCAAGATGGATCGGGGTGACGACTTCGTGCTCATCGACGTACGCGAGCCTGAAGAATATGCGATCTGCAGGATACCGGGCGCAAAACTGATACCGCGCGCAACTTTGCCCGAGCGGTTGCACGAGCTTTCGAGCGCCGACGATATAGTCGTCCATTGCCGCAGCGGTGTGCGCAGCGGAGCTGCGGTCGAGTTCATGAAACAGGCCGGCTATCGCAAAGTTAAGAATCTGGTGGGTGGGATTCTGCGCTGGTCAGACGATGTCGATCCAAGCGTTCCCAAGTATTAAGAAGATCGGTTAGCGGCGTTCCTCCGTGGCGGTTCAGTCAACGAAGACAGCCACGGAGGGCGTACTTACAAGCTTTCCTATGAACCCTTCGATAGAACGAGAAGTGCCTCAATCTCTCCCAAAGGCCGTCATAGGAAAACTCAAAGCTGCAGTAGGCGACAAGCACGTTCTGACCGAACCGGAAGAGTTGCTCGTCTACGAGGCCGATGCTCTCACGCTTCATAAGCACGTACCTTCGGCCGTTGTCATTCCAGGATCCGCGGAAGAAGTAGCGGCTGCGGTGAAGATCCTCGCGGATGCTCAGATAGCCTTCGCGCCCCGGGGCGCAGGCACCGGGCTCTCGGGCGGCGCGTTGGCGCTTCACGGGGCGGTGATCCTCGAGCTCGCCAGGCTCAACAAGATCCTAAAAATCGATTATGAGAATCGGATAGCGGTTGTCGAAACGGGTGTAATCAACGTTCACCTATCGCAGGCAACCTCGCCGCACGGGTACCACTACGCTCCGGATCCATCGAGTCAAATGGCGTGCACTATTGGAGGCAATGTCGCCGAGAACTCGGGTGGGCCTCACTGTTTGAAGTACGGGATGACCACTAACCACGTACTGGCGCTGGAGGTCGTTTTGCCGTCGGGCGAGATGGTGACTCTAGGTGGAGGCGGGGTCGATGTACCCGGCTACGATCTTATGGGTGTGTTTGTCGGATCAGAAGGTACATTCGGGATTGCCACAAAAGCGACGTTGAAGCTTACGCGTTTGCCCCAAATGGTGAAAACGCTTCTTGCAGAATTCATGACGGTAACCGACGCGAGCCGCACTGTGTCCGAGATCATAGCGGCGGGAATTCTGCCCGCGGCGCTCGAGATGATCGATCAAGCCACCATACGGGCGATCGAGGATTCGATATTCGCGGGCGGTTTTCCTACCGACGTCGCCGCGCTGCTGATCATCGAAGTTGATGGCCTTGCCGCAGGCCTTGAAGAGACTGCGGACCGAGTGGTTGCGGTTTGCAAGCGCAATAACGCGAGAGCGGTCAAAGTCGCAAAGGACGCGGCCGAGCGCGACAGGTTGTGGGCGGCTCGCAAGCGGGCGTTCGGCGCGATGGGAAGAATCAAGGCCGACTTGATGGTTCAGGACGCGGTGATCCCACGGTCGAGGTTACCGGAGGTGCTCGACGAAATCTACCGAATCGCGGCGCGCAACAATCTCACAGTTGCGAACGTGTTTCACGCGGGCGACGGCAATCTTCATCCGAATATCAGTTTCGACGGGCGCGATCCTGATCAAGTGCGCCGCGTTGCGAACGCTTCGAAAGCGATATTGGAACTGTGCGTGGGGGTCGGCGGGTCGATCACCGGCGAGCACGGCGTCGGCATGGATAAGATCGAGTCAATGCGGTTGATCTTCAGCGATAACGACATGCAACGAATGCTGGCGGTCCGAGACGTGTTCAATCCAAAGGGTCTTTGTAATCCGGGCAAGGTGCTACCGACCTTCAAGACCTGTCGATATTGTGGGTTTGGAATGGAAGACCTCAAACACAAGCGGCTTACGCCTCATGGGGTAACCGTTGGCTGAGCATTGCGGCTAATCATCGGGATGATGGTGCTCGCGCACCCAATCGCGAAAGGCTCGGGCTACTTTTCTCTCTCCCTCCTTTAGTCCGCGCGCAACAAACTCAGAAAGTGTCGTAGCCGGGAGAAACGGAAAAACGCTACTCATGGGCGACTCCTCATAGCGGTCCCCGACCAATAGATGTATCCTCAGTTGGCGTCGAGCGAGCCGCCAAATTTCCGGAACACAGAGGGCTGCATAAATAGCAAACCGATCCAACGATGAACTCGCTCGATCAATTTCTACCACAAGGTCGGGGGCCGGGTCGTGCTTTAGGTTTAAGTCCTCTCGTCCGATTACCAACACCGCGTTCTGGACATAAAAGCAGTCGTCGGGTTCAGCTCCCGCGGCCTTCATCTCTTTCTTAAGGGTGGTAGAGCCGAGGGATTCGATATCGATATCGAGCTCGTCCCGTATTGCGGTGACTAGAGTATGGATAACGCTCTTGGGTTTCTCATGCGTCGATGCGGGGGCCATGACTTCCATCCTCCCATTGTCGTAGAAGATGCGAACCGCATAGCCTTCACCCAGATCGGCAAGCAGGTTTTCATAATCCTCCCAGGGCACGTCGTCGAAGCGCAGCACTGCCCCAGCCGGCAAATGTTCAATAGCAGCAAGATAATCGGCTGGAGCAACGCTCATCGGAATTCTCCTTGCGATGTTTCGAGGATGCTACCACAGCACCGGATTTCGTCGCGAGGAACCAGGGCCATTGCAGACTCTCCCCGCTCTCAAGTAAGCTTCGATTCTGAGCTTACATATCACTGACTCAACGCTCCCTGACATCATGGCTTCTATCAGATTTGATACCGGACCTCGAACCGGCGAGTGCGTACCGCTCGACAAAGATAAGGTCACCTTCGGCAGATCTAACAATTCTGATTGCGTTCTCTCTCACCCGACCGTTTCGCGCGAGCACTTTGTTATTGAACAAAACAACGGCCGACTCTTTCTGGTGGACAGCGGAAGCGAGAACGGGACACATGCAAACGGTCAACGAGTTTCGTGGGTGGAGTTAAAGAACGGCGATCGTATCACCGCTGGACCGTTCAACCTGATTTTTGACGCATCCGATGACCCGGACCCGGGGTCAGGCGTGCAATCTGCAATTCCGAGTGCTGATGACAACTCGATATCAACAGAATCTCAGACTGAGCCCCGGTCCACTGGTAGTTATCCCAGACACTACCTGGAGGGAATAGACCATTTTAATGCCGGACGCTACTTCGACGCCCATGAAGTCTGGG
The DNA here is from genome assembly GCA_035649735.1 of Blastocatellia bacterium. Lineage (GTDB taxonomy): Bacteria > Acidobacteriota > Blastocatellia > UBA7656 > UBA7656 > Onstottus_A. Next base: position 7,989 of record DASRIZ010000058.1, on the reverse strand, counting down.
AAGAAATCTGGCTCCGATCTTCAGGCGACACAAAGACGTTCTATCAAATGCTGATTCAGGCAGCAGTGGGGCTGCATCACTACGAACGGGGAAATGCGAGAGGTGCGAAAGGGATGTACAACAATGTCGTGGACAAGCTCAATCGCCTGCCCTCATGCCTGATGTCACTTGACCTGGATGATTTCGCTCGCCAGTTCAGAGCCTTCTTTGCAGAACTGATAGACAACAACGACCAACCTGTTCCACCGTCCGACAGGCCCCGGCCCCGGATCAAGCTTCTATCTCGCGAGACCGACTGGAGCCTTTGAATCTTTCAATGACCGAAGAACGCGCGCTTGCCAGGACACTCGCATCAATCATCGGAAACGATCACGTTTCGGAGCAACCCGAACTGAGTATCGATGGCCTCAACCCGGGATTGGTAGCCCGACCGGCGTCGGCGGAGGAAGTCCTGGCGTGCATGAGGGTGTGCTCGGAGTCGGATGCCGCAGTAGTGCCCGCAGGTCAGATGACCTGGCTCGAATGTGGCAATCCGCTGCGTCGAATTGACGTAGTGCTCAGCCTCGATCGAATGGAGCGGATCATCGAGTATAGCCCGCCTGATTTGACCGCTACCGTGGAAGCGGGCGTGACCCTGTCGGCATTCAATTCTCTCGCGGTGCTACAGCGACAGTGGTTGCCGCTCGATCCCCCGGGCTTTGGGCGCGCTTCGCTGGGAGCTGTCGCTGCTTGCAATTCGAGCGGCGCATTCAGACTCGGCTTCGGAGCACCGCGCGATTACATCATTGGGCTGAGGCTCGTTCACGCAGATGGAACCGAAAGCAAATCGGGCGGTAAGGTAGTCAAGAACGTCGCGGGCTACGATATGAACAAGCTTTACGCCGGGAGCTACGGCACGCTTGCAATCATAACCGAACTGACCTTCAAGCTTCGTCCGTTGCCGGATCACAGTTCGACGATATTGATTACCTCGCAGAATCGGGAGGCGCTGTTCGACCTTGCTAAACGGGTATTGGTCTCCGAACTCCAGCCCGCGTCGGTTGTACTAACTCGACGGCTTTCCGACTCACCCGAGTCTAGTTGGCCGGATGACGGTCTGTTAATACGAGTCACCGACAGCGAAGCGTCAGTTGAGCATCAGGTGAACTGGGTGCTTCAGAGTCTGGACGAGAACTACAAAGGAATCGTGTTGAGGGAGGAACAGGCCGACGACGCATGGAGACACATCGCACACTTCGACTCGCAGGCGATTCGTGTAAGGCTTAGCGTCCCGCTGTCAGCCGTGCAGTCGGAGTTTGAGAAAGCCTGCCGGGCTCATCCGGACTGTGCTGCTACAGTCGACATTGGCACTGGTATAATCCGAATATCGTTCGATGCTGAGGGCGGATCTGCTGTCGATCAGATCAAGAGGATTCGCGCGAGCGCCGCTGGCGCAACCGGGACCCTGACGATTGAAAAAGCTCCGGTTGAGGTAAGACGATCCGCTGATGCGTGGGGAACGGTGGGGTCGACCGTCGAGATTATGCGCGCGATAAAGACGCGGTTCGACCGTCAGTCGTTATTGAATCCAGGCAAGTTTGGTTGGGACTAATGATGGGGGCTGCAACCGAAACACACCGCACACTGACTACGCTTCTTGCGGCTAACACCGACAAGTTGCTCACGTGCGTCCATTGTGGTCTATGCCTTCCGGCGTGTCCCACCTATCGTCAACTCGGCAACGAGAACGATTCGCCACGCGGCCGCATCTATCTCATGCGAGGAGTAGTCGAGGGCAAGCTCGCGATTGGCGAGGCGTTCATCTCCCACATCGATCTTTGTTTGGGTTGCCGCGGCTGCGAAACGGTGTGTCCCTCAGGCGTGCCATACGGACATCTGCTGGAAGCCGCGCGCTCAGAGATAGCAAAAGAAAAGTCGGCGCGGGGTTCGGCATCTGAAGCCTTGCAGAGGTTCGTACTCAATCAGGTGTTCACCCGGCTCTGGCTGCTTCGAAGCGGGTTGGCGCTGGTTCGGTGGTTTAGAGACAGCGGATTGGCTCGAGCAGCATTCCGGACAAACGTCTTCCGGGGCCGTGTTCGATTTGCGTTGGCACTTCTCCTCGCGAGTCGCTCGCGATTCGCTAATGACAAACAGGCGAATTCAAAATCAAGCTCCGACGGCGCCACTAGAGTTGCCCTTTTGAAGGGCTGCGTGATGGAGAGCCTATTCAAAAAGACCAATCGAGCGACTGAGCGCGTGCTCGCTCGGAACGGCTGCAAACTGGTGGACGCTGAAAAGCAAGGGTGCTGCGGCGCGCTTCACGCCCATGCTGGTCAGCTTGAGGTAGCCCGTCGACTTGCGCGAACAAATATTGCCGCGTTTCTCGAAAGCGGGGCTGAACGAATAATAGTAAACGCCGCAGGGTGCGGCGCGGCGATGAAGGAATATAGTGTATTGCTGGCTGATGATCCGCTTTATGCGGATCGCGCGCGCGAGTTTAGCTCAAGAGTAAGGGATGTATCTGAGTTTCTAATTGAAACGGGGATTCTCCCGCCTGCCGGTCACATTGAACGGCTGGTCGCGTACGATGCCCCATGTCACCTATTGCACGCGCAGCGAATAACCCAAGCGCCCATCGAGGTGCTGCGAGCGATTCCCGGGATCACGCTGGTACCGTTGAGAGGTTTTGAGAGTTGCTGTGGCGGCGCCGGCATCTACAATCTTCAGCATCCGGAACTGAGCAACGACATCCTGAGCGACAAGATTGCAAGCATAAAGGAGAGCGGGGCCGATACCGTGGCTTCAGCAAATCCCGGTTGTATCATGCAAATAGGCGCGGGGGTTCTGCTAAACCGGCTGGATGTGGACGTCGTGCATCCTATTGAACTGCTGGACGCTTCTTATGCAAAATAACGCTGGTGATTCTTGAAAGACGGCGGATTTCGAGCTGATTCCATGCGAAGGAGACACGCGAGCACAATCTGTCTGTTTATCCTGTTCGCTCCGGCCTTCCTGTCTTCGTCCAACGGCCAGAGCGCTCAGTCGAGCGGTTATGGACCCGAGGTGCGATCGTTTCTAGAGTTGATGCGCCACGAAGAAGACGAGCTTGAGTTCCAAATCAGGCACAACGAAATCTCTCGCCGCGAGTACGTTCGATCGAAAACACAAATCTCTATTCATCGCCAGACCATTCTCGATTTGGTAAGGGAAACCGGCAAAGACAATGTTCCCGAAGTGCATGTGGTTGCCGTCGCGGAAGTGGATCAGTTGATTGAAGATGGTACTCGGGCGATAAAGGGGCTTAAACGCGGCGACACTATCGAAAACAGGTGGCGCTATCTTGGAAGCGTTCATCGGGGCGAAACCTTCCACATCTTTGAACGGTTGACGGCAAAGTGAGCGTATTTTATCGCTCGCCGAGCGTCCGATGGTTCGCGGGTGAAGTAACAGAACTGTTGACTTTAGCCGAGTCCTCGTTAATATCGCACTGAGCCGTTTTCGCCCGGCGGAATCTGCCCCATTCGTGTTCAAGCTTCACCATCATCGGTCTGCCCCATTCTATCAAGCGTCCCTCGATAAGCCTTGTGGACCGCACTTTGTGGCGGAACTCGCAAAAGGATTCCTGAAGATGTCGACGATCAATTTTTCACAAGTAGTGCAGACCATGCTCGCCGTCTCAGACAAAATCTCTGATTTGATTTTTTCTCCCGGGCGCCCACCCCAGGTCGAACTCATAGGAAAACTCACTCCGGTAAAAGTTCCAGGCATGGACCAGCTTACTCCCGCACATACCGCGGGCATCGCCAAGGCTTTGATAGGCAATAACAAGACCGCCGAGGAATCACTGGACAAGTACGGATCTGCGGATCTGTCGTTCAGCCTGACCGGTCTGTCTCGCTTTCGAGTCAACATTTTCAAACAACGGGGGACCCACGCCATCGTGATGCGCGTCGTACCAAACGAGATCCCTTCTTTCGAGCAGCTTGGAGTCCCGCCGGTATTAAAAGAAGTCGCGGAGATGAAGAATGGCATCGTGCTGCTGACGGGTCCGACCGGATCAGGCAAATCATCGACGCTCGCGGCAATCATAGATCTGATAAACGAAAGCAAGTATTACCATATCGTCACAATCGAAGACCCTGTCGAATTCATGCACCGACACAAGAACTGCACGGTTCATCAGCGCGAGTTGCATTCGGACACGTCCAGCTTTGCTTATGCCCTGCGTGCGGCGCTTCGTCAGGCGCCAAAAGTGATTCTCGTCGGTGAGATTCGCGATCTTGAGACTTGCGAAGTAGCGCTCGAAGCGTCCGAGACCGGTCACCTGGTGTTATCGACCCTCCACACTACAGACGCGGTTAAAACAGTCGAGCGTCTAATCGGCATGTTCCCGAAGAGTCAGGAGCATATCATTCGGATGAGGTTAGCCGGCGCGTTCCGATTCATAGTTTCGCAGAGGCTGATTCCCAAGGCTGACGGGCGCGGCCGCGTCGCTGCTATCGAAGTCCTCAAGTCCACGGCGCGTACCCGTGACTACATAGAGAAGGGCGAGCGTGAAGGAAAATCGCTCTATGACGCAATGCGGGACGGGAACCTGGACGGCATGCAGGTATTTGACGGCGAACTGGAACGTATGGTTCGCAGCGGTATCATCTCGATGAGCGATGGGTTGGCATACTCCACTAACCGTCAGAATCTGCTTCTCCAGCTCTCTGATCTGGGAGGGGGATCAGTTGACGAAATGATGAAGATGGAACCGCGGACGAACGGCCTTGTTGCCTAGGTCCCGCGCGAGCCCATTCACGTGACAGTTCGAGTTGTTTGGCCGCTAAACTCGAGGAACTAACCGGCAAATTATCGAACCCAGAATCCTCGGAGTCTGGTTATTCCCGCTTGATAGAAAAAAGGTGACCGGATTGGTCGCCTTAGTCCCATAAACAGATCTTTAGTAGCTCCTCATAGTCTTACATCTCGAGTTCCCATCCTCAGGCCGGGAACAGTCACGCAACCAAACGTTTTATTCAAGCATCAAGGAATGCAGGAGTAATTAGCCCTTTCAGTCAGGCGTAATCAGACGAGAACCGAAGAGATGCCCACAACAGCACACAACAAGGAACGCCGAAATGCCCAAAGGTTTGCGGTCAGTTGGGATGTGTTGATCAAAGGCACGGATCAGTCAGGTGAAAGTTTTGATGAACTCGGGACGCTCGAAAACCTGAGCTCGCTTGGGGCGTTTCTTTATGTGTCCCACCAGGTGAGCGTCGGTGAAAGCCTCGAAGTACAAATCAAAGTACCGTTCAAAGCAAATAACTGGATGAAGTATAACGCGGAGGTGGTTCGTCTGGAATCGGGAGGCGGCCAATCGGGCATCGGCTTACGGTTCCACACTCCTGTGCCTGTGTTTGTCCCGCGGTTATCGTTGATTTGAGGCTAGGCGCAGTTCGCGTTTCGGGCTTGCAGCTTCAGTATTCTTTCCTTCAGCCGCTTAAGCACTTCTTCACGTTCTGTTCTGGTGGTGCAATTCCGGAGGGTCTCGACGAGCCCATCGATTTCGCCGGCCAACACGCGACCGGGCTCATCGCGCCAATCCACCGGCTTGGGCGTGTCGGTTTCGGAACTATCTCCAAAAACCTGGCCGATTGCTGCCCAGAACAATTCGATGCTGATCGGTTTTTCGAGACAGCAGTTTGCGCCGGCAGCTTCGGCCTCGACCATGACCATTGGTCCGCAGCCGCTTATGACTATTATGGGGGTGGACTTGATGGTTTCGTCTTTACGCACTGCCCCGATAAAGTGAAGACCGCTCTTTCCGGGCAATGCGATGTCGGTGATGATCAAATTGGGTTGCTGTTGGCGGGCGAGTGCCAGACCGAGTTCTGCCTCGGTTGCAGTGCTGACTGTGTATCCCTTCAACCGCAACAGTTCGGCCAGCGGGTGCAGGGTATCGAAATCGTCTTCAACGACAAGAACTGTCCTCATGATGCGCTTGTCTCACTTTCTATTTCGCGCGCGAGCTACGTGAGGTCAGTCGTTCTTGGGGACTGGGGCGAGTCAAATCCTACGGGGACATCATACAAGCGGCGGTTCCTTTCTGCAACGGCGCGAGGTCAGAGGTCGGAAGTCAGAGGTCCGTAGTCCGTAGCCCGTAGGCCGTAGTCAGATGTAAGACTAATAGAGCTAACACCAATAGAGGTACGCTAACGCCTCTGACTCCGGACTACGGACCACGGACTACGGACTACGGACTTCTGCCCTCTGACTTCATCATGGGCGGCAGCCTCGGCCCTTTGGTCCAAGTCTCGTGGTCAACAACTCATACGCGGTAATTACCCATTCGCACAAAAGTGGACGGGTGTCGCGCGGATCTATGATTTCCTCGACGCCAAACGCTTCGGCGGTTCTGAACGGCGAGCGCAGTTGGTTGAGCCGTTCCTCAATCTCATGACGCCGTGCCGCAGGATCAGGAGCAGCTTCGATCTCGCGCCGATAGGCGGCCTGGACGCCGCCTTCGATCGGCAGCGAGCCCCAATCACCTGACGGCCACGCATACCGAAGATTCAAACCCTGTGCGTTGCCGTGGGCCGCCCCGGCTACGCCAAATACTCTTCTCAAAATAATTGAGACCCACGGGACAGTTGCTTGATAAACGGCGGACATCGCTCGGGCGCCGTATCTGGCAGTGCCCGCACGTTCTGCCGCCGTTCCGATCAGAAATCCCGGTTGATCGACAAAGTTCACCACCGGCAAATGAAACGTATCGCATAAATCGACAAAGCGAGTCATCTTTTCGCTGCCCGGCGCATCGAGACCGCCTCCGCCCTGTTGGGGGTCGCTTGCAAGCACGCCTACTGGAAATCCGTTGAGTCGCGCAAGACATGTAACAAGCGGGCGCCCGTAATACCGACCAATCTCAAATACCGATTCGCTATCAAACACGAGGCCGAGTAAGCGACGCACATCGAATCCGAGCCTCCGGTTTCGCGGGATGATCGATATCAGCTCTTGTTCGCGGCGGTCAGGGTTATCGCTTGAATCAGATCTGGGTGGAACTTGCCATACATTCGATGGTAAGTAGGAGAGAAAGCGACGGATCGCGACGAATGCCTCGTTTTCGCTATCGACTTCGTTGTCTACAGCTCCGCTGCCTCGAGCGTGGATATGCGAACCGCCAAGTTGTTCTTTTGTTACCTTTTCGCTGACGCCGCGCTCGACGACCGGCGGTCCGGCTACGAAGAGCTGGCTTGTGCCTTTGACCATAAGCGAGAAATGCGAGGTGACGACGCGCACCGCGCCGAGCCCGGCAACTGATCCCATGCAAGCTCCGATGACCGGGACTTCAGACATCAACGCCACGACGAGGTCCCACGCGGGATTCGCGGGAACATAAGTACGCTGCATTGTTTCGAGCGTTTTCACGCTCCCGCCTCCGCCTGTCCCGTCCACCAGTCTGATGATTGGAAGCCTAAGCTCGCGCGCGAGCCTTTCGGCATAACCGGCTTTGTCGCCAACACGGGCATCGGCGGCTCCGCCGCGCACGGTGAAATCGTCTCCCGCAACGACCACTCGGCGGCCGTCGATGCGACCCGTTCCCATTACGAAGTTCGAAGGTATGAATGCCGTCAGCTTCCCGTCTTCGTAGGTAGCTTGTCCGGCGAGCGCGCCGATTTCGTGGAACGACTCAGGATCGAGGAGCCGGTCTATGCGTTCGCGCACGGTCAGTTTTCCACTTGCGTGCTGCCGCTCCACGTTAGCCGGCCCGCCCATTTGTTTCGCCAGCTCTTCCCGTCGTTTTATTTCCTCGACTTCCGGTTCCCAGGTCAAGAGGGTGCCTCCATCGTTGCGTGTTCGTGGATCATCGAGACTTCGACTCTATAGCCACGTCCACGCACCGTAACACAGAAGGCAGAAGGCAGAAAGCAGAAGGCAGAAGGCGGAAGGCAGAAGGCAGAAGGCAGAAGGCAGAAGGCAGAAGGCAGTAGGCAGTATTAGCCTCAAATCACAGACTGGATT
>DASRIZ010000057.1:0-8644 GCA_035649735.1 Blastocatellia bacterium | reverse complement strand
TCGGTAATCTTGCGAGTCTCGAACCACGCAAGGTTGCATAAATTAACCGGCCTGTGCGCAGGCGCGCTGGTCGCCACTTATATAACGATCGAAGCGCCAATTTCAGGTATGAGCATGAATCCCGCGAGGACTTTTGCATCTCCGGTTCCAGCCCATCACTGGCATGCCCTGTGGATCTATTTCACCGCGCCTCTCGTCGGCATGTTGTCTGCCGCGGAAGTCTATGTGCGGACCCGAGGTGCCCGGAGCGTCGCTTGCGCCAAGCTCCATCACGAAAATAGCAAATGCTGCATCTTCTGTGGTAAACCACCGGCTGAAGTCTAGACAACTTACTCACCGGGGGGCAGCCATATGAAATCGATGACGCTTTCTTTACTAATCACCCTGTGGGCGCCCATGGTGACGTCCGGGTGCGTGGATCTTCAGGTAGCCAACGAGGTGCAGCTAGGTAGGAACGCTCTCCAAACCGGCCAACCGCAAGCGGCCGTGGGATATTTGCGCCGCGCGGCCGAGCTCGATCCTAACTACAAAATTCCCTACTCAATCCGCGAGAGCGTATGGACCTACCTCGGCCGCGCCTACTACGAGGTCGGCAATTTTCCGGAAGCTCGGCGCGCACTCGAAAAGGCTTTGTCCAACGACAAAGACGATTCCCTCGCAAACCTCTATCTCGGTTTGACACTCTTGCGCTCCGGCAACGAACAAGAGGGGCGCCGCGAGACGGAGGCCGGCCTTAGAGAAATTAACAATTTGGTCAATCATCTGGCCTCCAGTCCGTCGAACGGCATTTACTGGGACCCCACTTGGCAAATCCGCTCCGAAATTCAACGCGCCCTTAGTGCAAACGTGATGCTCGAACCATCCGAGCTCATCATCCGGGCCGAGCGGGTCGGCAGCCAACTTGACGAGGAAATCGACACCGTTCGACGGGTCGAGGCGCGTGACAAATACAACAGGGGTGGGGACATGTGACCCCTGACAAAATATTGCTAACCTACGAAGCGCATCACGAAAATCAAAACCGCTGACTCGTTAACCTAACGATCGTATCCGATCGTATTTAGCTTCGAATTCACGGCGGCGCGCCTGCACCGCCACCCTCCTTCTTATCCTGGTCTTTTTTGCATCCTTTCCGTGCCAGGGTCATCAAAGATTTAACCTAGAGGAAACAGCCATTTAACAGCCAAACGTTAGAAACAACAACGAGGAATACAACCATGAATCACCTAACGTTGAGGAGCGTGGTCCGCAATCGAGAAAGCGAATGGGCAGTCATTTTGGCCGGCGGCGACGGCACGCGCCTCAAGTCTCTCACCCGAAAAATTGCCGGCGACGAGCGGCCAAAACAATTTTGCTCCGTGCTTGGCAAAGTAACCCTTCTCGAAGAGACACGAACTCGCGCCGCCCTCGAATTGGCGCGCGAACGAACCCTTTATGTAGTAAACCGCATCCATGAATCGTACTATGCCCCGATTTTGCGAAACGAGCCGGCGAGCAATTTGGTGGTGCAACCCAGTAATCGCGGCACCGCACCGGCAATTCTTTATAGCCTGTTGCGAATCGCCGCCGTCGATCCACACGCCGTGGTCGCGTTCCTCCCTTCTGATCACTACATTTCCGACAACGAAAAGTTCATGAGCTATATCCGCGCGGCGCTGGACACCGCGCGGCGCCGAACCGATTTGGTTATACTGCTTGGATTGGATCCGGAAAGTCCGGAAGTGGAATACGGTTGGATCGAACCGGCAGAGCCCATCCGTGGTCAACCGCGAGTCCATGGCGTTCGCCGCTTTTGGGAGAAACCCAATCAACTCTTGGCTCAAGTGCTGCAACTGGGCGGTTGCTTGTGGAATACTTTTGTGATGGTCGCCTCGGTTCAGGCTTTACTCGAAATCGTTGAAAGTGCAATTCCCCAACTCCACACCTCATTTATCGGGCTCGCGCCTTTCCTCGGTACGCCGGCGGAAGCGAATCTCATTAATAAGCTTTACGAGCGCGTGGCGGAGGTAAACTTTTCCCATCAGGTACTCGCGCACCGTCCAGAGCGACTCGCTGTGCTGAAGGTCACCGGGGTTAGGTGGAATGATCTCGGTGAACCCAGGCGGGTTTTGGCGTCGCTAAGCATAGCCGGCGTTCGTCCTCATTGGCTCGAGGACTTCAGGCCCATTCCACCACAGGGTTTTTCGGTTTCTTCCCTTCCAGCACCCGAATCACTTCTTCAGCTGCGCCCCACTCGCCGCGCTTCGAAGCTTCAAATGTGAGCGCCCCTATATGGGGTGTTAGGACCACGTTGTCGAGTTGAAATAAAGGATGGTTTTTCGCAGGTGGCTCATTTTCTACGACGTCAAGCGCCGCACCGGCAATCTTTCTATGCTTCAGCGCGCTCCAGAGAGCGTCTTCGTTGACGATGCCGCCGCGGGCGGCATTGATCAAGTACGCCGAAGCCTTCATCAGCGCGAGTCTCCGCTCATCGATCATTCCATTGGTCTCGGGTGTCAGCGGGCAGTGAATCGTGACGACATCGGATTCCGCCAATAACTCATCCAATCCCACCCACTTGCCACCCAAGGCGGTGACATGAGATTCGGGAATATACGGATCGTAAACGAGACAATCCATTTCGAACGCCAGCGCCCGGAGCGCCACCCTCGTGCCGATATTGCCCATACCGATAATGCCAAGGGTTTTTTCAGCCAGCTCCGTACCGATGAATTGAAGGTACTCGCTCCAACGATTTTCTCTCACAGCCTTATTCGCCTCGAAGGTGTGACGCAATAAAGCGATCATCTGGCCAAACACCAATTCGGTAACTGAGAGGGAATTGCTTCCGGGCTGATTCGTTACCCAGACTTTGAATTCCTTGGCGCCGTCGAGGTCGACTCTTGACGGATCGACGCCGACGCCGGTTCGGGCAATGATCTTGAGGCGGCCGGCGCTCTTTTGCATCTGTTCTCTGGTGATCTTGCCTTTGCGGCTGATGACGCCATCGACCCGGCTCGCTTCCAACTCCCAACGCTCCGGTTCAACCCAGGGATTTATTACCACCAGCTCCACTTTCTGGCGCAGCCATTTGAGCACATCGGGTTGAAATTCTTCTACCAGGATTCGTCCCAGCGGCATATTATGTTTCGTCCTTTCCTGTAGTAATTAGTTGCCTCTATAATGAACTATTAGGAAGTAAAAAACATGACTTAAGGTTTTCTCGCCGCCCTTGCGGGAGAAGCGCTGATATATTAATGGATGATTGCTCGCAGTTGCCGGAAATGAGTTGAAGAAAAAAATCATGATGAAGCGGTCACAACAAGGTAGTCGGATGATCTTAACACGGATAGTCGTTGTCTTAGGGCTCAGTTTCTTGTCTGCCACCGCTTCTGCCGAGCTGGTAAGGACCGCTATTCCTCGCGCAACGGTCAATTATCTTTCGCTCCCCGTAGCGGAGGTGAAGGGATTCTTTCGTAGTGAAGGTTTAGAGAACCAAACCATCGTCATTCCAGGAACCACCGCCATCGCAGCGCTAGTCAGCGGCAACGTGGACTATAGCGGCGCCGGCGGCAGCGGTATGCGCGCAGCCGTGCGTGGAGCTCCCATCAAAGCCATAATGTTTCAAACCGAAAAGGTCACCTGGTATCTCCTGGCGGCTTCCGACATTATGAAGATCACCGATCTCAAGGGTAAACGTATCGCCGTGGGAACCGTCGGTGACACCCAGGACGCCTTGATTACAATGCTCGTCGAGCGCGAAGGGTTAACGGCTCGCGATATTACCCGAGTCGCAATGCCGTCGCGCAGCACCTCGAGCACGATACTGTCGCTCAAGACGGGAGCGTTTAGTGCAGCCGTGGTGAACGCCGATGAATCGTTGCTCGGTGAAAAGGAAGGGCTTCGCACCCTCGCCTTCATCGGCGATCTCTTCCCCTACCCTTTCCAGGGCTTTCTGGCCACCGACAAAATGATTGCCGAGCGACCCAACGACATAAAGCGGTGGCTCAGGGCTATGGTCAAAGCATTGATGTTCATCCGGGAACGACCCGAAGAGGCAGCCGACATCGCCATGAAAAAAATACCCATGGGTAATGTAAGCCGCCCCCTCGTTGTCGAAGGTATCCGCCGCTTTAGCAAAGCCTTCCCTGACGGCGTCCCTGGTCTACCATCGCCCCAAGGGATCAAGACTCTCATAGATCTCGACGTGAAAGCTGCGCTCAAAATTAAGGAGGATGTCCCCCCGGACAAGGTTTTGAGCCTGCGGCTGATGCGCGAGGTTAAGGAAGAATTGGAAGGTAAACGCTGATAGCTCAGCAGCCCCGCGCACGAAGGCTTAAGTAAGATACATACGCCCGCAACCGCTCCCTCTCCTTCCCGGCGCCAACTACCTCTTTTATTTTGTTGCCCGGTATTCTACTGGCTACCTCAAGAAATATCTCCGGCTTGATTTTGGTCCGCAACCCTCCCTTCTCCCGCCTTGGCTTTGATCTCTTCCACAAATTCCTTAGCTCCAAGAAACTACGTGCGACAGTAGAGGACCTATCGCAGTCCAACTGTCAGATGAAGTGTTGGCTTATACAAAAAATTTATGACAGATGCGATCAAGGAGCATAGCCCACCTCAACCAGATCTATTTGGGTGAACTCTCCCTCCTTCACAACAGCCATCTCTTCCGAGAACACAATAGCACCTGGACGATAGTTCACTGGGTCTAAAGCCTTTGCTTTAGGACCTATCCAATATTTTCCCGGAGGAAGAGCCACCTCATAGTTTCCTTGCTGATCGCTCTTGAGAAAGATCGCTTTGTGATAAGCTGGCTTGTCCCCTTCGATTGGTGCAATGGCAAACTCTACACTTCTCAGCCCTCCTGTTGTTTGCCCACCGGGTATACCACTTCTCACGATGGAACTCGTCGTGCCTCTGAGACCAGATTTGTCTGCTTGCATGACACGCTTCTCTGTTTTCATGGCGACCTTTGGGCCAATAGGTTTTGGATGCTGTGTGATACGTTCTCTCTGAGGGTATACTTTTCCAACACTTGTAGAAATCTCCCGTTGGACAGAGAGAACTACTAGCTGGCTGAGACATATGCAGCAAATGAGCGTGGAGATGCGAGACTTTTTCATAGCACCGTCTTCACCTTCTAGCAGCTATTCTTCAAATTGCGCAGGCACAGCCACCGGGGGCACTGGGGGCAGGTCTAAATGGAATCCCTCCACTGTAACCCGACTGAGTTGACTCCCCACCCCCTGACGGACTATCGGAACCCCCTGACGGGCTATCAGCTCCTGTCTCTCGCGCTGAAAGAAACCCGTGAGGGTCCAGGCGCCGCGGCCGAGGAGGCCCGCGACGACCAGATCGTTTGGCGCGTTGTAGTGGAGGTCACGGACGAAGCCATGGGGCAACCCGCTGCTTAGCACGGTCCAACTGGCGTCCGGCGCCCCGGGGTTGGGCATCTGGAACACCCCGCCCAAACCGCCTACGAGCAATACGGGATCCGGGCTCGTGGCCTCGAGATTCACGAACTCGATGGTGCGGATGTCGCTGCTCAGCGAGGCCAGGTTGGCGGTGAGGTCGATCCAAGACGCCCCCTCATCAAACGAGGCCCATACTTGGTTGAGGAAGTCGACCACATAGATCGTCTGGTAGTTCTGGGGATCGATGACCAGTGTTCGCACCCTGACGCCGGGATAGGCGCTCAACGTGGTAATCGGATCGCCGATGTTGACGCGGTGGAAAATATTCGGGCCAGCCCCGACATAAAACACGTCTGGATTAGCCTCCCCGTTCAGGCGACCGCCATACGCCAGAGGGCTGGAGCCCAGACGATCGCCGATGAAAAACCCGGTAAAGCCAAGGTTGGCGAGCGTATCGCCCCGGTTCAGGGATTCATAGATGTTGGCTGTCCCGATCAGCATTCGGCTCGAATCGATGGTGTTGAGCACATAGGGTTGGTAAAACTGAATATTGGGATCGAACTGGAAGAGCGTCAAGCCGGTGCCCGGCCCCGAGGTGATCCTGAGTTGAACCTGGGTAAAACCACCCAGGCGGGTGTTCGACGCGTCCCAGGTGGTGCGGTTAAAGAACCCGAAATTCTGGGAACTGGTATAACGAATCGTGGTGCCCGGATGGGCGGTCTGATCGCTATCGACCGCGACGTTCCCGCCGTCGCCCCCGCGGAGTTGCGCCCAGGTGGACTCGCCTGGGGCCAACTGGATCGGGGTCCCATTGTCTTGAGCGCCACCAATTACGATGTTGCTCAGGGGATCGTACGCCACCGAATGGAGCTCGATGGCACGGAGTTCCCCATTGACCGCGACCCAACGGCGCAGGCCCGTCTCATTGTCTGGCTCAAGCAGCCGATAGATGCCGCCGTCGTCGGCATGCAGGAGGTTGCCGTTGGTGTCGAAGACCATGGCCCGGGAGTCCGCATGCGGCGCCGTCCCGTTAGCGCCATTGCAGACCACGCTCTGCCACGGGTTCCCGGGCAACTGTGCGGCGTCGCCGCGGAATATGTTCGCGCTGAAGGTGGTGCAGCCATTCGCATTGGGGAACGGGCCGTTTTGTCGGTCGCCCGCGATGAAGACCACGTTTGGGTCCGTGGAATGCGCCAGGATGGCACCGTGTATATTCCCTTGGCCGCCAGGGAAGACCTCTGGCGCAGGCACGCCCAGCGCGGTCCAGTTCTCTCCTCCGTCGTCGGACCGAAACACCCCTTGTAAGTGTCCGTTTGCGGCGCCGGCATTCGAAATGATCGCGGCATAGATGGCGTTGGTCTCCGGCGTGCGATGCTTATACACGGACGGCGTGCTATTCCTGTGCACCGCCAGCAAGATACGCAGGGAGGTGTCGAGGCCGGTCAGCCCGGTGTTTACAGCGGTCCAGGTCACACCACCATCGTCGCTCCGATACACACCTTCGTTGCCTGTGGCAGTGGACAAGGCTGGCACGGCGGCATAGAATCGCTCGCCTCGATGATGGCGTCGGCCCCCCCGGCCACGGTGATCGAAGTCGAATCTCTTGGGGTTGCCGGGATCGGCGACCAGACTGCTTACCCCCTGATCGGGTAAGCCTGAGGTCCCGTCACCGGACAGCCGGGTGAAGGAGCTGCCCAGGTCGGTGCTGCGGAACACGCCGCCTCCGGGCCCGCCGCGCAGCGTGGCCGCCAGCACCACGTGGCCGTTCTTCAGGCCCGTGGGCACAATGCTGTTGATCGGACGTCCGGCGAATGTGGACGCCGCCAGCACTGTCCAGGTGTCGCCGCCATCGGTGGAGCGGGCGACCCCAAAGCCAGGGCTGCCCTCGAAGGCGAGACTACTCGTGCTGCCCGTGCCGGCAAACAAAATATTGGCGTGCACCGGGCTGATCGCCAGCGAATTAATGGACAACGCCGGCAACTGCTGGTCGGTGAGGGGGCTCCACGTGGGACTGCCAGCCGTCGCGTTGGTCGTCCTCCAGATGCCACCGTTGACTGTCCCTACATAGGTGAGGTCGGGGTCCGTGGGACTGGTGGCGATGGCATTGATGGCACCCGAAACCGGGCTATCGGGCGGGATCACCGTATTGGAATCAAAGAGGATCGGCCCCGGGCCCTGTTCGACCCAGGTTGGCTGCGAAAACGCAGGAGTATGGCCGGCAATGCTGAGAGTGACCAGCATTGCCAGGGCGGCAACAATGCGTAGGGTAGCGTTCACTATGAAATCTGGCCTTCTTGTCCGGCTGCGCATAGTTTCACTCTCCTAGTGTTAGTCCTCGCATTCCCTTTTCCGCACCATAGCTCCACTCCGGAGACGTGCGGGGCGGAGCTGAGCCGAGCCCTATATAAAAATAGTAATGCAGTTCGTGAAGCTAATTCTCCTCCGTTCTGGCCGCTTTCGGGCGAGCACAAATTCGGAACCAGCCCTGCCTGAGATCAAGGAGGTGGTTGCCTGAAGTGAAGCAGGAAGGATATATACGGGGCCGACAGGGCTACAGAGTTGCACGAGCTTCCTAGCACCGCGCAGAATCACCTGTCAACGAAAAAATTGATGGCTTAGGCACGCCCTTGGAAAAATTGGCAAACGGAAGAGCCGGGCGAGGCTAACAGCGAGCGAGGGGTCAAGCCTGATACTTACTATTCTCCACGACGTAGACAATTCATTCTATGGTTCTTTTGACTTACTTATCCTTTTGCAACATGCCTTCAACTCGCGCAACACTCCGACTGACACACGTTGGGTCTACTTTGAGAATATCCGCTATCGACTCGACCGAAAGCTTCGTATAGGTCCCAACCCATATAATACAAGCTCACGCGCCATCACATGGTAAAGCAATCCGGTAGCGTGAACGCGAGGGATATATGGCATTAAGCGAACATAGTTGGCCCTCGATTCAATCCGAGCGAAACAACTAACCCTTTTTTCGCCTTTCTTTCTCTGCATTCAGCTCGCGTACGCCGAGGATTGAGTAGCCCGACGCCTTGTGCTAGCATTTTGATATCATTAACCAAAGGAAGGAATTTGTCATGGGGCAAGTCCTCGTACGAAACCTTGGTGCGCAAGTCGTCAGAAAATTAAAACTTCGAGCTCGGCAGCATCGCCGCTCCCTCCAAGAAGAACTCAGGGAGATCCTGGAGCACGCAGCCCGGCAGAACCCGGCAGATGTGCAGGCTAAGGTCAAT
>DASRIZ010000056.1:0-4305 GCA_035649735.1 Blastocatellia bacterium | reverse complement strand
ATTCCGATCCGCCCTCCCTCGGGAGTGAACTTCACGGCGTTCGAAAGCAGGTTGAGAAGAATCTGTTTGATCTTCCGCTCATCGCCGACGAAGTCGCCAAGACGCTCGTCTACGGAAAGATCCAGAGTGATAGCATGGCGGACTGCGCGCTCGCGCACAAAGGTGCGGGCATTCTCCAAAGCCGTAGGGAGATCAAACGTACTGACCTCAAGTTCCATGCGGCCTGCTTCGACTTTGGAAAGGTCCAGGATCTCATTGATCAGGGACAGAAGATGGCGCCCGGAGGAAAGGATGTCGTCGGTGTACTCGGCTTGTTTTTCGTTTAGCTCACCGAACAGTCTCTCCTGCAACACTTCGGAGAAACCGATGATGGCGTTAAGTGGGGTGCGCAGTTCGTGGGACATATTAGCGAGGAACTCCGACTTGTGGCGGTTGGCCGCTTCAATTTGCCGACTCTTGTCCTCGATCTCGCGGAACAGCCGCGCGTTTTGTATCGCCAATACAGACTGGGTCGCAAAGGTTTTCAAAAGCTCGATCACTTCGGGGCGAAACTCCCCGGTCGATTTTCGACGCACCACCAACCCGCCGATGATCCGCTCTTCACACAGCAACGGCACGGCTAGGCTGGCGCGAAGCCCGAAGCGCTCGAGCATCTCGCGCATGCGCGGCGCGTAAGCCCGCTCTTCGAGGATATTGGGAACCTGCACTGGTTCACGCCTCACTGCTGCTCGACCTACCACTCCATCTCCCAGACGAGGTGGATTGGCACGAAGCGCGTTGATGAGTTCCTCTTCCATATGATCCGTTGCGCGTAGAAGGAACTCTTCCGATTGCTCGTCGTATTCGTAAATCGCGCCGCCGTCGGTGCCGCTCAACTGGACTGCATGGGAAACGATTCTCGTCAGCACGGTTTCGAGGTCGAGCGTGGAGCTGACCGCTTGACCAACTTCGCCCAACGCTCTCAACTCACCGACCGACTGTACTAGCTCCCTCGTCCGTGCTTCCAGTTCTTGGAACAGCCGCACGTTCTCGATGGCGATCACTGCTTGGGCTGCAAAGGTTTCGAGCAGTTTAATTTGCCTGTCTGAGAAGGGACGAACTTCCGTTCGTCTGATGTTGATTAGACCTATAGGAGTCCCCTCTCTGAGCATCGGCGTACTAAGAAGGGTCCGTGTTCCTGAGGCTGGAGGTTGAACAGACCGTTCCTGAAGATCGTGAACATGTATTGTCTGTCGCGTAAAAATCGCTCGGCTGAAAGGGTTTTCTGGGGTCGCAGGTCTAAATTCCGGGGCTGGGAGAGTCCCAAACGATGCCACCAATCGGTGGCCGTCACCTTCGATAATGCGGATTTGTGCATCAGTTGCCTCGCATAGTCGGGCGGCGTTCGCTGCTACAGCGTTTAATACTGGCTGAATATCTGTGGGCGAGCTGGCAATGACGCCGAGGATTTCACTGGTAGCAGTTTGCTGCTCCAAAGCCTCCTTTAGCTCTTGAAATAGCCGCACGTTTTCAATTGCGATGACGGCTTGATCGGCGAAAGTTTTGAGAAGAGCTATCTGCTTGTCCGTGAACGGCCGGACCTCTGTTCGTCGAATGACGATGACACCGACCGGCACACTTTCGCGAAGCAGCGGTGTGACCAGAACTGTTCGGGTGCCAGTATCCCGATACCAGGGTCTTGAACGAGCATATTCAGCATTCATCTCCGCCAGCAGGTCATGAACATGAATCGTTTCCCTGGCCAGTACCGCCCGACCCGCCACCACGGCTCGACTAACAATAAAGTTTTCATCTTCGTCAAGGGTTGGAAGTGACCCAAAATGGGCGACCCGCCGGAGTGTATCTCCGTCAAGCCTACGAATAACGGCATCATCGGACTCACAAAGCCGCGCAGCATTTTCCGCAACCACGTCAAGCACGGGCTGAATATCCGTCGGCGAACTAGCGATTACTCCAAGGACTTCGCTCGTAGCGGTCTGCTGCTCCAACGACTCTTTGAGCTCTTGGAATAGTCGGACATTCTCGATGGCGATCACAGCCTGGTCGGCGAAGGTTTCGAGGAGCTTGATCTGCACCGGGGTGAAGGGGCGGACCTCGGTCTGACGGGCGTTCAGGTATCCAATGAGGTCCTCCTGCTGATGAAGAGGAACGTTCAAGAGGGTGCGCCAGCCGCCGGATGTTATTGTCGGAAAATCGTTCTGCGCGTGAACGTCGGGAATGTGGAGCGTGCCATGCTCGTGCATCCAGCGATACTGTGGCTCATCAATACTGATCTCGACGCGGGCGGTGGGTATGGGACCAAAATGGGCCCGCGCAACCATCACGTCTCTCTCGCGTAGCCGCAGCTGCACATCATCGATCCCACAAACACGGGCGGCGCTCTCGACGATGGCATCGAGGACAGGCTGCACATCCGTCGGCGAGCGGCTAATGATGCCGAGCACCTCTGCCGTTGCAGTCTGATGTTCCAGGGCTTCTCTCAATTCAGCGTTGCGTTCCCCGAGTTCTCGGAAGAGCCGCACGTTCTCAATGGCGATAACGGCTTGGTCGGCGAAGGTTTTGACCAACGCGATCTCCCGTTCTGAGAAGGGGCGCACCTCGTAGCGCGCAAGTACGATAGCGCCTATCGGAAGACCATCGCACAGCAGAGGTGCGGCGAGCACAGAACGGCTGTTCGTCAATCGCACGACTCTCGACCTCTGAAGCAACTCGGGCTCTGCGGTTGTATCGGGGATATGGATAATTTGCCGTTCAACAACGGCGCGATTGTGGACAGAGCCTTCTCCCGGGAGACCTGTACCCTGACTTATCAGTTCCCTTATTTCTGCTGGGAATGTGCTGCTGAAGGCGACAGTGATTTGGCGGTTGCCACCGGACCTTGACATCCATGCGAGGTTGGCTTTACAGAGCCGGGAGGCGCTCTCGACGATGGCGTCGACAACTGGCTGCAGGTCGGTCGGCGACCTGGCGATGACCCCGAGAATCTCGCTCGTCGCCGTCTGTTGCTCCAATGCCTCGCGGAGTTCTCGCGCTTGCGTGGCGATCGTTTTCTCTTGCGAGGCAATCGTTTTCTCTTGCGAGGCGATCGTCTTCTTTAGTTGCGAATGCGACTCCACCTGAGATGCTGTGCGCGTCACCTTTGACTTCTTCGAGCGTTTTTTGGGCGTGGTTGCCATAAAAAGGCCGAAATGGGGAGACCGTTGCAGGCGAAACTAAAGACGTGGCCGGATCGGTTTACGCTGTGGTAACCAGCTCGCCCGGCGGCTGAACTGTCTTTTACGTCAGGCGGTTGGTGGCGTCAAGGAAAGACTGTGTTGCGGTGCTAAGTGAAAAAAACGGGCTCACGTAGAAGTACGTTACGCGGGGATTTACATGCACCACCGTCACGGAAATCAGCCTCACAAATTCCGCGACCGACCTCGTGTAGAAAATACGAGACGCGCCCATTTAACTTCTGCCGCGCCCGGCTCGACGATCGAAGCGGGACCAAACCCTCCCCCCTGGCCGTCTGCAATCCATCCCGCAAGTTTGCGCCATCGCTTCGCCGCGTCACTCTCCATCGTGAGCGCGTTGACTCTGCGCGTTGCATGAGACGCGGGTAGTTCGCTTATCCTAAACCTCGTTTGCCAAGTTTGTGTTCAGGGAACTGACAGGCTGACAAATTGGGATCGGTTATACTTATTGCCTTTTGGCGCAGGCTTACTACGTTGATAGGGAAAACGGGTGAGATGCGAGGGATTGGGCTTATTGTAACCGCTACTGTTGTCGGTATCGTTCACACATTAACGGGTCAATTCTGGGTCAATCGCCGATAGCAATTGCGTACCACTAGGCGCTTTTGCGCTTTCTGAACCCCTTGAAATCATTCATTTTTAGCACTTGTAAGTTCTTTGAAGCAGCAGGTGGAACGGGTTCAAATCCCGGCCCCGCAACCATATCTTTCAAGGGATTTTCGGCTTGCGGTTCGAAAACAGTTTGATCGAGCCGCAGGCCCAACGTCCCGCAGTAATCCGCCTATATCATCGCCAACGACGTTCCGCACTATTGAGCCACGGCCAGTGGGTTTTCTCCGCGCTTGATCGCTTCTGTTATGAATGTGTGCCGGATGGCGTAGAAATTTTCGGTGCCTATCCCGAAAGTTTTTAGCGGCCCTTTCCATCCCGGTATGGAACAAAGTAAACACCCAGGGAAAATAGAAAAAGTCGGCCTTGGCCCAAGGATGAATCGATTACGTTCCTTGCAGTCTTGATTATTCGCGGGGATACTGGGTGTGTGTCTTAGAGACCCTATCGTCTATTCAACCAC
>DASRIZ010000055.1:0-4143 GCA_035649735.1 Blastocatellia bacterium | reverse complement strand
GATCGGGTCGGTATCCGGCCACGCCTGTCGGGCTAGCTCTTCGCTGACCACCACAACCATCGGGCTGTCGACGCGATCCTGTTCATCTATCAACCGCCCGCTGACCAACTCGACTCCCAGCGTTTGCAGATAGCCCGGAGTCACCAGGCGCGCTGCGGTTATCGGCACTTCTGCGGGATTCAACGCGGCCTGGCCCTCAACGGTGAACCTCATATCGATCGAAGCGTGACTCAGCGGAAGGTTGGTTGTAGCTCCGGCAGAGACGACGCCCGGAAGCGCTCGAACGCGGTCGAGCGTTTGTGTGAGAAACGCCGCGCGCTGTGTCTGGTCGCGGTATTTATCTTGCGGCAAATCCATGCGAACGCTCAAGAGATTGTCCTGTTGAAAACCCAGCTCGAGCTTTTGTAAACGCTCAAAGCTCTTGAGCATCAGCCCGCCGGCTACAAGCAGCGTCACCGCGACCGCCATCTCGCTGATTACCAGCGCGCTCAGCCAGCGTCGTCCGGCGGCCGCGCCTCCGGTTCTCATCTCGCGCTGTTTCATAAGCGTCATCAACCGATCGGCGCGGGCGGTTTTCAACACCGGGATGAGACTGACAAGCACGCCGGCGAGCAGCGAAACCGCTAACGTGAAAACGAGCACCTTCCCGTCAACTCGAATGTTATTGAAGACTCCCGAGAGGGCAACGGCCTCAATCGGACTCAACGCGGACAAAAACGGCGCCGCCCAGTAAGCAAGAATCAAACCCGCAAACCCGCCAAGCCCCGCCAGCAACAGGCTCTCGGTAATCATTTGCCTCGCGAGCCGCCACCCACCCGCCCCGAGCGCCTGCCGGATCGCTAGTTCTCGTTCGCGCGCCACTCCGTGCGCCAGCAAAAGGTTTGCGACGTTTGCACAACAGATCAACAACAAAAACCCGACCGCTCCAATAAGCGCATACAGCGCTTTTTGTGTTCGGCCATCCAGATCGCCGATGAGCATCTGACGCAGGGCAATCAATTTGACGGTCCAGCCTTGTCTGTACTGCGGGTATTCGCGGGCGAGGCTTTCGGCGATGGTTTTAAGTTCGGTATCGGCTTGCGCGAGGGTAACACCCGGTCTGAGCCGAGCAATTGTTTCATAGGAACCTTGTGCTCTCTGACTCAGCGGGACAGTCTCCGGGTTTACTTGCATCGGAACCCATATCTCCGCAGCCGCCGGCACGTCGAACCCCTTAGGCATAACTCCGGTTATCGTACGGACTCTGCCTTCAAGGTTAATCGGCTGACCGATGACGTTCTGTTCACCGCCGAAGCGGCGCTGCCACAAATCGTAGCTGATCAACGCGACAGGCGGACCGCCCGCCAGATCTTCGTCAGCGGTGAAGCTGTGACCCAACACCGGACTGACGCCGAGCGTGTTGAGGTAGTCTGCCATCACTTCGGCGCCGGCAACGCGCTCCGGGGTGCCTCGTTCGATCACGTTGAAAAATCGCCGCGCCCCGAGCCCGAGGTTGGTGAACGAATGCGACTGATCTCGATATGAGGTGTATTCGAGCAACGAAGTCCCAAACGGATCGAACCCTTCACGAAGCCCAACCGCGTAAACCAGTCGCGCATCATCGGCCAAAGGCAGCGGTCCCAGCAACAGCGCATTGATCGCACTAAAGATTGCGGTGTTCGCTCCAATGCCCAGGGCCAGGGTCAAAATCGCGATTGCTGAGAAGCTTCGGTTTTTGCGCAGCAACCGAGCGCCGTATCGCAAGTCTTGTAAGAGAGTTTGCATGATTGACACTGCCGTTTCTTCTTTGCGTCCTAGCGGTTCTTAGCGTTTTTGCGCGAAACATAACCTGCCGAATGGTAGTTCCGCGCAAAGACGCAAAGGGCCGCCAAGACGCAAATCGATTTATTCACATCGAAGCGCGATTATCGGATCGACCCGGGTCGCGCGCCGGCTTGGTATATAGCACGCAATCAATGCGACTGACGCCAGCGTCGCCGCCAGGACTGCATAAGTAATCGGATCGGTAGCTGAGACGCTGAACAGCAGGCCTTCCAGCAATCGGGTCAGGGCGAACGCCCCCAGGAGCCCGACTCCAACGCCGGCAGCAGTGAGGGCCAGTCCCTGTCTGAGCACCCATACTGTTATGTCGCGAGTGCTCGCTCCAAGCGCGAGCCGAATACCGATCTCGCGAGTTCGCTGGTTCACCGAATACGCCATGACGCCGTAGATGCCAATGCCTGCAAGCAACAACGCGACTACGCCAAAAACGGTCACCAATTGCATTGCGAAGCGGCGCTCACCCAATGATGTCGCAACCAGGTCTTCCATGGTCCTCTCGCCAAAAACCGGGAGATCCGGATCGACGGACTGCACTTCGCGCCTCAACGCCTGGGTCACGCTCTTCGGATTGCCTTCGGTCTTTACATACACAGCCATCGCATAACCCACGTTCTGAAATATCGGGAGATACACGTGAGGTTGCTCGGGGACGTCAAACCCGTCGGTCTTGATGTTGCCCACCACACCCGCGACCGAGATCCACGGAGCCTTGGATTCTCGCCTCCCGAATTTGATGTGCTTTCCGATCGGGTTCTCATTCGGCCAGTACTGCCTCGCCAGCGCCTGATCGACAAGCGCAACCCTTGGAGAATCGATGTCGTCGCTCTCCAAAAAGGACCGGCCTTCCAGCAGAGGCGTTCCCATCACTGAAAAGTAATCGTAGCTAACGGCGGCAACTTGCACCTGTGGCGGGACTGTTTCATCGGCGCGGTCCTCGATCACCAGAGGGGCCTTGTTATGAGGGCCAATAAGAGGAACGCTGTTGCCGCCGCCGATCGCCACGTGTTGAACACCTGGAAGCACGGAAGCTCGCCGCAGCACTTCTTTTACAAACTGCACGCGCTTCGCAGGGGGGCGATACGGGTCCATCTCGGGGTTGTTAGGCACTGGCAACCAGATTCTGGTCACGAGCACATTCTGCGCGTTGAATCCCGGGTTCACATCCAGCACGCGCCAAAAACTCCGAATCAACAGCCCCGCTCCGATCATCAACACCAGCGAGAGTGCAAGCTCGGTAACAACCAGCAACCCGCGAAGACGGTGACTGCGCGAGCCTAACCCGGCGCCGGCCGAGCCCTCTTTCAACCCGGCTAGAACATCCGGACGCGACGCTTGAACCGCCGGGACTAACCCGAACAGGACTCCAGTGAGCAATGAAACTCCGAAAGTGAACAACAACACGCTGCTGCTAAAGCCCACTTCGTGAAGACGAGGAATAGTGGTGGGAACGAGCTTCAATAACAGATCGGTCACCCAACTCACGAGCACAAGCGCAACTGCGCCACCAAGCAGAGAAAGCGCGAGGCTCTCGGTGAGAAGCTGTGCAATCAACCGCCGGCGTCCGGCGCCAAGCGCCAGACGAATTGCCATCTCACGTTGTCTCCCAAGCGAGCGGGCGAGCAACAAGTTAGCCAGGTTCACGCACGCGATCATCAGAACCACGCCCACCGCGCCCAACAAGATAAAAAGCGTTGCGCGCACTTCTCCGACCAACTTTTCGCGAGCAGGCGCTAACCGAACGGTCCAACCGGAGTCGGCTGGATACTCTTTCGGAAACTCGCTTGTAAGTTGCGCGACGAAGCCGTCGAGTTGAACCTGTGCTTGCTGGACAGTCAGACCGGGTTTCAGCCTCCCGATTGCCCCGGGGAGCATTCGCACCGCGCGGTTCGGCGGTCCAAACGGATTGGCCGAAAACCCGGCAGTTCCCCACAACTCCACGTCATCACGAAGCGTTCGTCCCGGATGCCGAAAATCAGGCGGCATAACGCCCACTATCGTGTACAGGTCGTTGTCGGCTCGAATCTTGCGCCCGAGGATGTTTGGGTCGGCGCCAAACAGCCTTCGCCAGAGTCCGTCGCTTATCACTACCCCTTCAGCAAAGCCCGGCGCTCGATCCTCCTCGCCAAACACTCGTCCGAGTTGCGCGCTGGCCCCCAGCAGCGAAAAGTAGTTGGGGCTGACGGCGAGAAGTTCGACGCGTTCGGGCCGATCGGATCCAGTGAGATTCGCATCGACCGGCCAGACCGCGGATATCTCTTCAAAGATGCCCGAGCGCTCCTGGAGATCCTGAAGCTCGTTAACCGACATTCCGACATCGCTAGC
>DASRIZ010000054.1:0-4221 GCA_035649735.1 Blastocatellia bacterium | reverse complement strand
TTCTCCTTCAAGACCTCGAAGGTTTCGGGGTTGCGGAAGAAACTGGTCACGTTGATCAGGATGTCCTGATACAGGTTCTCCACTTCCGCCGGGTTATCGCGCAGATACTTCGCGTACTCATCCAGCCCGTCCAGCTTGTTCAGGATCATGCGGCGCCTGACGCGGCGTCGCAGCGTGTTGGTTTTGTACAGACTGAAGTCGACGCCCGTCGCCCGCCGCAGCAGCGCAAGGATTTTATTGAAGCCGTTCTTGACCGCGGGTTGCGCCGGCTCTTCCGGGTCGGATTCAGCGGTTGAGGCGGGGACGACGTAGGGATGACGGCTGATGCGCGCGAGTTCTTCGGCGATCTCTTCGGGCGTGAGCACGAAGTCCACGCATCCGGCGGCGATGGCGCTGCGCGGCATGCTGTCATACCTGGCGGATTTCGGTTCCTGCGCGAAGGTGATCCCACCCTCGGCCTTGACCGCTTCCAGTCCCAGCGTGCCGTCGGTGGCCGTACCCGAAAGGATGACGCCGATGGCGCGCGCGCCCTGATCTTCCGCCAGCGTCTGCAGGAAAGCGTCTATCGGATGGCGCGGCACTCGCCCCTCCTCGCGGGGCCGCAGTCGTAGCGCGCCGCCTTCGATCGCCAGGCTCGCGCTGCGCGGCATGACGTAAACGTGATCGGGCGCGACGGGCGTCCCGTCCTCGACCTCGCTCACCGGCAATTGAGTGGCCCTTGCCAGCAACTCGGGCAGGATGCTCTCGTGCTTCGGGTCGAGGTGCGTAACCAGCACGAAGGCCATGCCAGTATCAACCGGCAGACGCTTGAGGAACTGCTTGAACGCTTCGAGGCCGCCGGCGGAGGCCCCAACGCCGACCACCGCGACCAATCCGTTCCCGACCTGCTGACCTTCGGCGCGCTCCGCGTTCGCGTCGGACTCGGCGCGAGCCCGTCGGGAAACTTTCTCCTCCATCGCGTTTGCGCGTTCAACGACCTCGTCTACTAGAGTGTCAACCTCCACTTGTGGCGTGCGTCTCGCACGTGGCGCGTTTTGTTTTTTCCTCATTTTTGCTCACACTTGTTTCCATGGTTTCGTATCAATAATGCGCCAATGATGGCAGATATTGAATAGGCTGCGACGACAAATGTTTGCGCTCGGGCTTTCGTATGCTCAACTTCTCGCGCGTTTAGTGGTGGAGAGATGGAAGGTCGTCGAAGTCTGGCCTTCCTTTTCACGCGATGCGAAGGAACCACTTGACGGCTTGCGGTTTCGACATTTCAGGAGAAGACGAAATAAGTGAGCTGACGGAAGGGACCAGCTACGAAAAAACGGGGCGTAGAGCAGGGAGATTTCTTCTCGTCAAACGACTCGCAAAATACTGAATATGGAAAAATTCTTTTCCAATACGTCAATCCCGATTTCAACGTACGCTTGCATCCTGAGATTCTTCTGGGGGCAGCCAGAGCATATGCCGGCCGATAGTTTCCCCGAGCGCTTGTGCCCATAGCAGGAAACAATCTGGGGGAGCGCACAAAATGTAATGCCGATCAAGCTAGCTTCATAACCTCCTGATTATAGTGGCGGATGAAGTGCTTGATCGCCCCAATGTGCTTGCTCACGCTCTTTGAAAAGCTCAACGTATTATACTCCCTACGGCGAGGCTAAACAATTTGGCGCCGGGGAATAACGGAATAATTGATAGTCAGTTCGAGACGCTGTTCTCATTAGCGACCGGTATGAGGCTCTTAACGATATCTTCCAAGTGATATGGCGCTAGCATTTTATTCTCCCACCTCGTTTTTTATGTCTTCCAATTACGGACTCTTTCACATAGTTGGACAAAGGCGGACGCGCTTCGCACAGCGGTCGCCCTGCTATACGACGCGATGGGCGGACATCTGTACCGGCTCGCGGTCCAGCAAGGCTGATATGCTGACAAGGCCGGTTGATTTCACCTTGATTTCAACCGGCCTTTACTTTATCTCTTGCGGCGTATTCCGCACAACAGGCTGGTTAAATCATAATCAGGAGACGTATGCTTTATTGGGATGAAATAAAAGCAAAGTTCAGCGATGGCAGTAAGGCAAGTTTCTATCGCGCGAAAGTGCCCGGCGGTTGGCTGGTAGGGATATTTTTAGGCGGCCAGGCAGTGAGCATCACCTTTTATCCCGACCCCGATCATAAATGGGATGGATCGTCGTTGCCTTAAAGACGCGCGCTCAAAATTGTGAGGTAACGCGTTTTTATAGCATCTTCGATTTGAATGTTCAGGTTGAATAAACCACGAGGATCACGGGCTCCCCGCTCCCCGTAGTTTGTTATGCCTGAACACTCAAGCGAAAAACGCTGTAGATATTAGCTATCTCTGGCCATTTGAGAGAGTTGGCGGGATTGGTCGAAAAAAGGCTGTTGCGCTGAGCAAGGCTGAATGGGAGACGGACAAAGTACCCACCAACCAGCCGAATAGAAAGAAGGAAAGCGAATCAGACGACATCGGGACCAAAAAACGGCGCAGGGGCGGACGAGCCTGCGCCATTGTCTTTGGTGTTTCTCTGATACAACCGGCGCCCCCCGCAATCGATCAGAAAAGGTGAGGAAGAGGAGCTATGGAAGAATATTTAAATGCAAATGAGAAAGTCCAATATGCAATCTTCCGAAGCGATATTCGCGCGCAGGCATTAATTTGCTACTTCTCAAACACCCCTGCTCGTCTGCTCGACTACCTTTAAGCAGGCGCAATTACAGGCAGAACAATCCCACCATTATTCTTTCCGACCTTGTCCAATAATGGACGGCAATATATTCCGGCTTGGCCGAAGCTGCTGACACTCCCTTCGCTACGGCAATCGGTGTATGAAAGTGGCGATCCATCGCCACACATCGAAAGCAAGCGAGCAGGGATACAAATGTTGAAAAAGGAAAATATGAAAGGTAAATCAATGATCAGAATGGTAGTGGCTTTCTGCCTGGCGTTGGCGCTCATCACGGTAGCGCAATCGCAGGCTCAGAAGAGCCTCAGGGATGAGGTTAGCCAATCAGAAATGGCGGCGCGAGTCTTTCGCGAGATTATGGACACGCCTGACAAAGGGATTCCCCTGGAATTACTGGATGGCGCTGAATGTGTCGTGGTCTTCCCGTCGGTGCTAAAAGCCGGACTCATTTTTGGCGGACGTGGCGGGCGCGGCGTGGCCAGTTGCCGCACGGCAGTGGGCTGGAGCGCCCAGGCCTATTTCACTCTGGGCGGCGGCAGCTTCGGGTTGCAGATTGGCGCGAAGTCAACGGATTTCGTGATGCTGTTTATGGACAAAGACGGGCTGAACAGTCTGTTATCAGATGAGTTCACACTGGGCGCTGACGCTTCAGTGGCCGCCGGGCCGGTCGGTCGGCAGGCCGGAGCTTCGACCGATCTGAAGCTCGGCGCCCAGATCCTCTCCTACTCGCGCAGCAAGGGGCTGCTTGTCGGACTAGGACTCAAGGGCGTGGTCATCAAGCCGGACAAAGATGACATGCGCGATGTGTACGGCGAGGGCGTGACAGCGAAGGAAGTCTTGAAGGAGAACAAGGTCATAGCGCCCGTCGCGGTGCGTGCTCTTCCGATTACGCTTGGACGCTACTCTTCGCGCAAAGTTGTCGAGTAAAACTGTAGCGAGCGTGTGACAGATAAATCGAAGGAGAAAACCATGAGTGAATTTCTATCCAATGACCTGTCGAACATGCGCGCGACCTTCGATCCGGAGAAAGCCCCTGCATTCAAGTAAACGAAGGGAGGATTATGAGTGATGAAGAAAGGGCTACCGATAGGCGGGAGAACGATGGCGGACGCGCCTTCGGCGAAGTGAGCGGCGAGTCATTTTCGAGCAGCCCGGCAAACAAGACGCAGGTTGGCGCAGGCTCTAACAATAGCAAGTACGCGCCCAACGCTTTTTTTCTGAAATTGTCCAATATTGAACAACAATTTATTCCCGGCTGGCCGACCATAGGGTGGAAGCCTAAGAAATTACTGTTGGCCGGGTAATCGAGAGCCTACTAAAATGTACCGCGTAGATGCCAGGTCCGAGAACGGACCTACCACACTATTGGCAAACATTGGTATCTCTCTCTGATTTAATTCCTTAGGCTCCAAACCTGTTAGACGGGTGAGCCCCTCTTTTAATTAGCCTAAAGTGGCGCCCCGAATAATCAATGTCTCTGACCCTGTAGAGGCGGATTGGAGGCGGAAGACTGTGACAAGATAAGT
>DASRIZ010000053.1:0-7206 GCA_035649735.1 Blastocatellia bacterium | reverse complement strand
TCTCGATTTGACTTTGACTGTTTCCCCTCCAGGAACGCAAGTTGATTGACGCCGTCAATCGCGCGATCTTTCGGTATGATATCAACGCCGATGGCTGCCGCGAGCGTCGGGAAGATATCCATCTCGTGGACGATTTCATTGGAGACCCGGCCCGCCGGAATACGGCCCGGCCAGCGAATCACACACGGCGTTCTTATCCCGCCTTCCATCACTGAGTTGTAAAAGCCACTCCAGGGTCCCGAAGAGCCGCGCCACGGCCGCCGCATTTCAGCGCCATTGTCTGTACACCAGAAGACGATGGTGTCGCGTTCCAGGTCGAGCCGCTTGAGCGCGTCGAGCACCAGCCCAACGTTGTAATCGACATCGGCCATCGCATCGCCTATGTCTCCGGCGCCGGTCTTCCCGTCAAAGTCCGGATGAGCCAGTGTGGGGAAATGTATCTGAGTCATCGGGTAGTAAAGGAAGAACGGAGTGTTCGATCTGGCGTTTCGTTCCATGAAGGAGATGCCTCTTTGAGCCGCCTCCCGATCAACGGTGCGTCGGCTCTCAAGGTCGAACACCTTTACTTTGCGTGAGGGCTCGCCGGCCTTGCCTTCCCAGATGTATGGCGCTTCCATAGTGGCGGGATTGAATCTTGGTGAGGTCGTCGTCTGGGCCTCGTTGCTGGTCATCGGTATCCCGTACCATTCGTCGAACCCTTGATCCGTGGGGGCGCGTCCTTTTTCCCAGTTTGTGCCGCCGATGTGCCACTTGCCAAAAAGCCCCGTAGCGTACCCGGCGTTCTTCAACGCTTCGGCCATCGTAACCTCCCAAAGCGTGATACCGGAGTTCTGCACTGCTCCTGTCCGCACCGCGTATCGCCCCGTTAACAGAGCGGCTCGCGAGACCGTGCACGAGTACTCGACGTTAAAATTGGTGAGGCGTATTCCCTCCGCGGCGATCCGGTCGATCCGCGGCGTAGGCACGCCGCGGACGCTCCCGTAGCAGCCTACTTCGCCCCAACCAAGATTATCCGGGAACATCAAAACGATATTCGGACGACGCTGCCCGCTGGTTTGGCTGTTGGCGATTGGGTCGGCTGCTTCGCCCGGACTTGCGTTTACGATCATCGAACTCAGGAGCAACGCTGTGATAACAGCCGACAAACCTCGATTCATCGATAGTCTCTCCTTAAGTCGTCTTTTTTGCGTTTTTGCGGTCCTTTTGCGTCTTTGCGCGAAGTTTAGCGCAAAGCCGCAAAGGACCGCAAAGACGCAAAAGGACCGGTCGCTTCGTTTATCCAAGGAAGACCCGTTCTATAAACCACCAGGTTCCCGCCACGATCACGCCAACTGATCCCACTCTCAAGATGTGAACCGCAAGTCGCTGATTTCGATTTCGCACTGCAGCCAGCACTGAAGCAACGACAAGAACAATGCAAGCCTGGCCGATCTCCACACCAAAGTTGAATGAGAACAACGACCACCCCAGCGCTCCTCGTGGCAGACCGAACTCTCGAAGCACCCCCGCGAAACCGAATCCATGAACAAAGCCAAAGAAGAAAGCTATCCACGCGCGGAAATCACGGCCCGTCTTTCCGACCATCAGGTTGTCTATGCCTACATAGATGATGCTCAGCGCAATGGCCGGTTCGATGAGCCGAGGGGACGGATCGACGATGTTCAAGGCTGCGAGCGTTAGTGTCAGGCTGTGAGCAATCGTGAATGCGGTCACGATACCCAACAACCGCATCAAGCTTCCTCCCATCAGCAGCAATCCAATGATAAACAGGATGTGATCGGGGCCGGTGAAGATGTGATAGATGCCCGCCGGAACGAATTCCTTTACGACTGACATCCAGCTCTGGCGTTCGCCGGTACGGTAGACAAAGACCTGATGATCTTGAGCAAGAATCTCCTGATGGACCAGTTTGTCATCTTCATAGATGTTGAGAAAGGTTTGGTGTTCTGGTTCATAGGGGAATAGCGCGCACTGGATCTTGAGCACCGCCGGTTTGAGGTTTGTGTTGAATCGCAGCTCGCACGATAAGGCCTGCCGGTCAGGAATCGGTGCAACGCTCAACAATGTCAGGTCAATACGTTGTCCGTCCGAGAGCACATTGAGACGCGCCCGTACCAGTTCCTCAATCGCATCCTTTTTCGATTGAGCAGCCTGAGGATCCAGCAACAACTCGGGCGGTTCTACATTCAAGTCGTGGCCAAGATCGATAACGTGCAGGACGAGTGTGCCCTCAATCCGGGTCGAGTTGAGACGAATATCGAGATAGCTGAAGGGTACCGGATGAGCGTAGACCGCCGGTGCAAGATATCCCAGGATCAGAAAAGCGAACGCCACCAGACGTGTCGATTGGACGGCGTCCTGAAGCTTTGTAATTTTGTCTATCGGCAATACGTGTCAACCGCAGAGGACGAAGGGCGTCCGGGATACTCGGCGCTCTTCAGCGTTCTCTGCGGGTTGTCTGCGAAGGCGCTATTTCATCCCCTCGGTGTAGAGCGCGGTAACTCCAGCCTTAGCGCGGGTCAGGTTGTAGTCCTTGTACTTATCGGGGAGCTTAAGATCAGCCACCGCTTCGTCGATTGTCTTGCCGGCCTTCTTTAGCTGGTCGACCGCCGCGACAAAATCGCGAAGGAACTCACCGTACTCTTTGAACGCAGCGAATTCGGCTACCGGGCTATGACCCGGAATGACGTTATCGACGCCTTTGATGCTCGCCGCGGCCTTCATGAGGGTCTTGGGATATTCCAGCCCGCTGCCGCCGTTATTGATATCGATTATCGGGAGACCCTTGGCAAACGCGTACATATCGCCGGCGTGCATGATCTTCAGAGCCGGGAATACCACAAACGTATCGCCGCTTGTATGACCGCGCCCAAAGTAATAGAGGTCGATCTTGTCGTTGCCTTTGAGCAAACTGAGCTTGTCTTTGTAGGTTTTACCGGGGAGGAATTTCTTGCCGTCGTCGGTTTGAAAGGCGGCCATCTTCTCCATGCTGGTCTTACAGTTCTCGTGAGCGACGAACTCGACCGCTCCGGTGAATGCGCTGTTGCTTCCGACGTGATCGCCGTGGGTGTGGGTGTTTATGATCATTGTCACCGGCTTATCGGTAACAGATTTGACCTTTTCGAGGATCCCGGGTCCCATGCCAGGGTTCTTGGTGTCCACGATCACGACGCCCTTCTCGGTAATAAACGCGGCGGTATTGCCGCCCCCGCCGGTGATGACGTAGAGAGTGTCTTTCACCTTCTGAATCTCTAGGGTCGCGGGTGGTCGGGGTTGTTGTTGTTGCTGGGCGAAAATCACCGAGACGGCGCCTGCCGTCAGAAGTCCTAACAACACAGCTAGTCTTTTCATCGAGAATCGCCTCCTGAGGCGCCTATGATATACACCAGTTGCGAGGGACACAAGAAGAGCCCTATTTCAGCTCGCTGTAGATCGCAGTGACCCCACCCCTCGCGCCAGCCAGTTTATAGTCCTTGAACTTTTCGGGCAGCTTCAGATCTGCCGCCGCCTGATCGACGGTCTTGCCTTCCTTCCGGGCCTGCTCGACCGCCGCGACAAAAGCCTGAAGGAACTCGCCGTAATTTTTGAACGCGGTCCAGTCGGTCACCGGACTATGGCCGGGGATGACCTTCTCGACGCCTTTGATCCCCGCGGCAGCCTTCATCAAGGTCTTGGGGAATTCCAGCCCGCTTCCACCGCTGGTCATGTCAATAAACGGCAGCCCGTTCGTAAATGCGAACATGTCGCCGGCGTGCATCACTTTCAGTGCGGGAAATACCACGAACGTGTCGCCGCTGGTGTGACCGCGGCCGAAGTAGTACAGGTCGATCTTGTCATTCCCCTTCAGCAGGCTGAGTTTATCCTTGTAGGTCTTACCGGGAAGAAATCTCTTGCCTTCATCGCTTTGAAAGGCGGCCATCAATTCCATGCTTGCTTTGCAGTTTTCGTGAGCGACAAACTCGACCATTCCGGTGAACGCCACGTTGCTCCCGACGTGGTCAAAGTGTGTATGAGTATTAATCACCATCGTCACCGGCTTGGTTGTGATCGATTTCACCTTCTCGAGAAGCGCCGGCCCCATTCCTGGGACCTTAGTGTCAACGATGACGACGCCCGTCTCAGTAATGAATGCCGCGGTGTTTCCACCGCCGCCGGTGATCATGTAAAGGTTGTCTTTTAGCTTTTCAATCTCGAGCGCGGCGGGCGGTCTTTGTTGAGTCTGTGGTTGGGCGAAAACCATTGAGACCACAGCAATCGTCAGCAAGCCTAATAACACAACTAATCGTTTCATCGAGGCTCCTCCTGAGCGCGCAATGATATACACCGCTTCGGGATGAAACAAGATGCCGGTAGAATAAAAGCCATTCGCTCCTCGTCATATTGAAACCCCGGCCTGATGAGTAGTACAGTAGCCCCGCCCCTTAGGCAGCTCTGTGACCGCAAGAATTTGTCAAACGGCAGCATAGGTAACTCTTATGAAACGAATCATTTCGATAGTTTTGCTTTTCACGGTAGCTTTGGTATTCAACGCGCGAGCCCAGGAGCCGGTTGATCAAACCGTCATTGCGCGCATCAAGACCGAAGCCTTTCAGAATTCGCAGATCATGGAAATGATGTTCTACCTTGCGGACGTATACGGCCCGCGTCTCCGAGGGTCACCGAATTACAAGGCTGCCGCCGAGTGGGCAGTCAAGACTATGAACGCCTGGGGACTTAGCAAGGCGCAGCTCGAAGCGGGCGGATTTACCGGTCGCGGCTGGACTGTGAACCGATTCAACGTCGAGATGACTGAGCCGCAATACCAACACCTCGTAGCCTATCCGCTGGCCTGGAGCCCGGCGACCAAAGGTACGGTCTCAGGTCAGCCAGTCATAGTCGAAATAAACTCACCGGATGACCTTCCGAAGTATCGCGGCAAGCTGCGCGGCGCCATCGTGATGCTGGGCAAGCCGGACAACAAACCGGCAGCGCACTTTGAAGCAGACGCAAGACGCTTCACCGATGATGAGTTGAGACGAGGAGCGCAGCGGATTCATCCCACCGATAAGAGTCCGGACAACCTGACCAGCTACGAAGCTCCCAACTACGCTCAATCCGACAAGACGCGTCGCGACGGGTTGTCGCGACGTGCCACCGTCAGCAAGTTCTTCGTAGATGAAGGTGTCGCGGCGCTTCTGCGTCCCAGCCCGCTCGATTCGACCAATCTGCTGGCTACGGATGCGGGCGGGTTCGATTTGAACTCACCGAACTACAAGCTGCCGGTCCCCGAACTCGCGGTGCCGTCTTTTGTCGTGGCGCGAGAACACTACGGCCGCATCCATCGTCTGACGGAGAAAGGCTTGCCGGTCAAACTCGAAATCAATCTTCAAGTTACCATCCACGACGCCGGACCGGGTTATAACGTCGTCGCTGAATTGCCCGGAGTGGATGCGAAATTGAAAGACGAACTGGTAATGCTTGGAGGCCACTTCGACTCGTGGCACGCGGGCACTGGAGCTACGGACAATGCGGCGGGGAGCGTGGTAATGATGGAAGCCATGCGGATATTGAAAACTATCGGCGTCAAGCCACGTCGCACAATCAGAATCGCGCTCTGGGACGGCGAGGAAGGCGGTCATCTGGGGTCGTCGACCTATGTAAAGAACCATTTTGGGGATCCTGCGACTATGAAGTTGAAACCAGATCACGACAAGCTGGCCGGGTACTTTAACCTCGACTACGGCACGGGCAAAATTCGCGGCGTGTATCTGCAGGGTAACGAAGCCGTGAGGCCGATCTTTGAAAGCTGGCTAAAGCCGTTTCATTACCTCGGCGCGACTACGCTGGCGATTCAGAGTGTCGGCGGCACCGATCACCTTGATTTCGATCACGCCGGCTTGCCCGGTTTCCAATTTATCCAGGACCCGGTTGATTATGAAACGCGGACTCATCACACTAACCTCGACGTTTACGAATCGATTCAGCCCGATGATTTGAAGCAGGCCGCGGTAATTGTTGCGAGTTTTGTTTATCACGCCGCGATGCGCGACGAGAAGTTGCCGCGTAAGCCTTTGCCAAAGGCGCAGCCTTAAACAAGGAGACGAACATGAAACAGTTGGCGATTAGACCACTCGCTTCGTTGCTGATGGTTTGTTTGCTCGTGGCAGCGCCGTTACAAGCGCAGAACGGCCCGGCGAACCTCAACGGCCTCGACGGCTTTGTTGAGCAGGTGATGAAAGACTGGCACGTGCCGGGCCTCGCCGTAGCCATCGTCAAAGACGGCAAAGTGGTTTATGCGAAAGGATTCGGCTACCGCGATGTCAAAAAAGGATTGAAGGTTTCGCCGGACACCCTTTTCGCGATCGGGTCGTGCTCGAAGGCGTTCACTGCCACTTCGTTGGCGATCCTATCGGGCGAAGGGAAGCTCGATTGGGACAAATCGGTGAGAGATTACTTGCCGGACTTTAGACTGCAGGACGCCTACGCGACCGCCCAGCTTCGCCCGCGCGATCTGGTGACTCATCAGTCAGGTCTGCCTCGTCACGACCTGGTGTGGTACGGCTCGACGCTCTCGCGCAAGGAAATCTACGACCGGCTGCGCTACCTGGAACCCAGCAGGCCGTTGCACGCCAGGTATCAATACAACAACCTGATGTTTATGACCGCCGGGGTGCTGATCGAACGCATCTCCGGCAGCACCTGGGAAGAGTTTGTGCGCCGCCGGCTCCTGGATCCGCTGGGGATGAAGACCAGCAACTTCTCAGTCAACGATTCGCAAAAGACGTCCGACTTTTCGCTGCCTTATCAGGAAGAGAACGGGCAGGTCAAAGAGATCCCCTTCCGCAACATTGACGCGATTGGCCCGGCGGGTTCGATCAATTCGAGCGTCAACGAAATGACTCGCTGGCTGTTCCTGCAGCTGGGCAAAGGCAAATTCGACGGCCGGCAGATTATCCCGGAAAAAAATCTGGCCGAAACACACACGCCGCAGATCGTAGCGGGCGGCGACCTGAAGTACGACGAGTCGTTTTATTCGAGCTATGCAATGGGATGGGCCGTAACTTCCTATCGCGGCCACCCGGCGCTTGCGCATTCGGGTGGAATCGACGGGTTTACATCGGCGGTCCGATTTCTCCCAAAGGATCAATTGGGCGTAGTCGTGCTCACCAATTCTTCTTCGCCCGCAAGCGGGCTCATCGCATCCAATGCCGTAGACCGGATGCTCGG
>DASRIZ010000052.1:0-18507 GCA_035649735.1 Blastocatellia bacterium | reverse complement strand
CGTGTTTATCCCGGAATACTCAACGCTGGAGGATGACACCTGGGTTGGACCTAACGTCGTTCTGACCAATGCGCTCTATCCGCTCAGCCCGCAGGCAAAAGAGAACCTAAGAGGGCCTCACTTGATGCCCGGTTCAAAGATTGGCGCTAACGCGACCGTGCTGCCAGGCATAGTCATCGGCCCCAACGCGCTGGTAGGGGCAGGGGCGGTTGTAGTGAGAGATGTTCCGGATGGAAAGGTTGTCGTCGGCAATCCGGCGCGCATATTGAAGGACGTGTGCGAGCTATCTGCATACGAGGTCGAGCGAGCCACCAGCAAAGGAGACTGAATTATTCAAATACCTCTAGTCGACCTCAAAGCACAATACGTCAGCATTAAGTCTGAGATTGATGCGGCCATTCAACGGTCTGTCGACAACACAAGCTTCATTCTCGGCAAAGAAGTCGCGGACTTCGAGCGGGCGTTCGCTCCTTTTGTTGGAGCCCGACGCGCGGTGGGAGTGTCTTCAGGAACAGCCGCCGTACACCTGGCTTTGTTGGCGGCAGGCGTTGGACCCGGCGACGATGTCATCACTACCGCGCATACATTCATTGCCACGGCCGAGGCCATTTCACACACCGGCGCAACCCCGGTCTTCGTTGACATAGATTCTCAGACTTACAATATCGATCCAAATCGAGTTGAAGACGCCATCACCCCGCGCACCAGGGCGCTTGTACCCGTGCACCTCTATGGACAACCCGCGCAGATGGGACCGTTGCGTGAAATCGCAAATCGTCACAGCCTCTTGTTGATCGAAGACGCGGCTCAAGCAGTCGGCGCCGAATATCAGGGTACACGCTGCGGCGCCCTAGGCGACTTTGCTTGCTTCAGCTTTTATCCCGGCAAAAACCTCGGCGCGTACGGCGACGCCGGGGCTGTCAGCGGCAACGACGAATTGCTGCTGGCGAAAGTAGCAAAGCTGCGCGATCACGGGCGCACAACAAAATACGAACACGACGAGATAGGTTACGGCGAACGCCTGGACGGGCTGCAGGCCGCCATCCTTCTAGCTAAGCTGCCACACCTGGAAGACTGGACTGAAGCTCGCCGCTCGCACGCTCGGCTCTACAACGAGCTGCTTGCGGATTGCGATGTACAGACTCCATTTGAATCGCCGGATGTCCGACACGCCTATCATCTTTACGTCATTCGCACCTCGCGCCGCACTGCGATGCTTGAACACTTGCAGTCCAAAGGCATCGGTGCAGGCATTCACTATCCGATTCCTTTACATCGGCAACCGGCTTATGTAAAGCAAGGACACGGCAAGTTGTCTCTTCCGGTCACCGAACGAGTCACCGGCGAGATACTCTCATTACCCATGTATCCGGAGCTAACCCGCGAACAGATTGAGTATGTAACGAGCGCGGTAAGAGAGGTGGCCGGATGATGGTCAACGTCGCGATGCTCGGACTGGGCTATTGGGGCCCGAATTTGGCTCGCAATCTTGCGTCTCTCGAGGGGGTCCAAATAGCAGCGCTTTGCGACCTGGACATCGAGCGGGCGGAGACATTCCGGCAGCGTTACTGTCCCAATGCCCGCGTCATCAACGACTATCGCGACGTGGCGAGCGATCCGCTTATCGACGCTGTTGTCATTGCAACCCCAATCCGGACTCATCACGAGATCGGCAGTTTCCTGCTGGCGGCCGGCAAGCACGTCTTCATCGAAAAGCCTATGGCACGGACCACCGATCAATGCCGCGACCTGATCGATCTGGCCGAGCGCGGAAAGCGCGTGCTAATGGCGGGTCACGTCTTCGAGTTCAATGTCGCCGTTCAGGAAATCAAGCAGTACATCGATCGTGGGGAGTTAGGGAAACTGTTTTACGTCTATTCACAAAGGGTCAATCTGGGGCGTATTCAAAACGACGTAAACGCGCTTTGGAGCTTTGCTCCTCACGATGTTTCGATCATGAACTACTGGTTCGGTCAGGAACCAGCGCGAGTTTCGGCGAGGGGGTTTTCTTTCCTGCACAACGGGATCGAGGATGTTGTCTTCGTGACACTTGAGTACCCAAACGGCGTGGGGGCGCATCTGCATCTTGGGTGGCTCGATCCCCGGAAAATTCGGTTGATGACACTGGTCGGCAGCAAAAAGATGCTGGTCTATGATGACGTGAGCCTCGACGCCAAGATTCAAGTGTACGACAAGGGGATCTCTGACCTTCATAACTTTCTGGAAGCTCCCGAGACGTTTGCCGAGTTTCAGTTCAAGCTACGGGTTGGAGATCTGGTGATTCCTACGCTTCAATTTGGCGAACCGCTTCACAGCGAGTGCCAACATTTTATCGACTGCGTTCGAAGCGGTGAGCGGCCACTCACTGACGGATCGAGTGGACTCCGGGTCGTCAAGGTGTTGGAAGCCGCTGAGCTGTCGTTGAAACAACAGGGAAGACCGATTGACCTTTCGAGTGAAAAGAAGCTGAGCGCTTGACCGTGAAGGGAGATTCAGCGTGGACTTATCCGGCTCAAAGATCCTGGTGACCGGCGGCGCCGGTCTCGTCGGCTCACACATCGTTGACGAGCTGATCAAAGAAGGCGCCCGAGTCGTTGCATTTGACAGCTTCATCAGGGGCAAAGTGGAGCACCTGGACTGGGCGCGCGCTCACGGCGATGTTCAGATAGTAGAGGCCGACCTTCGAAACCGCGATGCGATGCGCGAGGCCCTCGGAGGCGTAGACTTCGTGTTCCATCAGGCTGCGGCATGGCTGCGGCTTTGCCAGGAAGACCCGCGGCTGTCGCTTGACGTCAACATTACCGGCACGTTCAACTTGCTGGACGCTTGCGTAGAAGCCGGCGTCAAGAAGATCGTTGCGGCTTCATCGTCTTCGGTGTACGGCGAAGGGCTCTATTTGCCGACCGATGAGAATCACCCATTCAACAACGACCTCTTTTACGGCGCCTCGAAGATCGCCGCCGAGCAGTTCTATCGCGCCTTCTACAAGAAGTACGGTTTGAGTTTTGTTGCCCTGCGATATTTGAATGTCTACGGACCGCGCCAACCTTACGAAGCTGCTTACATGGACGTTATTATGCATTTCCTCAATCGCATTGACGCAGACGAACGGCCGATAGTGCGCGGCGACGGCTCGGCAACCGTCGATCTGGTCTATGTCGAGGACGTTGCGCGTGCAAACGTTATGGCGATGAAGAGCCCCGTTGAAAACGAGTTCTTCAACGTGGCCAGCGGCACCGAGACGACGCTTAAAGACCTTGCCTATTTGTTGATCAGGCTCTGTGGGAAAGAAGGGAAGCTGGAGCCTGAGTTTCAGATGATGGACCTGGGTTTGGTAACCCGCCGCTGGGGCGATCCGGCAAAGGCGCGCGAGATGCTCGGCTTCGTTACGACCACTACGGTGGCGGAGGGAATGAGCCGCGTCATAGCCTGGCGAGAACAGACTCGATCAGCGCGCGCCGTTTAAGTCGCATTACTTAGGGTGGAGCCGTCGCCGGTTTTTGAATCTTTAATCCTTGGTCCTTTCCTCCGAACAAAGCGCCAAAAAGTATGTGTGGGATTGCTGGACTATTTAGCCTTGCCGGCGAGCCGGTTTCCGCGGCCCAGATCCAGCGCATGTCCGAGTTGATCGCACACCGCGGTCCAGACGACAACGCACTCTGGGTCAACGGTCCTATTGGGCTTGGTCATCGGCGCCTGAGCATAATCGATCTATCAACCCGTGGGCGCAACCCGATGCCCAACGAAGACGAGAGCATATGGCTGGTCTTCAACGGAGAGATTTACAACTACCGAGACCTGCGTCCGGGTTTGGTCGACCGAGGTCATCGGTTCCGAAGCGAGACCGACAGCGAAGTAATAATCCATCTGTACGAAGAGAGGGGTCCCAGCTTTATTGGCGAGCTTAATGGAATGTTCGCATTCGCGCTCTGGGACGAGAGACATCGCCGCCTTTTGCTGGCTCGTGACCGTTTTGGAGTCAAGCCTCTGTACTACGCGATGATTGGGAAAACTCTGGCATTCGCCTCAGAAGTAAAAGCATTCCTAGCGCTGCCCGACTTCAAAGTCTCAGTCGACCCTTTTGCTTTGGCCGAGCATTTTACTTTTCAGAATACGTTCGGAAAACGGACCTTTTTCGAGGGCGTAAACCTGCTGCCGGCGGGTCACTATCTCGTTTGTGAAGACGGCGAGAGCAAGATGAGGCAGTACTGGGATCTGAGTTTTCAACCCGATGGTCGCCTCGGCGTTGATGAATGGGCTCGACGTCTGAGGGAGATTTTTGAGACGGCGGTGACGCGTCAGCTAGTGAGCGATGTTCCGCTTGGCACCTACTTGAGCGGCGGCATGGACACCGGCGCAATTTCGGCAGTGGCCGCACGAAAGATCCCTAATATGCACACTTTTACGTGCGGATTCGATGTGCCGAAAGGCGCAAGCGATCTGGAACTCTACTTTGATGAGCGAGACGAGTCCGACAGCCTTGCGCGCAGGCTCGGAACGATACATCACGAGCTGGAACTCGGTCCGGAGGCAATGGCTCCGGCGTTGCCGCGCGTCGTATGGCACCTTGATGAACCTCGCGTGGGCATCAGCTATCAGGTGTACTACACGGCTGAGATGATTCGCCGCTACGTAACGGTGGTGCTGTCAGGGGTGGGCGGCGATGAACTCTTTGCCGGTTACCCCTGGCGTTACGCCCAGGT
Organism: Blastocatellia bacterium; assembly: GCA_035649735.1. Lineage (GTDB taxonomy): Bacteria > Acidobacteriota > Blastocatellia > UBA7656 > UBA7656 > Onstottus_A. Next base: position 13,804 of record DASRIZ010000052.1, on the reverse strand, counting down.
GCTCGGATTGGAGGGCGGAAGTTTTGAGACGGAGTATTATCGGCAATGTATTCGGTTCCTGACAGATCAGGAGAAGCGCGGGCTTTTCACCGAAGAGATCAACCACTCCCTCGGCGACTTCTCGACGTTCGATAGCTTTCGTACCGCGCTTAAGGGAGCTGATGGGTTCGATCCTCTTCATAGAGCGCTGTACTTCGATTTCAAGACTTTTCTCAATGGGCTGTTGATAGTCGACGACAAACTGGCAATGGCGCATTCAGTAGAGGGCCGGGTGCCCTTCCTGGATAACGACTTGGTGGACGCGGTTGCCCGAATACCATCGGAGTTCAAGCTGAAGGAGGGACAAAGTAAGATCGTACTCAAGCAAGCGATGCGCGGCTTGCTGCCGGACGAGACTCTGCAACGACGGAAGCAAGGCTTCACCCCTCCGGACGCATCGTGGTACAAGCAGAGCGCGATAAGCTACATACGCGATCTTATACTCAGTCCGCGTGCGGCCGGTCGCGGCTACTTTCAGCCTTCCTACATTGAAAAGATCCTCGATGATCATCTGAACGACAGGCATGATAATCGCTTCTTAATCTGGTCGCTGATGTCCTTCGAGTGGTGGAACCGCTTGTTCGTCGATCGCGAGCCGTTGCCATGAGAATACTCGTCACAGGCGCAAGCGGTTTTATCGGCCGGCATCTTGTATCACGTCTGTCTAACGCTCACGAACTGTTTGCCGTAGACCGCGATCCGCAACGGGCAGCACAGAGCGAGACGGCCCATGTATTTGTGATGGACCTGGGTCGCACTTTGAATGTGAGTGCTCTGCCCGCCGAGATAGACATCATTATCCATCTTGCGCAGGCAAACGTTACTTTCCCGGAAGCGGCAAACGAGCTGTGGGCAGTCAACACAAGCACCACACAACAACTTCTGGATTACGGGCGCCGGGCGCGAGCCCACCAGTTCGTACTGGCTTCTACCGGCGATGTATATGGCCGGCGCATTGGTCTGTGCAAGGAGACCGACGCCGCCGCGCCCGTGAGCTACTATGGGCTTACAAAGCGCGTTGCGGAGATGCTTGTGCAAACGTACTCTGATTATCTTCGGCCGTGTATAGTCAGGCTTTTTCAGCCTTACGGCCCCGGCCAGACTAATCGTCTGATCCCCAGGCTCGCAGACAAAATTCGCCAGGGACAGGTCATTCGGCTCAACAAAGATGACCGTCCCCGTTTGACGCCGGTCTATGTTGACGACGTGACTCGCGCCGTCGAATCCGCTATAGATGCTTCTTACTCCGGCACCATAAACATAGCAGGCGATAGAGTGGTCAGTATCCGCGAGCTGGCGGAGGAGATCGGCCGCGCGGTTCGGTGCCAGCCTGTTTTTGAAGAATCGGGACAAGAGTCGGTTGATGTGATGGGATCAAACGAACTGATGAAAAACGTCCTTGGCGAATGGCCAATGGTTTCGCTAACAGACGGGCTTTCGCGTGCACTCGGAGATAAGGAGGCATCTTGATGGCAGGAACACGTTTGATCTCAATAGTCGTACCCGCGATGAATGAAGAAGAAAACGTCCTGCCATTTTATGACGCGGTGAAAGGCGTGACGGATTCTTTATCCGAATTCGATTGGGAAATCATTTTTATAGATGACGGAAGCACCGACGCAACTGTCCAGCGAATAATGGCCGTGCGGGAGAATGACCCGCGCGTATGTGTCATCCAATTGTCGCGGAATTTCGGCAGCTATGCGGCCATAAAGGCGGGTTTTGATTACGCGCGCGGTCATGCGTGCATTTCGATTTCGGCTGACCTTCAGGATCCGCCTGAGCTCTTTCGCCGCTTTGTGGCTTTGTGGCAGGAAGGCTATCACACTGTATGGGGAGTACGGGAACAGCGCGACGATCCGTGGAGCAAAACGTTGCTAGCCAGCCTTTTCTATCGTCTTGTTCGCAGCCTTGCATTGGCCGATCTTCCGGATCACGGAATGGACTGCGGGTTGTTTGATCGAAAAGTCGTGGATGTGTTCCGTAAGATTCGCGACAAAAACAGCATTACTTTCATGACAATCTACTGGATGGGTTTTCGTCAGGCGCGTGTTGGCTATCGACGTGAGTCTCGCCGGTTCGGAACGTCAAAGTGGCCGCTGGGCAAGCGAATCAAATCGGCGCTGGATGTCATTACGGCGTTTTCATATTTGCCTGTGCGACTAAGCTCCTATCTTGGCCTGATCATCTCTACTATTGCCTTCGTGGGGGCGATCATCGTGCTGTTTGACAAACTTGTTTTGGGTATCGGCGAATGGGGCTGGCCTTCCTTGATGATCACGATGCTATTCTTAGGCGGCGTGCAGATGCTGATGCTTGGGATCATAGGTGAGTACATGTGGCGGATAAACACAGAGGTAAGAGATCGGCCGCAGTACATAGTGATGCATCAGGTCGGCATCGACAAAGAGCCCTAGGACGCATGCAAACAACTCCAGAGCCGCCGGACGGGAAGAAGAGCAAGGTAATGCGCTTGTGGCGCACCGTCGGGAGCGGTTGGAAAAACCGGGAGCATGCGGGAGCCGCCGCGGCGATTTTCCTTTTTACTGTAGTGCTGTTCGCTCCACTGTTGACCGGCAAGTCCTTTAGCATGGTAGCCGCTCATATGTATGCCCAGTATCCCTGGACGGGCATCACTCCGACAAATCCCGAGATTACAGGGCTGGGCTATCCGCAGACAGATCACGCCGAAACGTTCTATCCCAACTCCGTTTTCGCTACAAACGCAATTCGCAACGGTCAACTACCGATGTGGTTTCCGTATAGCTTCGGCGGCGTCCCGCTGCTGGAGCTTGGCCTAAACGGATGGCTTTATCCGCCGAGACTGTTGGTGATGGTCGTGTTGGATCCAATTCGCCAACATGACTTTCTCCTGTTCACTCATTTGTTGATGTCAGGCATCGGTATGTATGCGCTGCTGCGCGTTTGGGGCGTTAGCGTGATGGGAGCGATCCTGGGCGGAATGGTTTGGGAGCTAAACGGTCACAACGCGTTTTGGCTGATATTGGAACATGTGGCTCTTGCCGCCGCGTGGTTCCCTGTGATGCTGCTCGCAGCGACTCAAGCTATTCGCAAGCAATCTTTCAAATGGGCCATTGCAGCGGGAGCAGCATCGGCCATGGCGCTTCTCACTGGTAGTTTGCACTATGTTTATCTGAGCGTTCTGGTCCTTGTTTGTTGGTATGGAGGCCTTGCGATTTTTGCAGCGGCGAGGTTCATAAGTAACGGAAACCGTCGGTCTGCCCTCATCTGTTTGTTACTGCCAGCATGTAGCGCGATTCTGGTGTTAATGTTGGGCGCCGCCTATTGGCTGCCATTCATCAAGCAGCTCCCTTTAGTCCACCGTGCGCCATCGACACTTGACTACCAGATTGGCGAAGCAATTCCGGTCAAGGCTTTCGCGGGTGCGCTCATATCTCCTGAGAGCGCGGAAGGACCCGCCGGCAGACCGGCGGATTTTGCAGGCTTCGCGTACACAGGTGTAATCGCGTTGCTGTTTGCTCTGGCCGCTCTCGTACCAGCGTCTAGAAGGTTGTTCCGTCGAAGCGCACCGGTTGTTTTGGCCGTGGTCGTTTGCCTTCTCTCACTCGGGTTCGCCCTGGGTCTTGACCCACTCATAAGAGTGTTTCGATTGACGCTTCCGTTCTTCGGGACTTTACATCCGCACGCGGGCCTCTACCTCTTCTGCTTCGGGATGGCCGTGCTCGCGGCTTCCGGCATGTCTGAACTTGGCCGGCTCATCTCGAGAACCGAGCGTCTACGCATCATTGTTTTCCTGTCTGCATGTGTGGTGGTGGTTGTCGAGGCAGCTCAATTGATTTCGTTCGCGCGTGCAATTACCCCTGTTCAACCAGCGAAAGCGGAATGGCTCTTCCCCGAGACTCAACTTATTCAAACCCTGAAGAACGTGCAAGGAAGCTACCGTATCTTGCCGGTTTACTATAGACATCCGGAGGGTCTTTGGTGGCCTCCGGTCTTCGCGGGCAAAGTGTCTGCGAATTTCGATCTTCGCTCGGGCGGCGGTTACGAATCATTATTGCCGCTTCCAACCGCGGCGCTCTGGCGAACGGTGGAACAAGGCTCGCTCGCCCGGGACATTCCGCCGGCTTACCGGCCGTACTTCTATCACGACACGCTACCGATCAATCTGCTGGAAAAGATTTCGGTGGGTTTTCTGATCACTCCGCCAAACGTAGTGCCCCGCGACATTCACGGAGGCGACGCACTTCGCGACGGCACATTGAGCACGGTTTATGAAGGCGAGGATGGTTGGATATATAAGGTCGGCCGTGCTCTCCCGCGTGCGTTTCTAGTGCCGCGCGTCGTGGCTGCTCCTGATGGACCGGAATCGCTCAGGATGCTAATAGATCAAAAGTTCAATGTGCGCGAAGCGGCCATCGTAATCGGAGAGCAAACAGCAGCGCAGACGGGCCTGGCCTCAGACCAATCTCGGCTTCCAAGTTTTGAGTGGAATGCGACGATCGTTAGCGAAAAGCTGAATGATGTTGAAATCTTAGCCACAACGTCACGCGCCGCAATGCTGGTGATCAACGATTCGTGGGGCTCCGGATGGAAAGCCTACGTTGATGATGTGGAGCAACCGGTCTTGCGAGCTAACTATGCATTTCGCGGTGTGGTACTGCCGGAAGGAGAGCATCGAGTGGTGCTTCGATACAGACCCTCGGCATTGTTGATTGGCCTTGTAATCTCAGGTGGAACGTTTCTTTTCCTGATGATTCTAGGCGCCTACGCCGCGATTCGCGCAATGCGTCAGTTGAACTGAATCCGCGGGCTCACTTACCATCCCAGTTTCCCGCCAGCGGCGTATGCGAGGGCAGTCCAAAGGTCGTCACTATCTCGCCCGGACCCGGTGTGTTGCTGTTGCGCAAATAGAATGTGCCGGATCGCCACACTCCAATCGACATACTGCCGTTTCCGTCCCAGTCACCAGTTATAGGAACGGCCTTCGAGTTATCACCATCAAGTGGCAACTGTACGACAATGTCCGCATCGCCTGGCTCATTTCTGTTTCGCAAGTGGAAAGTCGAACTCGTCCTCTTATAGACGCCAATCGTCATAGTGCGATTGCCATCCCAATCCCCGACGATTGGGGCATCGCCCGGCGCTCCAAAGCCCACCACGATATCAGCGTTGCCGGCGGTGTTGGCATTTCGGAGGTGGAAGGTAGAAGTCTTTGGTTTCCACACTCCGATCGTCGTTGTGCCATTCCCATCCCAGTCTCCTACGACAGGAACGTCGCCTGTCGCTCCAAACGCCACGATTACATCTGGATCGCCGGCTGCATTGCTATTGCGCAGATAGAACGTCGAACTTTTTGGCTTGTAGATTCCGATGGTCGTAGTACCGTTTCCATCCCAATCTCCGACCAAAGAAACATCGCCCGGCGCACCGAACGTCACAATCGTTTCCGCGGTTCCCGATGAGGTACTATTGTGTAGAAAGAACGCGGAACTGGCGGGATCGTATGCTCCAATCTTTGTTGTTTTTCCAACGGGTTGAGCCGCACCGGGAAGGGGTTCTGACTTCCTGTCCTCACCGCGACACGCGGCGGTTATGCAAGCTGCCAGCAAGATGATTACAATCGTTGTTTTGTTGCAGCGTGTTTTCATAGACTCTCCTCTAAGAATTGCCATAAATTGCGATAACGGCTCATTAGTGCAAGTCAGCGGCGGCCAATCCAGCGCACAAGGGAGCGTCTCAACCCGGCCCTTTTGACCTGCTCATTTTGAGATTCCCCATTCGCTAGGCGAAGCGAAAGCGAGGAAGCCAAACTCTCCTTCTCAGACACCTGCCTCAAGAGGGCTCGCACGGACTCCTCATTGTCTTCCAGCTTCGCTGAAAGATACTGAATCGCTTGCTGTTGCCTTTCCAGATGCCTGGAGGCCAATCCAATTGCCCGGTCTTTGTCTGCCAACTGGGATAAGACAATCTGAAATCTCCGCTCGCGCTCTGAACCCTGCAATGACAGATTTTGGATTTTCTGTTCGAGCTCCGCGACAAGTTGCTTATAGCGTTCGCGGTCTTCCCGAAGGGCATTTATCATCTGGTTCAGCTCAGACAACTGGTCCGCCTGCAGCTTCAATGTGTTGGCCTTGTTCTCGTTGGCAATCGTCAGATCCAGTCTATTGCCTAGTTGGAAGAAGAAGTCCCGAATCGTCGCGATCTGCTCATCAGTCGCCTCCACCAACTCTTCAAACTCCGGAGAATTTATCTCTCCTAATGCCAGAATGCCCAGGCCATGTCCGTGTATGAACTCGAAATGCCGATACTTCGATTTGATTTCATCCCAAAGCCGTCTCACTCCGAAGTCACCTTCTCGCACATTAATATCGTGGAGCAGCATCACGCCTTGCGAGCTCATCTTCGGAAGCCACGCTTCGAAGTCGTGTCTAACTGCTTCGTACACGTGATAACCATCGATGTGAAGCAGATCGATTGTCGCGTCGTTGAAGTGATCCAAAGCCTGGTCAAAGGTGCTCTGGATCAGACGAGAAAAACTCTCATAGAAAAGCGCATTATGAGCACGAAGTTCGGCAAGGACTTCAGGTCCGTAATATCCGGAGTGCGCATCTCCTTCCCAGGTGTCTATCGCATAACAGTGCGCATCAAGGCTCAGCTCTTTAACAGCCTGACAAAAGGCCCCGTAGGACTCGCCAAAGTGAGTCCCCAGCTCGACAATCATTTTGGGCTTTAAGATTGACACTAGATACATTGCAAAAGGAATATGCTCGTGCCAGGCTGAGGGCACGAGGCGCCGAGGCGTTGCGAAGCAGATTTGATGATTGATGGGATTCAGCAAGGCACTACCCGGGTTTTGCCCCAAGACCTTCTCACTGTTGCTGCTCAAGTAAGCGGGATTTTCTCCTGCCGTTGAATATTCCCGAATATGAGATCGCGCGATAGACTCGAACCGGGAGCGTTATTCTACGGGCGTCTAAGAAATTTAGTAACGGCAGGAGCCAGCGAGCGATTCGACAGGCCATGTAAACGCCTGAAGCAGGTTTCGCAGTAGGCATGGATTCGCTTTGTTCCAATTCAGGGTGCAGGCTCAGTATTACTCGCATCTTCTCACCGATCTGCTCTTGTCGCTTGAAAAACGCAAACATGTTCATCGGATGGAGATGCTTGGTCCGTGCTCCGGAATCGTAGACGATACGCAAGCCCCGCAAGCTCAAGCGATAGCCTAGCTCGACATCTTCCCAGTTGACAAAATCAAATGCGGGATGAAACGGTTCCTCTCCCAGAATCGCCCGCGGAACAGATACGTTCGAGGTATAAAAACAACTGAAAGGCACATCGTCCCCGTCCTGAAAATGCCCGTAACCGAACTGTGGCCCGTCGGTGTTTATGAACTCCAGAAAGGGCGTAACGCGCATCCTTTCGCGGTGCCAGTCAGTGAATCCCAGCACCGCACAGGCTTCACCCATCTCGTTGTGCCTCGTGATATGTCTCTCAACAAAGTTCTGGTCGGGGATAGTATCATCACCGATAAATATCACGATATCGCCCGTTGCATATCGCAATCCGTGATTACGCGCCTGACCCGGTTTAAGATTGCGCTGCCGGAAACTCTTGAAGGTTACCTCATCCTGCTTCCGACTTGTCCAATCACAAAGGCGCTCTGACGTTCCGTCCGTCGAGCCATCGTCCACGATCAGCACCTCGAAGTTTCGCCATGTCTGCCGCTCGAGCGCCGTGAGCGTTTCCTGCAACGTAGTCCAGCGATTAAAAGTTGGGATAATCACTGAGGCACTGCGGTGACTTATCTGGGCGCGCGCTTGCTCCTTTTCAAATCGGATCTCTTTGACCCTGCACCCTAGTCTGCGAAAATCAAAGTTGTGAAAGGAAGTATGATGAGGAATCCACTCGGGCGAAATCACATGGACGTCCAAAAGACCGTCAGAATCGGTGGTAACCGGCAGGCGGATCGTCTCCCATTCATTGCTCTGCAGGTTATGAGCCGTCTGCGCACCGTTGCATCGCACAGCTACGGTCCGAGTCACGCCGGCATTTGAAGGGATGTGAACCTTCACCCGCAGATACCCGCGCTCACCGGGCGCTGTCTGCAAAAAGCATCTCGCATGTCCGCAGATCCATCGAATCCAGGTGTCAGAGTGTTTTTCTCTACCATACCAGCCATAGCCGAGCCTTCCCAACGACGAGTGTTCTCCAGGCAATAAGACTGGAGACGAGATCAATCCTCGCGCTGCGTCATTTATATCCGCGCGAGGTGGTTCGGGTGAGGGAGGGGGAAACTTGAACTGCTCAATCAAGCCTCGATCAAACAGCTCCCGGTCGGATCGAACGCGACTCTTCTGTATCCATCGTCGCTGCCGTAGAGTTCCCGGCAGGTGCATGAGGTTCCAACTCAATACTCCTATTGCTTGATTAAACTGCCGATGCCGAACCCACCTGCCGACGACTCCTTTTAACGCGACCAGTAGGTTCTTGATTTCGTAATTCTTGATTAGCGTGCGAACATTGTGGCGCATGCCAAGATTCGCTCGCCATCCAGACCCTCTAACTGTTTTTGTGGTGCCGCCAAAGAGATGATAGACAATCGATTCGCCGCAGACCACCACTCGCCTTCCCAGTAACCACAGTCTCCACCCCAAATCCACATCTTCGTGATACATAAAAAAGGCTCGATCGAATCCCCTACACCATTCCCAATCTTCCTTGCGCATCAGCATCGCCGCGGCGGTAGGAAACAGCACGTCTCGATGTCGTTCGAAATCACGCTCAAAAGGAACCCCGAAATCGCGATCGAACCCGTATCCTAGTTTCGACATTCCGCCGCCTCGTGCGTTGAGCACATCAGGATGATCGAGCAGCCTTAGCGTAGAGCACACAGCTGCTATTTCGTCGTCGGACTCGAGAACCTCGAGCAACACCGTCAGCCAGTTCGGCTCAACCTCCGTATCATTGTTCAAGAATGCAACGAAGGCGCCTCGAGCGGCCTCAACGCCAAGACGGTTGGCCTCTCCAAAACCGTGATTACGGTCCAGCGCAATAACACGTACTCCCGGATAGCTATCGCGGAGCCACTCAAGGCTTCCGTCGCTTGATCCGTTGTCCACCACTATCACTTCAAAATCTATGTCGGTTGTTACCAAGAGTGTAGGAAGACAGCGTTGCAAGTGACGACGGCCGTTGTAATTGACAGTTATGACAGTAATTAAGGGCAACATCTCCGAACTGCTGATGCAGGGTTCGCGTTTGGTCCTCTGGACCCTGTTAGGTCTAGGTTCCGTAGTTGAGCTATCTTTGTCTAAATGGCCCAAAGTAATTGTCATGATTTAGGCAGTGTGGCCCGAAATTATAGAACACCGTCGCAGGAATAACTACCTTAAATGAAACGCTCAAAATCAACCCACAAAAAGAGTGTTTCAAATGACTTCGTGCGCCGCGAATTTGCTCATCTCAAGCAAATACCTTAGAGTTAACGGTTGTCGCCTTAGCGTCTGTCCCGAGCACTATGCAACATAAGAGTCATTTTATATGGACATACTCAAGAGAGTTGTAGCGGAAGGCGTTGACCCCGGCGATCCCGGAGTCGCCGCAGTTCGGATGGGTAAACTGCCGCCCACGGAACAGTTCCTTAACTTAATCAAACACAACCTGAGCGATGAGATTTCTCCTAACGACGCAATGCACTGGGGAAACCGAGATCACTACTTTGGGGTTGGAGTTTCAGCCTTTCAATGCATACGGCTCGCTATGCTTGCGGCAGAGAAGGACACTCTTCGTGCAGTCCTCGATTTTCCATGCGGACACGGCCGCGTCCTTCGAGTAGTGCGGGCAGTCTTTCCCGAAGCTCGGATAACCGCCTGCGATCTCGACCAGGACGGTGTCGATTTCTGCGCAACGACCTTTAAAGCAATTCCAGTCTATTCCAAAGAATCTCCGGAGGAAGTTGTGATCGAGGACCGCTTCGATCTCGTGTGGTGCGGATCGTTGTTTACGCACCTGGATCAAGGTCGTTGGCGCGGGTTCTTAGAACTCTTCCGTTCGCTTTTGGCTCCGGGCGGAATTTTGATTTTCACAACCCAGGGCCGCTGTGCCGCTAAGAGGATTCTTACAGAGAGCTTTTACGGGTTGGAGCAAGATCAGGTCAGTGAAGTGCTACATGAGTATCACCGCACGGGTTTCGGCTATCGCGATTACAAGTGGAGGCCTGGCTATGGGGTCTCCCTGTCTACACTTCCCTGGGTGCTATCTCAAGTTCAGAATCTTACGGGCCTGCGTATTATCCTCCTCCAAGAGCAGGGTTGGGATAACCACCAGGATGTGATCGCGTGTATGCTTGCACCCTAGCAGTTTCCGGAGCCCTTTTAGGCTAAGCCTCAAAACCAGTTTCGGGTAGCTTACTTCGTTTCAGTCCGCTTGAAACAGAGAGGGCAGGCTTGATCCTCATCTTGAAAAAGCCTGCCCTCCGCTAACAATGAACGATATAGATGGTCGTCCGTTTAACCTCATTGCCACTTGCCGACGACTGGCTGATCCCCCGGAACGCCATACCCGAACGTCACATCTGCCGTACCCACGGAGTTGCTATTTCGCAGGAAGAAAGTAGCACCCGCAGGGTTGTATAGTCCTACAGTGTCGACCCCATCGCCGTCCCAGTCGCCGACAATAGGTACCCAGCCCGCGCCTGCAGGGCCATAGGTAAAAGTAATATCCGCCACTCCAGTCGTGTTGGAGTTACGCAGGTAAAACACTCCGTTGTTCGGATTGTACAATCCAACCGTATCTACTCCGTCTTCGTTCCAATCTCCCACGACAGGAATCCAACCCGCATTCGCCGGGCCATAAGTGAAAGTGATATCCGCTACGCCAGTATTGTTGGAGTTGCGGAGATAGAACGCTCCGTTTCCTGGATTGTAGAGCCCAATTGTATCTACCCCATCTCCGTTCCAGTCACCAACAACTGGTATCCAGGACCCGCCGACAGGGCCATAGGTGAACGCGACATCGGCGGATCCGAACGTGTTGGAGTTACGCACGTAGAACATGCCGCTCGCTGGAACATACAATCCGACTGTGTCGACGCCGTCTCCATTCCAATCTCCCACTAGGGGAACCCAGCCAGCATTGCCCGGTCCGTAGCTGAATACGATATCGGCGGAGCCGACTGAGTTGGAATTTCGCAGGAAGAAACCTCCAAGCGCCGGCTTGTAAATGCCGATAGTCGCACCGGCGGGCGGAGTCGGGTTGCCAACCTGAATCGCGACGTTCGTCGACATTTGCCCGAAGAAGCCGACGCCGCCGCTTTGATACATCTGCCACTGGAAGTTATAAACGCCTGGCGTTGTCGGGGCGGTTGCAGTGAAATCTACGTTCATCACTTGCCCGGGCGCTGCAACAAAGCCGAGCAGAGAAACGCCGTTGCCTCCCCAAGTCTGGTTTAACGCCGGGTTCTGGGATGCGAAAAAGTAAGCAGACCCGTTCCACGTCGTCGTGCCTGTGTTTCTAAACTGCATGTTGGAAACGAATTGCTGACCCGGTTGGACGTTTGTCGGGACGGTCTGGGTTACGAACTCGGAATTCAGCGGCCCGCCACCGCCTCCCGCGCTAACGACAATCGACAACGCTTTGGTTGCCGTCGCTCCCGGGTTGTCCGTCACCCGCACCGTGAAGTTGGACGTTCCGGACGCGGTGGGCGTTCCTGAAATGAGGCCAGCGCCACTCAGACTCAGACCTGCGGGTAACGTGCCCTGCCCCGCAACAAGACTCCACGTGAAAGGTGCGGTGCCTCCCGAACAAGTTAAGGATTGGCTGTATACCGACCCGACTGTTCCGCCGGCGAGCGATGAAGTGACAACTGATAGCGGTCCGCCTCCTCCACCCGACCCAGGATAGATTGCCCTGATACCATCAATATCGTCGGCGCGTATGGAAGCACAACGACCGTCGAAGTGCGCGAACGCAGCCATTGTCGCGTCGTTGAATTGCGAGTGCCCCAACCCGAGCGCATGACCTATTTCGTGAGTAAGGATCTCCTGAACGTTGCAGTGGTTGCCCAAATTGCAAGCCGAATAGGGGTTCATCGATACAAAGCCCTGAATCGACTGACTAAAGGTTGTGCCGTTTATCGTCCGGCTCTGGAATCCGGTTTGGCTCACGCCGCCCCACGCCAGGATGCTTGCGCAACCAGAGGTAGCTCCGTTCCGCCCGTCACAATTGTTTGATACTACGTGGATGCCCGGGATACCAGTCCCCAAATAGCATTGATTGAGCGGTCCGCTATAGGACATCTGTAGAGAACATCCTGAGACGTTTGACCAGGCGGCGCCGGCCGCAATTACATCGGCCGCGCTCAAAACTACCTGGGGAACTCCCGGTTCGCCGGACGGATTAGGATTGAGAGAAAACAGGACCGGAAGGCCGGTGTCCGGTTCGAAAAAGCGAAACGGGCCTAAGAAGGTGAAATCAGGAGAAACTTCTCCGGTCCCGGCAATCGATCTGTACTCCGTTGGCTCCGAAAGCAGCGGCTTGTTGGCATAGAACTCCGATTCAAACTGAAGAGACCGCTGCCAGTTCGCCGCAAGACGATTCCGGATCATCCGGGTATATCTTCTCAACACTTGCCGTTCGGTAGACGGCCCAGGCGCGCTGTGTCCGTGCATCTTATGCTGAAGGATAGTGGTGTTGTCATCGGGCGAACTTCGAAACGCTATCTCCTCGCCGGTTGTCGGGTCGTTCTCGATGTTAAATTTGCCTAGGAACATCTGATAAGTGCGAAGGCTTCCGTCGGCCCAGGTATCCAGGTAAAGAAGCACCTTCTCGCCATTTTTAAAACGAGGATTCCCAAATATCACACTGGCTCGATCTCCGACCTGACCGCCCAGCTCCTTGAGCACAATCTTCCGTTCGGCGATCCGGCCTTTATACACTTCCTGCACTTTTACGGTGATGTAAGTAAATATTCGACCGCTCTGTTGTTCGAAGCTGCTTTCGATTCCAACAACCTTGCCTCTCAGAATCGCGCGCGCTCCGATCAACATGTCGTCATCTGACGGGATTATGACGGTAGTCGCTAATGAGGATTGTGCCGAGCACAAAAAGAAAAGGATAAGAACAATGAGGGATTTGGATGATGTTTGAGTAAGGACGCGCTTCATACCTGCCTCCAGTTGAAGGTCTGCCGGTGGCAACCTTAAGTCGACTCACAAACTCGGGGTGCTGTTACAGGACTTGACGCGTTCCCACCCGCCAGGCGCGGCTCAAACTTTTTTTACAACAGGGAGCCCACCAGCCAGCATCGTCTCGTCACAGACAGTCACTGCTTGATGTCGGAGATCAGTCTTAAAACCAATGAGGGGCTTGGTCCGAAATCCGCCAGGTATGCGGAGGCTTAAACTCAAAGCCTCGTCAGCTAGTGAGGACTAAGCCGACGCACGATACCTGACTCTCGATACAACTCTGAGGGCTTTTTGAACTTCGGTAGCAGGATTCAAACATAACGACTTAACGATGTCAATACTTTGATTCGACGAGTTTGATGTAGAGTGCGCTCATAAACTTGACCGAATGGGTGGACGCGCTCGGACTAGATACCACCGGCTTTCAGTCGTGTGGTATTTCAACTTCAACCTAGGTCGATGCTGAAGCAGCACGCGGCTGAGGTCGCTTAAGGAGCGGACGAGGCAGCCAACTCGTCTGCTTCGGTTGACCGCATCTGGTCACACATCGCATCGTAATAATCGACCACCGCTTGAGCGCTTCCACTTGTGACTATCAG